>JBDTRB010000098.1:0-13138 GCA_039931865.1 Acidobacteriota bacterium | reverse complement strand
CCTGGTAGTCGATCGGCGGGTAGTGGACGTTCTGCCAGGTCGGCTCTTTCATCGTCGTCCAGTGTCGGAAGGCCTTCAGCCGCCACTCGAGGAGCCACTCGGGCTCGTTCTTCTTGGACGAGATCAGTCGGACCACGTCCTCGTTCAAGCCGACAGGGATCGACTCCGACTCGATGTCGGTGACGAACCCCGCGCGGTACTCGCGGTTTGTGATTTCCAGAACGGAGCTGTTGTCGGCCGCCATCGTGTTCCCTCGCACGAGAGAACATATGGAAACCGTACATTAATGTCAACTTTCGCGGAGGTGGCTTAAAGCTCTCTATTTAAACGCGAAAAGGAGGGAGGCGTTTTACGCCCCCCTCCTCGTGAGCCTGAAATCTCTCGCCTTGCCGAGTACGGGGTCTTCAGTCCTTTTTCTCGGGTTTCTCGTCCTTTTTTTCGTCCTTCTTCTCTTCCTTCTTAGCCTTGGCGGTCGGCGTTACGGTCTTTTCGTCTTTCCGGGCCTCCGGGGCGGGACGTCCGCGCTCGGGCGGTGCCGGCGCCGCGACCGGAGGGCCTGGAGCGGGCGGAGCCGGGGCGCGCTCGCGCTCCGACGGCCTCAGGGAAGACCCGACGTCGCGAGGGGGCGGGGCAGGGGGAGGTGGGCCTCCCGAATCCCTTCCGCGGCTCCGTTCGATGTCGCGCGGCGGCGGCGGCGGCGGAGGCGCGGGGACGGCGGTCGGCGGCGGGGCCACCGGGTTCCTCTCCAGGCCACGGGCAGGCGGCGCGTTTTGGGGCGGAGCGACATCCCGCGGCCGCCCGCGTTCTACGGGCGCTGCCGGGGGAGCCGGCGGTGCGGCAGCGGGAGGGGGAGCGGCCCGTCTCTCCTGCTCGACGGAGCGGGGTGTGGGAGGAGGAGCGTTGTCCCTCGGCCCGAAATTTCGTCCGCGGCCGCGCTCGGGCGGAGCCGCCGGGGTGGGCTGCGAAGCGTCGCCCGAACGGTCGCGCTCGACGGGACGCTGGCGCCAGTCCTGGTTGGGCCGGCGGTCCGGAGCGCGCTCGATCGGAGGTGCCGGAGAGGGCTCCATAGCTCGAGGACGCTCAGGGACCGGGGGGGCGGCTGCCGGGGGGGCGGGCTGAACCTCACGCGGCTTGGAGGGTCTCCCGCGGTCATCCGGGCGCTGCTCCCCGCCCTGAGGCGGGACACGCGACGCGGGCGAGCCAGGCGCCGGTTCGACGTGCGCGGGGGCGGGCGCGTTCGAAGGGGACGCATACGGGCGATCCGTGGTGGCGAGGGGCCGACCACGCGGGGGCGCCGCCGGAATCGGCTCCGGAGCCGAGCGGCGCTGGTTCTCGCCTTGAGAGTGCCCGGGCGACAGCGTCATCCGGCCAGGTTCGGCGGCGACGGGGCGTATGGCGACGATCGGCGCCGGCGCCCGGCGTTCGACCAGCCGCGCCGCCACGTCCGCGGTGACGGGAGCGCCGCGATTTTCCCGAATCGCCTCCACCTTCGTCGAGAAAGCGGGCGGCGGCGGCGGCGGCGCGATCCGCGCGACCACCTGGCGTTGAAGGATTGCGGCGGGGGGCCGGGGAGCCTGCGGCCCGTCGGCGTGGACGGCGATTCGGAGAGACGCCGAGGTCGGGAGGACTGGCAACGGCCCGCGCAGCACCGGGGCGGACACCACGTCGCGCAGCACGCCGCGGTCCGTCACGACGTTGCGGGCGACGAGCCCTCCTGAGATGAAGGTGTTCTGGGGGACGACCGTGACGTACGAGCGGTTCACGTATCGGGCGCTGTCAACGCGCACGCTCGACCGCCGCCCCCACCAGGGGTTGAAGGGGTCGCGCGGCGCGAGCGGGAACCAGCCCACGAACCCGGGACTGCCCGTGCGCACCGTCGCCGAGAACCCCGGCCCCCCGCCGACGAAGGCCACCAGGGCCGGGGCGTAGCGGACGGAGACGCGCGGAGCCGCCGGCACCCAGTACCAGCGTGACGAGGAGGTCACCCAGCGCCCGTAGTGGTACGGCGCCCAGCCCCACGGCTCGCCCGATACCCAGGTCCACCCCCAGGGATCCTGCCAGACCCAATGGCCGACGCGGTATGGCGCCCAGCCGGCCTGGACTGAGATCGGAGACCAGACGTGCCCGTATTCCGGAATGTCTTCCCACCGGCCGTAGTCGTCGAGATCGGCGACGCCGACGATGTCATTGCTGACGTACTGGTTCGAGCGGGCTCGCGCGATGCGATTCTCGCGCTCCGAGACCCATCGATCGAACGCGTCGATACGGCCGAGGTCCGCCACGTCATAACGCGGATCCTCGATCCCGTCGATGCTCATCTCGTCTCCGGCGTCGAGCGTCACCTGTCCGCCCCCGGCCGCGACGATCGCGCGTCCGCGGCGCACACCGACGCGGGTGTAGCCGTCCGGGTCGACGTCTACGCGGTAGTCGCCGGCGCGTTCGATGGTGATGGCGGAATTTGGCGTGTCGATCTCGAAGACTTCGTCGTAACCAAGGCGCCGGATGAGGAATTTGGCGGCCCCGGAATTCACGGAAAACTGTTTCGTATCGTCCGTCAGGTTCAAAGCGGCGAGGTCCGTGCCGGCGTTCAACCGCACGGCCGCGCCGCCATGGATCTGAAGCTCCGCGCGTCCGCCGCGACCCGTGTAAAGGCGGTCGCCGAGTGTGACGGGGACGTTCAGGTCGGGAGCCTGCCAGTTGTTCGGGTCATCACCTCGCGCGTAGGACACGGGGCCCGCGAGAAATGAGATACGGGCCACCGTCTGCCGGATCTCTTCGCCGTTGTAGTCGCGCGAGTCGGTGTCGGGGTAGGACTGCGCGGCGGCGAATCCGAGAGAGAGCGCAGCGAGAACCAGCGTGCTCGCTGTCGTGAGTGCAGGGCGTCGTCGAGGTGTGTCCATGAGGTCCTCCGGTTCTGAGTGGCTGTCCTGCAACGTTCGGGCCCGGTCCCGCCGTGCGGGTCGCCCGCGCGAAAGCCGCGCCGGCCGGGCGTTTACGAGACGGGCGGCCCCCTGCGAGCGGGAAGGCCGGCCTGTTGCGAGGGCGTTTTTCTCCGAATGGACACTCGAGGACGGCGCCCTTCGACCGGGCCGCCGCTAGACGTTAGACCCCGAACCTCTCCGCCTCCCAGGTGAGCCCCAGTTCCTCCGGCCCGGCCATGTAGCCGATGAGGGCTGAGGAGGCGACGACGGCGGGGCTTGCGAGATAACCCTCGCCGCCGAGGCCCATGCGGTTCTGCCAGTTTCGATTGAACGACGTGATCGCGCGCTGGCCGCTCTCTAAGGCATCGGGACCCTGGCCGAAGCAGGGGCCGCACCAGGACTGTCGGATTTGCGCGCCGACGGACCGGAAGACGTCGGCGATCGATTCGCCTTCCAGCCGCGGATCCGCCGTTTCGATCTGCCGGCCGACTCCTCCGGATCCCGGGAACACCGTGAACTCGCGCTCGACTTTCGTGAAGCCCTGACCTCTTGCCGCGCGCAGCACGAGCGCCGCCTGGAGGAGGTCGCCGTAGCTCCCGTTCGTGCAGGAACCGATGAGGGCCTTGTCGAACCCGAGGCGCTCGCGCGCCACCTCCGCCGCCGGGAATGAATTTCCCGGCGAGAAGGGCTTCGCGATCATCGGCGTGATCTCGGAAAGCTCCAGGCCCTCGTCGATTTCATAGACCGCGTCCGCGCCGGGCGTGACGCGCGGATAGGGGAGATCGAGTCCCTTTTCGCGGTACCAGGCTTCGGTAATCTCGTCCTGCGCAAAGATCCCGTTCAACGCCTCCGCCTCCGCCATCATGTTGGCGATCGTGTTGCGGTAGGCGATCGGGAGCTGCTTCTCGGCGTCGACGAATTCGACGGACATCCCGGAGGACTGCTTCGCGCCCCATCGCCGCAGCAACTCGAGCACGATGTCCTTGCCGCTGACCCAGGGCTGCAGCCGGCCGCGAAACACGACGCGGCGCTGCTTTGCGGCTGTGAAGTAAATGGCGCCCGTCGCCCACCCGAAGCCGAGCGTCGTCGATCCGACGCCGAATCCCACCGCTCCGTAAGCACCATAGGCCCGGCTGTGCGAGTCCGCGCCCGGTATGAACATTCCCGGGAGCACGAGCCCCTGTTCGGGAAAGTAGAAGTGGAAGATTCCGTCTCCGGGATCCGCGTAGCGAGGCTTCCCGATCTCGTGGCGACGTGCGAACTCGCGGCCGATGGAGGTCTGCCGGTCATCGGCCTCTTTTCCTGTGAACACGAAATGGTCGTTGGCGATCGCGGCCTGCCGCGGAAAGATCGCGTTGCCGCCGGTGATCTGGTTGAACGTGTGGATCGCAAACGGCGCCGTTCCGTCTGAGGCCGGGAGAAGATCGGCGAACACCCGCACCGTGGCTCCGGGGCGCACCGTGGCGTCCTTGTCGACCCGGTGGGCCCAGACGATCTGTTCGGTGGCCGTCATGCGGCGCGCCTGGTCGGGGTCGGGCCACACGATCTGGGGGGACCGTCCGACGGAATCGCGGAACTCGCGGCGTCCCACGGCGAAGATCCCGCCCGTGCTGCGGATCTCATCTTCCTTCGGCGAGAGAGGAACCGGCGTGTACGACTTCCCGGAGGTCTCGTTCGTGAGAGCGCGGGTGTCGGGATCGAAGGCAAACCGGTCGCCGTCGCGCGCGTCTTCGACCGCCTCCGGGCTCTGCACGACGTGAAGCCCGAGGTTGAACGAGTTTCTCCGGAAGATGTCGCCCATGTTGTTTCCGCAGACGACGACGAGCTCGTGCCCGGCTTCCTCGCCCAGGCCCTTCAGCCCGGCCGGGCTCATCTCGCGCGATGAGCCGATCGCAAACCGGTCGCCCGCGATCACGAAGTTCTGTCCCGCGTGCACGCGCTGGCGGAAATCCGGCATGAGGTAGCGGAAGGACCCCGCCTTCCACCGCTCGTCCAGTGTCTCGAGGCTCTCTGAGACGCAGTCGGCGGCGGGCGTGATCTGGTCGGTATCGATCGCGTCGAGCTTTTTCCCCGGCACCCGGGGATCCCAGAAGATGAGCGCCTCTCCCCGGATGACGCCGGCGGGGGTTCCCGCCGCGGTGGCGATCCTCCCGGCCGCGATGTCTTCGATCGCGATCCCAGGCTTCAACTTCGCCCGCTCGATCTTGTGCATCCGTCCCGTCTCCTTCGGCGCGTCGCCCGGACGCGGGCGCGATCGTATCTCCGCGTCCCGGCTTTACCCGGGCGGCGTTTGCCGGGATGATGGCCGCATGGACTCCGAAAAGAACAGCGGCGGCGGGGCGGAGGATTCCTCCTCTCCTCCGAAGTCCCCTCCATTCCGACCGGTCCGAACTCCGTCGCGGCTCGCCGGCGCCGTGCTGGGCGTCGCCTGGTCGGACGCGCCCACCCTCTTCCCGGGGATCGCGCTCGCGGCTGCGGTCATGCTCGCCGCACACGCGCTGGCGTCGCTTCTCGGCCGGGGGCTCCTGCGTCTCGAGGGGATCGACCCTGCCGGCCGCCCGAGCCCGGTCTCCGGAATCATGGTCGCCATTCTCGTCGGCATGCTCGTCGCGAACACGGCGGGCGTCCCCCGCCTGTTTCTGCCCGGTCTTCACTTCGCGATGAAGAAGCTGCTGCGGCTCGGGATCATCCTGGTCGGCATCCGGCTTTCGCTGCTTGATGTCGCGTCCCTCGGAGCGCTCGCCGTTCCGGTGGTCGCCACGATCGTCGTCGTCGCGCTCGTCGTCACGACGTGGTTTGCCCGCCGCATCGGGGTTTCCGAAAATCTCGGCACGCTCGCCGCCGCTTCGACGGCGATCTGCGGCGTCACCGCCGCGCTCGCTGTGGCGCCCGCGATCGAGGCGGACGAGCGCGAAGTGGCCTACACGATCGCGAACGTCACGCTCTTTGGAGCTCTCGCGATGTTCGTTTATCCGTATCTCGCGCATGCGCTCTTCGGCCCGACCTCCGCGGGGGTGGGACTCTTCCTCGGGACCGGCATCCACGACACATCTCAGGTCATGGGCGCGGCGCTTTCTTACAAGGAGCTCTTCCACGACGAGCGGGCGCTGAAAGTCGCGACCGTGACCAAGCTCACGCGCAACCTGTTCCTCGCCGCTGTCGTTCCGTTCCTCGCGTACCGCCATGCGCGGAGAAAAGGCGGTGCCGGAGGCGCGCGCATCCGCCTGCGGACCCTCTTTCCGATCTTCGTCGCCGGCTTCGTGGCGATGGCGCTCGTCCGCTCGGCGGGAGACGCATCGCTCGCGAGGACCGGGCTGGCGTGGGGTCTCCTCGACGGAGCCGCGTGGACCCGTCTCGTCAAGTTACTGGGCGAGACCTGGTCCGGCGCCGCGCTCGCGACCGCGATGGCAGGCGTCGGGCTGACGACGCGCTTCTCCGTCTTCCGGGGGCTGGGAGCGAAGCCGCTCTACGTCGGCGCGCTCTCCGCCACCGTGGTGGGAGCGCTGGCGCTGCTGCTCGCGTCCATCGTGGGTCCATGGATTTAGGCGCGCGCTTGCCGATCGCTACGGGATCTGCCTTCGCCGTGCGCGGCGAAGCGATGGGAACTCCCTCTCCCGCGCTCGGAGAGAGGGTCGGGGAGGGGCCGGAGGCAATCGGAGCGCTTCCGCGGCTCGGCTGAGCAGCCGGTTTCCGGATGCGTCTCAGGTTATGAAAGAGTCCGCCGCCTAGTTGTCCTCGTTCTTTCCCGATATCTTCTCGGCCATCTTTTCGGCTTTGCGGAACCGCGGGTCCTGGCGGATTCGGTCCAGGTCCTCGTCGTGGCGCATCGAGCTTCCGTCGTAGCCGGCCTCTAAGGCGCGGAAGAGGAAGTCAAACGCCCGGTCCTTCTGATCGAGCTCGGCGAACGAGCAAGCCAGGTTGTAGAGCGTTGCGGGCTTGCGGTACCCGAGATCCAGAGCCTTCTGGAACGCCTCCGCGGCCGCCGCCGGGCGTTCGCTGCGAATCTCGGCGTAGCCGAGCGTGTACCAGACCCTGCCCATCTGAGGATGCCGGGCCGCGATTTCACGGGCGCGCCGCGCGGCGTTGCCCCATTCCGAACGAGAGGTCGAGCGGAGGAGCTTCTGGCTCCATCCGATGGACGGCATCGCGAGCTCGTCCGCGAGCTTTTCGATCTCATGGAATCGGGGCTCGTGTCGCACGTTGTCCAGATCGTCGTCCTTCCGGAACATCCCCGGATCGTCGAACCCGTTCTCGAGCGCCTTCTGCAACGAGTCGAGAGCCAGGGCCTTCTCTCCGGCGAGCGAGAGCGCGCAGCCCGCGTTGTAAAAAGAAGTCCCCGAACGATTGCCGAGCTCTGCCGATTTCCGGAACGCCTCCGCCGCGAGAGCGTTCTCGCCGGCGTGGAGGAGCTCACGTCCGACCGAGAAGTATCCGTCCCCATTGCCCTTGCCGGACGCGAGGCGCTCGTAGCGCCGGCGGACAACCTCCGATTTGTCGTGTTCCTTCTTCCGTTCCGCCTCGCGCGACTCGCGTCGCAGCGCCGCAAAGCGCGGGTCCGCGCGGAGATGGTCCAGATCATCGTCGCTTTCCAGATAACCGCTGACGTCGAAATCCGCCTGTTCCGCCTTTTTGAGCCACTCGAATGCCTTGTCGAGGTCCTTCGTCAGAGCGTAGCCGCACGCGATGTTGTAGCTCGAAGCTCCTTCCCTGTATCCGAGCTCGATCGACTTCTGGAACGCGGCGATCGCCTCGTTGTAGCGGCCGTCGCCGTGAGCTTCCATCCCCTCGTGGTACCAGCGGCTGCCGGAGCCCTTTCCGTTCGACGCGAGGACGAAGCCCGCGGGCGGCGGAGCGGGAGCGCCGGGTGCCCGTTGAAAGGACGGCGCCGGAGGACTTTCGGGAGCGGACTTCGGATCCGCGATCTCACCCGTGGAGATGCGGTCCAGACCCGCCGGCTTCGCGAGGCGCGACGGCGCGGTCTTCGCTTTGGCGCACGTTTCGACCGCCGCCTCGGGGATGTTTTGCTCGCTCGCGACGGCCGCTTCCGGAGTCCCGGTCCAGACGCCGCTGCCGTCCGCGATCTCGACGGGCGCCGAACCGGCCGCGGCGCGCGGAGCCCACGGCTCGAGCGAGGCGAGACACAGGACGACGGAAAAAAGGCCGAGGGCCGCCGCGCGGATCTGCCCGCGCGACGGTCCCCGGCGATGGAGGCCCGTAGCCAGGATGGCCCGCATGCGGCCCTCGAACTGCGAAGGACGCGCGATCGCCAGCACGGGTAGAGAGCCGCGAACGCCCGGAGAGAAGGAACGGACGATGCCGAGCAGGTGCGCGGCGTAGACCGAGGGTTTCGTGCCCGAGTCGAGGACGAGGTCGTCGCACGCACGCTCCGCGCTCATTCGCGCTTCGCGGCGCGCGAGCCAAACGAGAGGATGGAACCAGTAGAGCGCGGCGGTGAGCTCCACGAGAAGGAGTGTCAGCCAGTCGGCGCGCCGCACGTGCGCGAGCTCGTGCAGGAGCACGACGCGACGGCGGTCCGCCGGCCACTTGCGCGCGTTTTCGTGAACGAGAAGGACGGGACGGCGGAGGCCGGCCGTCATCGCGACGGGGACATCCGTGCTGGCGAGCAGCCGCACGGAACGCTTCAGGGAGATCCGGCGGGAGAGCTCCCGTGTCGACCCGATCCATTCCGGATCCTCGACGGGGCTCGCGGCGCGCGCGATCGCGCGGATGCGGATCCAGCCGTGGGCGAGGCGGGCGAGCGAGAACATCGCGCCTGCCGCCCAGACCAGCAGAATCCACGGGGCCCAGCTTCCGGGCTCCGCGGGCGCCTTTACCGAAACGACGGCGTCCGGCTCTGATGTTGCGCCGTCGTCCGGAATGGCGAGGTCGCGGCGGGATGAGACCGCCTCGACTTCGGGCGACATCGGGTCGGCCGGGCGCGGCGAAACGTAATCGGAAACGATCGGCCGGTCGCCCCGAGCTGCCGTCGAGGTCGCGGCGGGCAGGAGGCTCGGGACCAGAGGGATCGAGATCGAAGGAACCAGAGGGGCGATCAGCGGCAGGGCGAGTGCACCGGCGAGGCCGAGCAGCACGATCAGATGACGGGAGGCGGCCGAAAGCGGCCGCCACGCAGCGGCGAGGCAGAGCGCCAGCGCGAGGAGGAGCGTGGCCTTCAGGGAGGCATCGAGACCGAAGCGGATCGCGGTCAGCGCGGCGTGCAACATGTCAGCGCCCCTCCTCACGAGCGTTTTCGATCAGGCGGGACATGCGGTCGAGCTCGCCCTCGGACAGCTCCGACCGCGACACGTCGAGGAGCGCCGCCACGGCCTTTTCGGGGGATCCCTCGAAGAACGTGTGGAGAAGGCTCTGCATTGCCGACCGGCGGGCGCGGTCGGGAGCGACCGTCGGAAGAAAGACGTAGCGGGTGCCGTCTGCGACGTGCCGGAGATGCCCCTTTGTCTCGAGGATCTTCAGCAGGGCGCGCACCGCCGAGTAGGAGGGGGGATCGGGCAGCCGGTCGAGGATCTCCGTGGCGGTCGCCTGACCGGCCGCGTAAATGAGCTCCATGATCTGCCTTTCGCGGCGACTCAACCTCTCGAGAGCTCTCTTTGCCATGCCTGCCTCCTGAGTGCTAAAAAACTAGCAGATGCTAATTTTTTAGCTTTGATGCTGTCAAGTACGACCGAAGGGAAAAAAGGTTCTTGCTGCGGCAAAATCCGGAGGCGGGCCTCGGGGAGGGAGCTTGCCCGGCCCGCCGAGCCCCGCGTCGCGGGGTACTCCCTTCGAGCGCTGTCAATCGTTTAGATCCGACCCTCCCCCTACCCTGTCCTCTCCCCGGCGAGCGGGGAGAGGGAGCATAGCTGCGCTCATGTCGAGCTGGTGGCTAAGCGGGAGCCGAAGCGAACGGAGGGAGCAGGCCGGCGGTCGAGGCCGCATCCGGCCGAGCCGCCGGCCGGTGCCTTCGCCGCACACGGCCAAGGCAGCTCCCGCAGTGAGCGGAGGCGACGGTAGTCCCTAGCTTTCTCTGAGCGGCAAACGCGCCGGGCTCGGTCGGTCGGCCGCGACGGGGAGCTCGAACTTTTCATTCAACGCCGCCTGGTACGAGAAGCTGCAGGTGGGATTTGCGCAGGCGAGCCTGAGCTGCAGGAGGCTGTCGCGGTCGATCGGAGCTCCACAGGCTGGGCAGACACCCGAGAACATCAGGTGCAGTCGGATCCTGTCGAATTCGTCGCGCTTCATCGGGCCTCCTGGAGGTCTCGTGGGGACGTCAGGGAGGGGACCCGCCCCCGGGGGGTTGCGTCGGGAGCCTTCGGCCGGGCGGGGGGCTGTCCCGCAGAATTGCACTCGGCAAGGCTCGGCTCACGCAATGGTGGCGGCTGCTCCGGTGTCCTTGAATTGGTTGTGAGTCGTCTAAGAGTACGCGACTCCTCGGGGAAGATCCACGGGAATCGTGATCGCCGCTCGCGCTCCGCTCAAGTGATCGCCTTGGCGATCGCGAACGCTGCGCCCGCGGCGAGTCCCCCGACGACCGTCGTCTGAAAGGCGCTTCGGAGCGGGCGCTTGACGGTGAACTGACCTTTGATCCAGCCGAAGATGAAGAGAGCGAGGATGGTCACCGCCACCGACGCGAGGAGCGCCGATCTGTTCTCGGGAACGAAGAAGTACGGCGCGAGGGGGATCAGCCCGCCCGCCACATAAGAGCCGGCGATCGTCAAGGCGCTCGTGCGGGCGCGCGCCGGATCCGGCTTTTCGAGACCGAGCTCGAACTTCATCATGAAGTCGACCCACCGCTTGCGGTCCTTCCGCAGCGCGTGCGCCGCCTCGACGGCGGACCCGTGCGGCACTCCGTAGTCTTCGAAGAGCTCGATCACTTCCCGCGTCTCCTCTTCCGGGATCTCGATGGTCTCCCGGTCTTCGCGTGCGCGCTCCGCGGAGTAGTGTTCCGCGTCGGTCCTCGCCGCCAGGTATCCGCCGAGGCCCATCGCGATCGACCCGGCCGCGATCTCCGCCAGGCCGGCGGTGATCACCACGTGCGTCGAGTTCACCGCGCCGGAAAGCCCCGCGGCGAGCGCGAAGGGCACCGTGAGTCCGTCGGACATCCCGATGACGATGTCGCGGATCGTGGCGGAGGAAGTGAAGTGCTTCTCGACGTGAGGGGTCTGGGGCATGGCGCCTCCTGCGATCCGCACTCTATGGCGTCAGGCGGGATGGCGTCACGCGGGGCCGCCGCCGGTCGACGGCGGCAAACAATCGATTTTCAGGGGCTTTTCTCGATCCAAGGTGTCCGCTGACGTACCGCTTCGTACGGTGGCCAACTGTACTGTGCGCTGACACCCAGGACTCCAGGCACACGGCCCACACCCTGAGAAAGGCATCATGGCAAAGCCGAGTCCCACGACCAGGGGAAAGCCTGGTCCGCGGAATCACCTCCTCGCCTCGCTCCCCTCGAAAGACTTCAAGCGAATCGAGCCATTTCTGCAGCCGATCCGGTTCGATATCCGGCAATCTCTTCACGAACCGGGCAAGCCGATCACCGACGTGTACTTTCCGTTGAACGGCGTCGCATCTATCGTCACGACCATGGAAGACGGCTCGACCGTCGAAGCGGCTACCGTGGGTAACGAAGGCATGGTCGGTCTGCCCATGTTCATTGAAACGGGCACCGTCTCCCTCGAAGCGTTCGTCCAGGTCGCGGGACAGGCGCTTCGGATGAAGGCTTCCGCGTTCCGCAATGAAATCAAGAACGGTGGACCTCTCTTCGAGATCATTCAGCACTACACCCAGACGCTGCTGAGGCTGATTGCCCAGTCTGCCGCGTGCAATCGGCTTCACACCCTCCGGCAGCGGTGCGCGCGCTGGCTTCTCATGACGCACGATCGGGTGGACGGCGACCAGTTTTTCCTGACCCAGGAATTCCTTTCGATGATGCTCGGAGTCCGCCGCGCGACGGTCACGGTCGCCGCGGGCGAGCTGCGGCAGGAAGGCCTGATCCGGTATAGCCAGGGGCGAATCGAGATCCTCGACCGCGAGGGGCTCGAGGGGGCGTCGTGCGAGTGCTACATGGTCATCCGCCGGGAGTTCGACCGGCTCGCCAGCCTCGGCGCGAACTAGCAGGCTGCTGAAAAAAGCCTGCGGGTGTCGTGTCCAGGCTTTTGCATTCGACTTCGAGGTCTCTTTCTCATCGACTCGACATGTCGGCACTCCAGGGTCTTCGTCCTACAGACGCGAGCAAAAGCCTGTCCACCCTTCGGGTTGCGGCGGCGCGGGGCCGTCTGCTTCGTTCCCGCTCCTCCCCGATGCACTGCATCGCCTTCGTCGCGGCGCCTTGCATCCGACCCCGCGGCGCTCGCAACGCCATCCCGCACCCTTTTTCAGCAGCCTGCTTGGGCTCCCGCTCACCCGCGAGGGGAGCCTCGACCGAAGTCAGTCCGATTCGGGAGCCGCCCCGGGAAACGAGCTTCCGGGCTCTGCGGGAAGGCTCCTCGATGGGGCGGTTTCCGCAAGGATCGGTATCGCTGTCACGTTCCGGTCCGGCGAGTCTGCCGCGCTCGGCGATTCGTCCGTCGCCGATCCGCCCGCGCGGTTTCTCCGCCACCAGCAGACCGTGCAGAACCGGTTGGCGACTTCCCGATTTCGGGTTGGGAGATCCGTACCGCACCCCGCGCAGGACCGGGGCCCGTCGGGGGCGCCGGAGGTATGGGCCCAGTGCAGGCGGCTCGAGATCCCATCGGCGACGGCGGAGAGGCTCGCTCCCATTCCGAGGCGGGCGTTCATCACGGCGCGTGCGACCGCGAGCGCGCGCGTTTCCCCGCTCCCGGTCGAGAGTCGCTCGCGGCTGTTGGGCAGAACGATCCAGAACGTGCAGAACCAGGAGCCGTCGACCTCTTCGATCGTGCACGGCATGTCCTGCATCTCGAGGCGGCGCAGAAGGCGGTTCGCAGCCTTCTCGCTGGTCGAATAGGGCGGCGTCCTTTTCTTGGCGTCGCCATTTAGTTTTTTTTCGATCTGTCGATCGAGATCGGGTCCGGCGGAAGTCATCATAGGCAGCCAAATTAGTCGTGCCAGACATGAGGGGTCGGTACGCCCCCGTACTCAAGGAACGCGTTTTCGCAGAGCCCGCCTTTGTTTTGTACGGTTGCGTACAGCGGGCAGCTCGCAGCTCGCAGCGGGCCGGAGATCCGTACGTCCGCGTACCCATCGATGCGGTCCGCGTCCGA
>JBDTRB010000097.1:0-13336 GCA_039931865.1 Acidobacteriota bacterium | reverse complement strand
TGCGAACTGCATCGCCTTCGTCGCGGCGCCTTGCATCCGACCCCGCGGCGCTCGCAACGCCATCCCGCACTCTTTTTCAGCAGCCTGCTAGCTGCGAGCGGTCCGCCGGGCCTTCAACCACTCCCGGCCGAAGGCGATGATTCCCGGCAGGACGGAAACGAAGATCACGAGCAGGATCACGATCTCGATGTTCTTGCGCACCCAGAGGAACTGCCCGAGGAAATATCCGATCAGGCTCATCGAGACCACCCAGAGAACGCCGCCGATCACGTTGAACGAGACGAACCGGCGGTAGTTCATCGCCGCCATCCCCGCAACCACGGGAGCGAACGTCCGCACGATCGGCATGAACCGCGCGAGGATGATGGTCTTGCCGCCGTGCTTCTCGTAAAAGTCGTGCGCGCGCCTCAGGTGGTCGGGATTGAAGAGCAGCGACTTGGGCCGCCGGAAGAGGGCCGGGCCGGCGCGGCGCCCGATCCAGTAGCCGACCGTGTCCCCGACGATGGCCGCGACGGTGAGAACGCCGATGAGCAGCCAGATGTTCAACTTGCCCGTCGCCGCAAAAACGCCCGCGGTCACGAGGAGCGAGTCTCCGGGAAGAAAGAAACCGACGAGAAGTCCCGTCTCGGCGAAGACGATGAGCGCCATCGCGGTGAGACCCCCGACGCGAACCAGCGTCTCGACGTCGGTGAGCTGGTGAAAGAGCTGCTTGAGTGTTTCCACGGGCGCGAATCTTAGCCGGAATCGACTAGTGCGACGGGAAAGAATGCGCCGCTATATCCCGTAGAGGGAAAGCGCCTTCTGAACCCAGCACAAGTTCGCCGCGACGACGAACGCTCCGAGTAACACGAGACCGCGTCCACGGAGGGGCGAGAGGACCGGTCGCGACGCCAGGAACAGCCAGGGCGCCCAGCTCCATGCGTAATAGCCGCCGAGGCCGCCCCATTGGCCGAAGACACCGCGGTGCAGCACGGCGAAGACGAGACACGCCGAAACAGCAGACGTCAGCCCGGCGAGATCGGGCAGCGGCGCCCCCCGCCTCCTCCAGGAGCGGGCCACGAGAACCGCCAGGGCGGCGACCAATCCGAACCACCCGACCACCAGGATGAGCGGCGCGCGAAAAAAGCTCCACTCCCCCAGCCAGAAAACCGTTTTGACAAACGTGTAGGCGGATCTCGCGAGCCCATTGGCCCACATCGCCGCGGTTTCTCCACCCGGCAATTTCCCGGTGTTCAGCTCGAGCGACCCGCCCCACAGCCATCCGCGTCCGGCCTGCGCGGCAAAGACCAGAAAGGAGGCGATGGCACCGAATACCGCCGTTCCGCGCCGGGTGGCCAGCCAGAGAAAGACGACGACGACCGCAACGATCGGGAAGGCCGTCAACTTCATCAGGGGACCGATCGCGAGCAGGCCCACGATCTCCCACGATCGTCCGCGATGGAACGTCCGCTCGAGCACGAGGGCGGCCCAGGCGAAAACAGCCGCGTCGTTTGAGCCGCGGGCCAGCGCTTCCGCCGCGCCGGGCAGCAGACCCAATAGAAGTCCTGCGACCGCGAAGCGGGATTCGGACCCAACCAGACGCCGCAGGGGAACGGCGACGGCCAGAAGGATGGCTGCGACCGAGAGAAGTCGAAAGAAGAGAAGACGGCCCTCGGGAGACTTCGGCAGCATCCGGAACAGGACGCCGACGACGAGATAGACGAGGGGGGGCTGATGCGCCTCGTAATTGGGATAGCCACCCGCGGGAGAAGCGGCGCCGGTCCTGCTCAGCAGGTTGAAGGCGCCCGAGTGCTCGAACGGCGGGCAGCCGAAAGACCGGCGCAGATCCGGCGAACACGGGTGGGCGGCGATCGACGCAACGATCACTCCCGAGACTTCCCGGCCCTGGAGAGCGCGGGCCGGCGTTTCGTCTGCAAACATCGCGGCCCGGGCCAGATGAAACGGTTCGTCGGGGCCTTCGTAGGCGGGAACGTAAAACGCATGAAAAATCATTCGCACGGCAAGGAGGGTGAACAGAGCGACGGAGAGTCGTCGGAGGGGCTCCCTGTCCCCGCTCGCGCCCGAAAACTCAGGACTCATCGTTCATCGAATCGCTCTCCGCCCATCGCAGACCAGCATGGCACGCCCGGTTCCCCGGGATTCCGCATCCCTGCGCCTGCCGCGATACCATGCGCCCCCGATGGAATACACGGACGAGCATGCCCGGGCGGGAATCGGCGCGAAGCTTCCGGCGATCGAGACCTGGCCCAACCAGTATCCGGATTACGAGATCTCCGTCGTCATTCCGGAGTACAACGCGATCTGCCCGAAGACCGAACTGCCGGATTTCGGACACCTCACGATCCGCTACGTTCCCGACCGGCTGTGCCTGGAGCTCAAGTCGCTGAAGCTCTACATCGTGGCTTACCGGAACGTCGGGATCTTCTACGAGAATGCCGTGAACCGGATCCTCGAAGACTGCGTCGCCGCGTGCCGGCCGATACGGATGGAGATCATCGGGACCTTCTCCTCCCGGGGCGGGATCTCTTCGATCATCGAAGCGCGCTACCCGCGCATGAAGTCCGAAGACAGCACGTCGCGGAGCTGAGCGGCGAGCGGGCCGGGACGCCCGCCCGCGACCGGACACCCGTCGATCCGGACGAGCGAATAGGTCCAGAGGGTCGTCGATGCGAAGAACACCTCTTCGGCCGCCAGCATCTCCTCGACCGTAAAAGCGCGCTCCTCGACGGTCCGTCCCAGAGCGCGCGCCGCGGCAATCGCGGCCCCCCGCGTTACCCCGGGAAGGATGCGCGGTCCGTTCGGGGCGGTCCGCACGACCCCTTCGATGACGCAGAAGAGATTCGCCTTCGTGCCCTCCAGCGCGAAACCGTCGCGGACCAGGATCGCATCCATTGCGCCGGCCTCCCGGGCGCGCTGGGCCGCGAGCACGTTCGGGAGCAGCATCACGCTCTTGATGTCGCACCGGCTCCAGCGTTCATCGGGGACCAGGATCGCGTGGCCGCCCTCGGGCGGAGGGGGCGAGTCGGCCCGTCGCGCGAACGCGTAGACGGTCGGAGGGGTGTCCGGGGGCGGGAAATAGTGCGAGCGCGGGTACGCGCCGCGTGAGATCTGCGCGTAGACGATCGCGTCGTCATCGGCCAGCCCGTTCGCGGCGAGGAGCCGCTGCGCGACGTCCGGGTAGAAAGCGGGATCGACCGCGATCCGGAGCGTCGCGAGGCCTTCCCGCATCCTGTCGAGATGCTCGGAGAGATGGAACGGACGGCCGCGCCAGAAGCGAGCGACCTCGTAGATCGCGTCGGCGAACAGGAACCCCCGGTCGTCCGGAGAGATCTTCGCCTGCTCGCGCGGGAGGAGCTCTCCGTTCAGATACACGATCATGGGTTGGATTGTAGCGAGGCAGCGTCCTCGTCAGCTCCTCCGGCGCGCCTCGAACTTCCGCACCTCGCGCGCGAGATCGGGATCTCCGGCAAGCGAGCGGTACGCGTCCTCGGCCGCTGGAAGACCCTTCGCCAGCGCCTCCCTGCGCGGCTCGCGGAGCAGGCGCGTCGCCGCCTTCACCGCCGCCGGGCCGCGCGAAAGAAGAGCGGCGGCGAAGCGGTCGGTCTCGCGTGAAAGCTCGCCCGCCGGATAGCACTCGGACGCGAAGCCCGCCTCCAGAGCCTCACGCCCGGAGACAGCGTCGCCCGACAGGATCCAGGCCGCCGCGCGCGCCGCTCCAACCCGGCCGGGGAGGAGGACACACGCACCCGGAGGAAAGCAGGCGAGCCGGATTTCCGGGAATCCGATCCGCGCGTCTTCCGCCGTGAAGATGACGTCACACGCCGCCGCGATTTCCGCTCCCCCGCCGAGGCACGCGCCCGAGACGCGGGCGATCGTGACGGCCGATGTCTCCAGCAGCGCCGAGAGCGCGCGCCGCATCGCCGCGAGCATCCGCTCGATCGCCTCTTTCTCCGGCGCGTGCTCGCCGACGTCGACTCCCGCCGAAAAAGCGCGCGGGAGCCCCGTCAGCATCAGGACGCGGGCCTCCGGATGCGCTTCGACCGCCCTCGCGAGGTCCTCGAGGTCCGATCGGGAGAGCACGTTTACGGGCGGCTTCTCGATCCGCAGCCGGACGAGACCGCCCTCCGCGGGCTCCGCTCGGACCGTGACTCCCGCCAGCGGGCCCTGCGTCAGTTCTTCTTCTTCGGCGGGACAGCGGTCGGCTTGCCAGCCGGAGCGGACGGGGTCGGAGTCGCGGCCGCCCTGTCGAGCCGCGCGCGTTCGAGCTTCACGGCCGCGCGCACGTTCGCGATGTGGTCGGGGCCGACGATCACGTTCGTGATCCGGTTCTCCGGCTCGCGGAGCTTCATCTCGTACAACTCGTCGGGAACGCGCGTCTGGATGAAGAGTTTGGCGAGCTCGTTGATCTTCCGAACGTAGGCCAGCGAATCGCCGACGCTCTGGCGGGTTCCGACCTTTCCATGCCCCGGCACCACCTTCTCGACGTCCAGGGAAGCGAGCCGGGTGAGGATCTGCTCCCAGCCGTTCGGGTCCGCGTCCCCGGACTGGAGGTACGGCAGCCTGCCATTGACGACGAGATCGCCGGAGAACAGGATCTTCTCTTCCGGAAGGAGGACGATCAGGTCCGCGTTCGTGTGCCCGGCGCCCAGGTAGTACACCGCCGCGCGCCGCGATCCCCCGAAAAAGACCAGACGGTCGGAGATCCCGAGCACTCCCGCGCTGACGCCCGGCTTTCCGCCGGAGAGCACGTAGGCGATCGCGGGGGCGGAATTCTCGTGGCAGAGGATCTGCGCGCCCGCCGCGGCGAAGACCGCGACACCCCCGGCGTGGTCGCCATGCGCATGCGTCACGACGACGAACTTCACGGGCTTGCCGGCGGTCTCCGCCACCTTCGCCAGTACGGCCCGGGCGGTGGCGGCGTCGTTGCCCGAGTCCACCACGACGACCTCGTCGGAAACCAGAAACCAGCCGATGTTCGCGCCCTGCTCGGCCTCGGCCATCCAGACGCCTTCCGCGACCTTCTGCACGGTGAGTGCCGGCGTCGCCGCGGCGGGCGTCTGCGCGTGAGACGTGAGGGCGGCGCCGAACATCGCGGCGGCAACGAGTAACGAACGAAATCTCATTGGGAAAACTCCTCTTTGCGTTTCAGACGGCGATGAAGGATGTCACGCCGGGGGGTAGGGGTCAGGCGTCAGCGGTTAGACGGGGGAAGAAAAACTGACTTCTCCACCTCCGGTCCGCCTCAACCCTTACTCGTCACCCCTTACCTTCCTCACGACTTCGCGGGCGAACTCGGCGAATAGCCGGACGGAGGCGGGATCTCCGGCGGGCGCGAGATTTTCGGGATGCCACTGCACGCCCATCAGCCACGGCTTCCCCGCGGGGCCTTCCGCGGCTTCGATCACGCCGTCCGCGGACCGGCCCGTGACCAGGAGTCCGGGAGCGGGCCGCGCGATCGCCTGGTGGTGGCGGCTGTTGACTTCGAGCGACGCCGCACCCGCGACGGCCGCGAGGCGGCTCCGGGGAGCGATCGTCACCTCGTGCTCGCGCCGCGTCTTGTCCCCTTTCGGACTCTCGTGGCGGAGATCCGTCCGTTGCTGGGTCGGAATGTCCTGGATCAGCGTCCCGCCGAGCGCGACGTTGACGACCTGGAGCCCGCGGCAGATCGCGAGGACGGGAACACCCTCGTCGCGCGCCCGGTCGAACAGGGCAAAATCGAGCGCGTCCCGCTCCGGGTCGACCTCAACGCCCGCGTCGGGAAGCGCCCGCTCCCGGTACCGCGAGGGGTCCACGTCGCAGCCACCGCCGAGGACGACGCCGTCGTAACGCCCGTCAACAGCGGCTCCAGGCTGTAGCACCACGATCTCGCCCGGCTCGAATCCGGCGCCGAGCAGCGAACGCACGTAGTCGTTGCCCTCCCCGGTCCCCGCATCTCTGTCGAGCGTCAGCGCGATGCGCATCGCAGGATTCTACCCGCCCGCTTCGAGATTGCGGCTCATCGCTCGAAGAGGACCGCCATCCCCATGCCCCCCGAGATGCACAGGGTGGCCATACCGGTGCGCGAGCCCGAGCGCTTCATTTCGTGCAGAAGCGTCGTCGAGATCCGAGCGCCGGTCGCTCCGATCGGGTGTCCCAGGGAGATCGCTCCGCCGTGGACGTTCACCTTCGAGAGGTCCAGGGGGAGCTCGCGGGCGCACGCGAGGACCTGCGCTGCGAACGCCTCGTTCAGCTCGATGCGGTCGATGTCCGCGAGCGTCCGCCCGGTCTTCGCGAGAAGCGCGCGGATCGCGGGAACGGGTCCGACCCCCATGCGCGAGGGCTCGACGCCCGCCGATGTCCACGCGGTGATACGCCCGAGGGGTTCCACGCCCGCGCGCCCGACCGCTTTTTCCGATCCGAGTACGAGGGCCGCTGCACCATCCGTGATCCCGGACGAGTTGCCGGCGTGCACCGTCCCTGTCTCCGAATCGAAGACCGGAGGGAGCTTCGAGAGCGATTCGAGAGTCGTGTCGGGACGGATGTGCTCGTCGCGCGACACGATGACCGACCCCTTCTTCCCCGGGACCTCGACCGGCACGATTTCATCGTCGAACTTACCGCCCTCGACGGCCCTGCGGGCGCGCTGCTGCGATTCGAGCGCGAACGCGTCCTGCTCGGCGCGCGAGATCCCGAACTCGCGGACGAGATTTTCCGCCGTTTCTCCCATGAGCTGTCCGCAGAGCGGGCACAGAAAGCCGTCGCGATACATCCCGTCCACGATCTCGCCGTCTCCCATCCTGAGGCCGAAGCGGGCGCGCGGAAGGAGGTAGGGCGTGGCGGACATGCACTCAGCGCCGCCGGCGAGCACCACCTCGTTCTCGCCTGCCGCGATTGACAGCGCGGCGAGGGTCAGCGCCTTCAGCGAGGAGCCGCACGCCTTGTTGACCGTGTACGCGGGGACCGAATCCGGGACCCCCGCGCGGTGTGAGACCTGCCGCGCCGTATTCGGCCCGCCTCCAGCCTGCCGCGCGTGACCGAACACCGTTTCCGACACGGCGGCCGGAGGAAGCCCGGAGCGGTCGAGGGCCGCCCGCGCCGCCGCGGCGCCGAGGTCCGCGGCGGAGAGCGACGCGAAGGATCCTCCGAATCTGCCGATCGGAGTGCGGACCGCGGAGAGGATGAAGACAGGGCGCACGCGAGGAAGTTATCAGCTGTCGGCTGTCAGGTTTCAGCCTTCAACTTCCAAATTTCCAGCCGGGTCTGATCTGGTTGGTCCCGGGGGCGGGAGCATCGGCGATCCCCTCTGAACCGTCGACTCTCAAGCTCCAGCTTCCCGCTCATATCAGCGGCAGCCGCACCCGGAACGTGGAGCCGGCGTCGACCGCACTCTCCACCTCCACTCCGCCCTTGTGCGCCTCGACGATCCAGCGAACGATGGACAACCCGAGTCCCGACCCGCCCGAGTAGGCCCGGCGGGCGCGGTCGCTTCGGAAGAACCTCTCGAACACGTACGGCTGGTCCGCGGCCGGGATCCCGATCCCGCTGTCTTCAACTTCAATCGTCGCCTCGTGGAGCGTCGACAACAAGCGGACGCGGATCCGGCCCTCCGGCCCCGTGTAGCGGATCGCGTTCTCGAGCAGATTGTGCAGGACCTGCTGCATCCGACCCGCATCCACGAAGGCGCGAACGGGGTGGTCCGCGACTTCGGCCGCCAGATCGATCCCGCGGTCCGCCGCAGCGGGGAGAAGGTCGCGCGTGACGTCGGCGATGAACGGTCCGAGGTCGATGTTCGCGAATGAAAGAGTGACGCGGCCGCTTTCGCCGCGAGCGAGGAACAGCAGGTTCTGCGAGAGGCGGGTCAGATGCCTGACTTCCAGGAGGGCGTTCCCGATGGCTTCCCGGTATTCCTCTGCGGAGCGGTCTTCCTCGAGGGCCACCTCGAGGGATCCGCGGAGCACCGTGAGCGGGGTCCGCAGCTCGTGCGAGACGTCCGCGATGAACTGCTGCTGCTCCTTCTCCGCCGACGCGAGCGCGTCGAGGCGGGTGTTCAGCCGCGCCGCGATCTGGCGGGCGTCGCCCTCGAGATCGGCTTCGGGGATCCGCTTGACCGGATGCTTTTCCGTTTCGATGAGCGTCCGGAGAAGCGACGCCGTCGGGTCCTCGCGCGCGGGCGGCTCCGGCCGCGCCCGGGAAAAGATCCGCACTCTCTTATTCCTCGGTGCCGGCGGGGCGGAGGCGGTAGCCGACCCCGCGGACGGTCTGGATGACCTTGTCGCGCTCTCCCGAGTCGATCTTCTTGCGAAGCGAGTTGATGTAGACGTCGATGATGTTCGTAGAAAGGTCGAACGAATCCTCCCAGATCCGCGCCTGGATCTCGGACCGCGAGACCACCTTCCCGCGGCGGCGCAGGAGAAGCTCGAACAGAGCGCCCTCCCTCGCGGTCAGCCGGATCGTGTCGCCCTGGCGGGCCACCTCCCGCGACTCGGGATCGTAGGTGAGATCGCCGAAGGCGAGCGGGCCCGGCTCTTCCACCTCCGTCCGGCGCACGAGGGCGCGGAGCCTCGCGAGCAGCTCCCGAAACGAGAAAGGCTTGACGAGGTAGTCGTCCGCTCCCGCGTCGAGACCCTCGATCTTGTTCTCGACCGTGTCGCGCGCCGTCAGCATCAGGATCTTGGACCGGACGCCGCGCGAGCGCAGCGCGCGGCAGAGCTCCAGCCCGTCGCGCGAACCGGGCAGCAGGAGGTCAAGGATGACCAGGTCGAAAGTCTCCGTTTCGAATCGGGCCATCGCCGAGTCCGCGTCCCGGACAGTCTCGACCGTGTAGCCCTTCTCGGTGAGTCCCTTTTTCAGAAACTGAACGATCCGCTCCTCGTCCTCAACGACTAAGACCTTCATTCGGAAATGCCGTCCCGGGACGGAGGCGCCCCGTCCCCGATCTCCGGCCGGCGGCGAGCCCGCGACAGCATGAGAATCGCCCCGGCACCGGCCGCAAACCCTCCGGCGAAGTGCGAAAGGTCCCCCCCGGTCGCGACGGCCACGACGACTCCGCCCGCGACGAGGGCCAGGATCGTGAGGCGAGAAACTTCCACGGGCGGCACGTTAGTCATGAAGGTCGAGCCTGAAAACCCGAATGCGGGGTTATTCTCTCGCATTCCCGTTTGAAGGAGGAACGAATGAGATTCTTCAGGATCTTCGACATTTCCCTGGTCGGACTCGTCTTCGTGGTGGCCGGCTGCGCTTCTCAGTCCGGGTCGACTTCCAGCTCGTCTCCCAGAGTGACACCGGCGGCGGGCTCCTCGGAGGGACCCTCCGCGAAAGCCGACCTGGAGTCGAAGAGCGGCTCGACCGTCACGGGAACCGCAACCTTCACCGAGCTCGGCTCGGGAGGCGTGCGCGCCCACATCCACATCGAGAACGCTCCCCCCGGCACGCACGGGCTGCACCTCCACGAAAAGGGCGACTGCTCCGATCCCGAGGCGAAGTCCGCGGGCGGACACTTCAATCCGGGCGGGATGCCGCACGCCGGCCCCATGGCGGACAAGCGCCACGCCGGCGACCTCGGCAACATCGAGATCGGCGCGAACGGCAAGGGCGACCTCGACGTCCGGAGCGACCTCCTGACGGTGAAGGCCGGACCGAACTCCGTCGTTGGGCGGGCGGTCGTATTCCACGAGAAAGCCGATGACCTGGCGACGCAGCCGACCGGAAACGCCGGCGGGCGGCTGGCCTGCGGGGTGATCCAGTAAGGCCGTCGCTGCCGCTCGCTACGGGATCTGCCTTCGCCGTGCGCGGCGAAGGCACCGGGCGTCGGCCGGACGCCCGCCCGATCCCTTCGTTCGCTCTCGCTCCCGCTTAACCACCCCTCACGGAATGCAGCTCCGCTCCCTCTCCCCGCGCGCCGGGGAGAGGGCCGGGGTGAGGGGCCGCACTTATCTGGAAGGCGACGCCGGGAACAGGGTTGGTTCACGCTCCCCGCGCTCGCCAAGGCTGATGTGACCAGTAGCCGCCTTCGACGAATGCCGGGGCTGCCCGCAGTCAGACCGCTGGCGACTGAACTAACCCCTGGAAGCGGTCCTCTCGTCCGGTCCTCTGCGGACTCTGCGCCCCTTGACACGGAGAAGTCGCTGGTATAATTTGTACAAATTGTACAAGGAGGCTTTCTCATGATCACCCTTCCCGCCAGTGAGGCCCGCGCCGGGCTTTCGGAGATCCTGAATCGCGTGGCTTTCGGAGGCGAGAGGATCGTTCTCGAGCGTCACGGCCGGAACGTCGCCGCGATCGTTTCGATGGCTGACTTCGCCAGCCTCGAGAGGCGGCCCTCGGCGGGAAGAGTCGGCGCGACGGTCTCCGTTTCCTACGTCGTGCGCGAGTTCCCTCGCCTGGGGCCGGTCCTGCTCGCCTCGACCGGCGATGGTCTCTCCCGCGTGATGTTCGGGCAATCATCGGCGGCGCTCGCGACCCGCCTGCGCCACGAGGTTCCCGACGCGGCCGAGTCGGAAACGCCGCTGCTTCGGAAGGCTTGCGATGAGCTCAGGCAATACGTCGCCGGAAAGCGGCGGGACTTCACCGTTCCCATCGATCCCGCGGCGTACTCGACTCCGTTCGCCCGGCGCGTGCTTCTCGAGGCCACGTGCGCGATTCCCTTCGGGCGCGTCCGGACGTACGGGGAGATCGCGAGCGCCGTCGGCAGCCCCGCCGCCGCGCGCGCGGTCGGCGGAGCTCTCGGCTCGAACCCGGTGCCGATCATCGTGCCGTGTCACCGGGTCGTCGCGGCGAGCGGTCTGGGCGGCTACTCGGGAGGCGCGAAGGGATCGGGCCTGCGCTGGAAACGTGAGCTCCTGTCGATCGAAGGCGCGTCCCTGGGTGCCGCGTGAAGGAGACATCGCCGCCACATGACTCTTCGCGATTCGACCTTCCGGCGGAGGAAGTCCGGCGCCTCGGGTATCTCGCGGCGGACGCGATCGCGGGTCACCGCGAGAGCCTGACAGCGCGGCCGGTCTTCGGAAAGATCGGGGCGGCCGCTGAACTCTTCGCCGGGCCGGCCCCGGAGGAAGGCGTTCCCTTCGAAGAGACGCTCGCGTTCGTCCGCGAGCACATCCTCCCCTACCCGATGGGAAATTCGCACCCGCGGTTCTATGGGTTCATCAACGCGACGGCGGACCCGGTCGGAGTCGTGGCGGACAGCCTGGCCGCCGCGATGAACCCGAACTGCTGGGGCGGAGACCACGCCGCCATCCACGTCGAGAAGCAGGTCGTCGAATGGCTCGCCTCCGCCTTCGGGTTTCCGTCGGATGCGGAGGGAATCCTGGTTTCCGGAGGATCGATGGCGAACTTCACCGCGCTCGCCGCAGCCCGCCGTGCGCAGACTCCGGGCAACGTCCGGGAGGACGGCCTCGCCGGGCCGGACCGGCCGCGTCTGACCGTGTACGCAAGCGACCAGACGCACGCGTGCGTGGACAAGGCGGTCGACCTGCTCGGGATCGGCACCTCGCAGCTCCGAAAGCTCCCGTCCGACGGGCAGTTCCGGATCCGCGTCGAGGATCTCGAACGCGCGGTCGCGGAGGACCGCCGGTCCGGCTTTCATCCGGCGATCGTGGTCGGTAACGCGGGCACCGTGAATACCGGCGCGATCGACCCGTTGGACGCGCTCGCCGATTTTTGTTCCCGCGAGGGTCTCTGGTTTCACGTGGATGGGGCCTACGGGGCGATGGCCGTGCTGTCGCCCGTTCTGGCGCCGCTCTTTCGCGGCCTCGCCCGCGCGGATTCCGTCGCGGCGGATCCGCACAAATGGCTCTATGTGCCCTACGAGGCGGGCGCGACGCTGGTGCGGGAGCCGGGGCGCCTGGGCGCGACCTTTCGCCGCTTCCCGGAATACCTCGCTTCCGACCCGGAAAGCCCGTTTCCCGGCCCCGCCTGGTTCGCCGAGAGGGGCGTGGAGCTCTCGCGCGGGTTCAAGGCGCTCAAGGTCTGGATGGGATGGCGAACGCACGGCCGCAGCGGATACGCCGCGAGCATCGAGAACGACGTCCGCCTAGCGCGCTACCTCTCCGACGCGGTCGACGCGCGACCCGGGTTCGAGCGGCTCGCCGATACGGTGCTTTCGATCGTCAACTTCCGATACCGGCCGGAAGGCCGCACCCTCTCCGACGCGGATCTCGACGCCGTCAACCGCCGGATCGTGAACCGCCTCGTCGGAGACGGCTCGTTCTTCCTCGCCCCGACGATCCTCAAGGGCCGGACCGCGCTGCGGGTCTGCATCGTCAACTTCCGTACGAAGGAAGAAGACCTCCTCGCGCTGCTCGACGAAGCCGCCCGTATCGGAGCGACGCTGACGGCGTAGAACTGCAAAGGCGTGAGGGTCCGCCGCGGCGTTTCTCCCTGTCCCCGCTCGAGGAACTGATGGGATGACGGCACACGATCCGGACGTCGTGCCTGCTCGGCTGAAGCGCGGAGGCGGGAGTGCTATTTTGTCCCCAACCACTCTCGCCCCCAAGGAGCTCCCATGCGCGATCTCGTGTCGTGCCTCCGTCTGTTTTTTTTCGTCCTGTCGGGCCTCGTTCTCCTCGCGGCCGTGAGCCTCGCGGAGGGGACGACCTACGCCGTTCTGCGCGATGCGCGTCCCGCGGGCGCCGGGCTTGCTGTCTCGAACCTGGTTCTCGAGCGCGACGCGTTTCGCTTCCGCTTCGAGTCAGGCTGCTTTCAGATGGTGAGCACGTCGGAGGGGCACGCGATCGGCGCGGTGTTCTCGGGCCAGGGAGCGTTCGAGCTCACACCCGCCTCCGAAGCCGAGAGCCGTTTCTTCGCGATCGTGAGCGGTGAGAAGTCTGCGGGTCCGTTTATCGATCGGTTTCAGACGCTCGTCCTGCTCTTCGGAGACGCGACCGCGGCCGAGATCCAGGCGCACTCGAGCTCCGGAGCCGCACCGGCGGCGGCGGTGAAGATCTGGGAGGACTTTTCCCGCCGGCAGCGGAAGGTCATGCATACGAACCTGCAGATCCGGTTCCTCCAGGGACTTCTCGCCCCGGAAGACCCGGGCGTCTTCCTCGCCGCGTTTTCGGGAAAGAAGCTTCCATTTTCTGTCGCGGTGTTCGACCCCGCAGGGCTCGACTGGCTCTCCCCGAATCTGCAGCTCGGTTCCGAAGAAGCCGGACTGTTCACTCTCGACGAGCCGCGGTCGGGCTTCTGGTACCTGTCGCACCCGAAGGGCGAGGCGGCGCACCGGCCGCGCCCGATCGCGCGGGCGAGCCACTACCAGATTGACACGACCATCCAGCGAAACGGCGAACTGCGCGGCACGGCGACGATCCGGTTCACCGCCGCGGTTCCGCGTCTTCGAGTCCTCCCGCTCACCCTGACG
>JBDTRB010000096.1:0-13353 GCA_039931865.1 Acidobacteriota bacterium | reverse complement strand
CTCCTCTCGGGGCGAGCTCAGCCACCATTTCGATGGAAGCGCAGCTCTGCACCTCGACCCGCGCGCGGGGCGAGGGTGGGGGTCAGGGGCAGGAACAGTCGTCGTGCCTATCGACCTCCAGCAAGCTGTGAGTCCCGGCTGACGCTGAACGTCGAAAGCTGGAGTCTCGACTCTCGACTCTCACAACAATCGCTCGGACCTCATCTGTCCATCCCGCTTACTATCGTTGTATCCATGACCACCCTCACTGTCCTTCTCGTGGTGATCGCGATCGCGATTGCCGGGGCGGCGTTTGCCTTGCTGTCGCTGACGCGGTCGCGCGACGCGGCGTCCCGGCTCGACCGGCTGCTGGTCGACTCTTCGGCGGCGCGCGGTGCATCCGAATCGCTCGACCGGCGGTTTGACGAGCTCCGGCGGTCGGTCGAAGAGAGGGTCCAGGGGGTCGAGCAGCGGCTGGTCGACGGGCAGAAAAACCTCACCGACCACCTGGGCGCCTCCGGCAAGCTGCTCCAGGACGTCGGACAGCGGATGGGACAGATCTACGAGGCGTCCCAGAAGATCGAAAAGCTCGCGGGCGACGTGACGCGCCTGGAAGACCTGTTGAAGCCCCCCAAGCTGCGGGGCGCCCTCGGCGAGGCATTCCTCGAGCAGACGCTCCGGCAGGTGCTGCCCGCCCAGGGCTTCGAGATGCAGTACCGGTTTCCGGACAACGTCGTGGTGGACGCGGCGATCTTCGTCGGAGAACGGATCGTGCCGGTCGACAGCAAGTTCCCGCTCGAGAACTTCCGCCGCGCGCGTGAGGCCGCCGAAGAGGGCGACCGCCGGCGCGCGCATCGGGAATTCGCCGCGGACGTCCGGAAGCACGTCGAAGCAATCCGGAGCCGCTACATCCGGCCGGAGGCGGGCACCTTCGATTTCGCGCTCATGTACGTTCCGGCGGAGGCGATCTATTGCGAGATCGTCGGTGAGGAAGCGGAAGGGCAGGGGCTCGCCGACTACGCCATGGAGCGGAAGGTCTTCCCGGTCTCGCCGAGACTTCTTTACGCGTACCTCGCCACCGTCGCGCTGGGCATGAAGGGAATGGAGCTCCAGCGCAGCGCGCTCGAGATCCAGGAGCGGCTCTCCGACTTGACCCGCCTCTGGAACCGCGTCGAAGACCCGTTCGCAAAGGTGCGCGTGCACCTCTCGAACACCCAGAAGCAGTACGACGAGGCGTCGAAGGCGCTCGGCCGTTTCTCCGAGAAGCTTTCGGGAATCGCCGAGAACGCCGAGAGCCTGGATGGCCTGGAAACGGGCTCGTCGGTGACGCTCTTTCCGCCGGTGTCGTAGCAGTCGTCTCTCCGCGGACGGTCTTGCCGCGAAGGAACGACCCGCGGTGCTGCGACCCCGGACCCCCTCACATCGGCTAACGCAATTCTGACGTGCAGTGAACGAGCGATTTCCCCCCACCGCGACCCTCTCCGCCGGGCGCGAGGAGAGGGAGAGTGTTGCCGGGTGGCGGCCGGTCGCGAAGGCGGTCGCTCATGATCGGGAGCGGAGAATTCGCCTGCTGATAACTTTCTCCCATGCTGCGCGTCAATTCCGAGGTCGGGAAGCTCTCGTCGGTCCTGGTCCACCTGCCCGGGCCCGAAATCGACCGGATGATCCCCGCGATGATGGAGGAGCTCCTTTTCGACGACATCCTCTATGGCGCACGGGCCCGCGAGGAGCATCGCCGGTTCCAGCAGGTGCTCGGGTTCGTGGCCGAGGAAGTGCTGGACGCGCAGACGCTCCTCGCGCAGGTGCTCGCGGTTCCGGAGCACCGTGACGCGGTCCTCGCGGACCTCGGCATGATTCTGGGGTGGGGACCCGACATGGACTACCGGCTCCGCGATCTTACCTCGGCCGCGCTCGCCTCGGCGCTGGTGACGGGCTTCGAGAAGCCCGAAAAAGACGTCGCGGTCTCTTCGTCCGATCTGTACTGGCTCCCGCCCGTTCCGAACTGGTTCTTCCAGCGGGACCCGCTCGTCGTGGTCGGGGATCGTGCGATCCGCGCGTCGATGGCCACCTCCGCGCGACTCCGCGAACCGCTTCTCTCGGGCTACGTGTTCCAGTACCACCCCCGATTCGCGCGGCCGGACGGAATCTTCTGGTTCGAGGAGTTCTCGGCCGATTACGGACGGCCGACCTCGTATGCGCGGATGCGTCCGACGCTCGAGGGCGGGGACGTCCTGGTGCTCCGGGAGGACGTGCTCGCGATCGGATACTCTGAGCGCACCGAAAAGACGACCATCGAGCGTCTGACCGAGACCCTCAAGGCGAAGAAATCGCCGGTCAAGCGCATCTTCGTCGTGGCCGTGCCGCCCGCGCGGTCCTACATGCACCTCGACACGGTGTTCACCATGATTTCCGCCGACGAGTGCCTGGTCTACGGCCCGATGATCTTTCCTGGCGGCGCCGAGGAGGCCGATGTCTATGAGTGCGACCTGACGAAGCGCGAGGTGACGTGGACCTCGGAGAGGGACCTGCTCTCGGCGCTCAAGACCTCGAAGATCGATCTGAAGCCGATCCGTTGCGGCGGGGAGGACCCGATCAGCGAGCGGCGCGAACAGTGGACGGACGGCGCGAACGCGTTCGCAGTGGCGCCGGGCGTCATCCTCCTGTACGACCGGAACGTGAAGACGGTGGAAGAGCTCTCCCGGGCGGGTTACGCCGTCATCGACGAGGCCGATCTGCTGCTCGGCCGTTCCGAGCTCGAGCCCGGCAGGAAGGCGGTCATCCGTCTCGCGGCGCACGAACTCTCCCGCGCGCGCGGGGGTCCGCGCTGCATGGCGATGCCGCTCGTGCGCGAGGACCTGTGAGGGGAAGCCGAGGAGAGCTCGAGCGCGGGACCGATTTCTCGAGGCGTCAACTCCTGCGCCGATTCCCGACTCCCATCCCCGCTCCGGCATGACCTCCCGTTTTTTCTCCTTCGTTCGCCCGCTCGCCGTCGTCGCCTTCGGCGGCAACGCGCTCCTGCCGCCGGAGGATTCGGGGACGACCGCCGAGCAGCTCGCCCGCGCCCGCCAGGCGGTCCGGCGGCTCCTCCCGATCCTGGCCCGCGGGTACGAGCTGATCGTGGTCCACGGAAACGGGCCCCAGGTCGGCAACCTGCTCATCCAGGCGGACTGCGCGTCCGGACGCATTCCGGCGCAGACCCTGGACGTCTGCGTCGGCCAGACGCAGGGATCGATCGGATTTCTCCTGGAGCTCGCGTTCACCAACGAGTTGCCCCGCGCCGGATTCCGCAAGGAGGTGGCGACTCTCGTCACGTCCGTGGAAGTCGACGCGGCGGACGCGGCCTTTCTCGCCCCGTCGAAGCCGATCGGGCCATTCTTCACGCGCGAGCGCGCCGCCGAGCACGAAGAGAACGACGGCTGGTCGATGATCGAGGATGCCGGACGCGGCTGGCGCAAGGTGGTCGCATCGCCCAGGCCTCGATCGATCCGCGGGGTGGACGTCGTGGCGTCGCTCGTAAACCGCGGGTATGTCGTCATCGCGGCGGGCGGCGGCGGAATTCCGGTGGTGGTCTCCGATGAAGGCGAGGTGCGAGGGGTCGAGGCGGTGATCGACAAGGACTATTCGGCGGCGATGCTCGCGGCAAGCCTTTCGGCCGACCTTTTCATCATCCTGACGGGTGTCGATCGCGTGTCGCGCGACTTCGGCAAGCCTTCGGCGGAAGCGCTTCCCGAAATGGACGTCGCTCTGGCGCGGCGGCTGCTCGCCGAGGGACAATTCCCACCCGGCAGCATGGGACCCAAGATCGACGCGGCGATCCGCTACATCGAAGCCGGAGGGAGGGAAGTGCTCATCGCGCGCGCGGAGACGCTGCCGGAGGCGCTGGACGGGACGACGGGGACGCTGATCCGCTGATTCGCTGATCCGCTGATCGGAAGAAGAGGCCATGAAATCCAAACGCGACTACGTGAACGAGAGTGACTGGGCGCCCGCGGAGATCGAGGGCATCCTGAACCTCGCCGCGAAGGTCAAGACCGAGCCCGGCAACTACCGCACCGCTCTCTCTGGCAAATCGCTCGCGATGATCTTCGAGAAATCGTCGACCCGAACGCGGGTCTCGTTCGAGGCCGGGATGTTCCAGCTGGGCGGCCTCGGGATGTTCCTTTCCTCTCGTGATCTGCAGCTCGGGCGGGGGGAGCCGATCGCCGACACCGCACGCGTCCTCTCCCGTTATGCGGACGGGATCATGGCGAGGACTTACGCCCAGGCTACGGTCGAGGGACTCGCCCAGTACGCGAGCATTCCCGTCATCAACGGTCTTTCCGATCTGCTGCACCCGTGTCAGGCCCTCGCGGATTTCCAGACGATCCGGGAGCGCTTCGGCGGGACCCGGGGATTTCCTCTGTGCTACGTCGGCGACGGAAATAACGTCGCGCACAGCCTGCTTTTGACCGGCGCGAAGCTCGGCGCGCGGGTGGCCGTCGTGACCCCGGCGGGTTTCGAGCCGGCGCCCCGCATCGTGGCGCTGGCACGTGAAACGGCGGCGCAGACGGGAGGAGCGGTCCTGGTCACGGAGAATCTCGAGGAAGGCCTGCAGGGCGCCCGCGCGGTCTATACGGACGTGTGGGCCTCGATGGGCCAGGAGAGCGAGGCTGCCGAGCGGGCGCGGCAGTTCGAAAACTACCGGGTGAGCGCGCGCGCCTTCTCGATGGCCGCCCCCGACGCGATCTTTCTCCACTGTCTCCCGGCGCACCGCGGCGAAGAGGTGGACGCCGACGTCATCGATTCGCCACGGTCCGCGGTGTTCGACCAGGCGGAGAACCGACTGCACGCGCAGAAGGCGCTGCTCATCGAGCTTCTTGGGGCGGCGGCGTGAACGGAGCGGCTCGGAGCGCTGCGGGGCTGGCGACCCGATGGTCGCGTCCCGCCGGGCTCGTGATGGGGGCGGCCGCGCTCCTGCTCGCGCTCGCGGCGCTGCTGATCGTCGCGCGGCCGCGGCGTCAGCACGCCGTGAGCGCCGGCGAATCCGCTCCGGCGACCGTCACGATCGAAGGCGCGGAGCTCCGGCGGGAGCCGTCCGTCGGCGCGGCGGTGGTCGGGGTGCTGCCGCGGGAGTCGCGTATCGCGATCGTGTCGGACCGCGGTCCCTGGATCGAGGCGAAGACCTCAGGCGGAGTGGTCGGATTTCTATCGGCGGAGTCGATCGAGCGGGACGTGGACCGCGAGGCCCGGCAGCGGCGGGGTACGAAGATCCTCACTTTTACTCCGGTCTTCGGGGTCGTGGCGGAGGACACGGCGGTCCGCCTTGCGCCCTTTCCGTTTGCGCCGCGCGCGGGCCGCCTCCTTCGCGGCTCGGCGATCTCGATCTATGCGGTCGACCATGACTACTACGCCTTCCGCTCGTCGCAGGCGGGTCTCGCGTTCGTAGGTTCGTCTTCCGTCGACCTCGTCCCGCCGGACCCGAAGAGCCCTCAGATTGCCGCCGTCCCGTCAAAAGAGGTCAAGAACATCACGGTCAACAACGTTTCCGCCGCGGCGGCTACCCGCTCGGAGCCTTCTGAAGAGGTCCCGTCCGGGCCGGAGGGAGAGGAGACTTCCGACGAGCCGCAGCAGCCGCCGGAGCTGCTCTCCAAGGTGAACCCGGTCTATCCCGAGATCGCGCGGCGGGCCGGCGTCGAGGGCACGGTCGTGCTGGACGCCCAGATCAGCGAGGCGGGACGGGTGGAAGACGTGCAGGTGCTCCGGGGCCTCCCGCTCGGTCTCTCAGAGGCGGCCTCGGAAGCGGTGCGGCACTGGCAATACCGCCCGGCGCGCGGGCGGTCGGGCCCCGTCCCGTCGCACAAAACGGTGCGGATCGTTTTCACGCTGGCGCGCTGATCGTGCCGCACGGGGCGGCGGCCTCGAATCCGCGAAGCAAGATTCCTTATAATTCGCCATTCCCATGATGCAAGTGCTCTACGAGACCGAGGGTCGGCCGCAGGTGTTCAACCTGGCGAACGACGAGGCCTCGATCGGACGTTCGAACGAGAACGACATCGTCCTGAACGACTTTTCGGTCTCGCGCCGCCATGCACTCTTGAAGCGCGAGCCCGAAGGCTGGGTGATCTACGACAATCAGTCGACGAACGGGGTGAAGGTCAACGAGCGTCTCGTTCCCAGGTCCGTCCTCGCCGACGGCGATGAGCTCTCGATCGGAACCTTTCAGCTGCGACTGCGCCAGGAGGTCCCCGCGGCGGCCGTCTCCGGAAAGAAGGCTTTCGATTCGACCTCGACGTGCATCCGGCCGATCTCCGAGTTCAACCTGGACTTCGGGCTCGAGAAATCGGCCGAGATGATTCCGGAGTCGACGGACTACAGGAAGCGGGCGGTGCTCGACGTCGCTTACAAGAACAAGGTGTTCGAGATCCTGGTGCAGGTCGCGAAGACGCTCATCTCCGCTGACGACGTCGAGACGGTTCTCGACAAGGTCATGGACCTGATCTTCGAGTACCTTCCCGTCGACCGCGGATTCCTGCTCCTCGAAGAGAGCGGGGTCCTGAAACTGCGGGTCACGCGGATGAAATCTTCGAGCCGGATGACGACGGACGGCTCGGCGCCGTATTCGCGGACGATCGTCGACATGGTGCTCCGGCAGAAAGTCGCCGTTCTGACCTCCGATGCGCAGGCGGACGAGCGGTTCGAGGCCGGGATGTCGATCCGCATGCAGCAGATCCGTTCCGCGATGTGCGCCCCGCTCTGGAACCGCGACTCGGTCATCGGCGTGATCCACGTGGACTCCCCGATTCACGTCGGGACTTTCACCGAGAAGGACCTCGACCTGCTGACGGCGCTCGCGAATTTCGCGGCCGTCGCGATCGAGCGGGCCCGCCTGCACGAGCACGTCGCCGAAGAGAAGCGGATCCGCGGGCGGCTCGAGCGCTACCACTCTCCGCAGGTGGTCGAAGAGATCATCGCGGACGCGTCGGCGACCGGCTCGTTCAAGATCGCGAGAACGAAGACAGTCACCATACTTTTCGCGGACCTCGTCGGATTCACGTCCTGGTCCGAGAAGATGGGACCGGACCAGCTTTCCGCCCTTCTGACCGAGTTCTTCACGCTGTCGTCCGACGCGATCTTTTCCCAGGAGGGCACGATCGACAAATTCATCGGCGACGCGGTCATGGCCTTCTTCGGCGCGCCCATAGACCAGCCCGATCACGCCGCGCGCGCGATCACCGCCGCGCTCGAGATGCGCAAGGGCGTCGCCGAATGGAACGCGAGGCGGGCCGCCGTCGGAGAGCCGCCGATCCAGGTCCGCATCGCGCTGAACACCGGAGATGCGATCGTCGGGGAGATCGGCTCGGCGCGCCGCGTCGACTACACCGTGCTCGGGAACGCCGTCAACGTTGCGGCCCGCATGGAGGAATTCGTCGCGGGCGCCGGCGAGATCTGCATCGGTCCCCAGACCTACGAGGCGACGCGCAGCATGTTCCGCGTCGCTCAGATGGGACACTTCTCATTGAAGGGGCTCTCCGGGCAGGTCCCGATGTACAAGGTGATCGACGCCGTTTCTCCCGAGGAAACCCTCGGGGTCACCCCGAAACGCCGCGAAGGGCTCTGACGCCTTCCTGGACCTTTCAGTCCGGCTCGCGCGAGTCCGCTATTCCTCCTGCAACCGCTTGCGGCGAAGGCCCTGAGGGCGGGATGGGACCTCGTAGACCCGGCGCTCGATCTCGGTGTCCCGCGGTGCAAACGAAAGTTGCAGGTACGCGCGCGCGACTTCGACGGCGAGCTTGGGGCGCGAGCCGTTCCAGAGAGTGTCCGAATCCTCGCGAAGCGTCCTCGGGAGCGTGCGGCGGATCTCCGCCGACAGGCCGTCGCCGGGATTCGCCTTCACCCACTGGTTTGCCACGTAGGCGAGGCGGACGGCCTGGTAGGCACGCCGTTCGGCGGGGCGCCCGTTCCAGTCCTCGAGCATCCGCCGCATCCTGGTCTCGTTCAGTTCGCCAACGCCGGGCAGCTCGAGCGAGGCGGACTGGTCCTGATCAGCCGCGGGCGTGGGCCGGGGCGCCGGGGGAGGAGTCGGGGGGACGGATACCGTCGGAACCCCGCGCCGTGGTGACGCAGTCGGGGCCGGCGGCGGGACGGGCGTCGCATCCTCCAGGATTCGCGGCTGCACGACGATCTCGTCGGAGGAAGACGGCGGAGTCGTCGGACGCGGCGAGAGGACGGGGGCCGGGGTGGGCGAGGACGTCGAACGCGCGTCCGGCCCCGGGCGATAGAGGACGAAGGCGAAGGCGGCTGCCGCGATCGCGAGAGCGATGGCGCTTCCGATGAGCCACCCGATCCCGCCGCCCCCCTGGCGGACCACGACCGTCGGGTCGAGGTCGGCTCTCCCGGTCGAGCGCGGAGTCAGCGCCGCGAGCGCGGCCGCGAACTCGCGCGCGTCACGGAACCGCCGGTCGCGCTGCTTTTCGAGGGCGCGGGTCACCACGGCCGCGAGCGCCGGAGCGATCTCCGCCGGAAGCCGGCTCGTGTCGAGCGGCGGCGGGCTCGCGTGGAGGTGCTTGCCGAGATAACCCTCCGGAGTCGAGGACTCGAACGGCGGGCGCCCGGTCAGCATCTCGTAAAGGACGATTCCGAAAGAGTAGAGATCGCTGCGGCCATCGACGGCCTGGCCCGGGGGAAGCGATCCCGCCTGTTCGGGCGAGCAGTATTTGAGCTTGCCCACGAACATGCCGGTGCCCGTCATACGAAGCGTTTCCGCCGCGACGCGCTTGGCGATTCCGAGATCGATGATCTTCGCGAGCAGCTTCCCGTCGCGATTCTCGCGCAGCATGATGTTGTCCGGCGCGAGGTCGCGGTGGACGATGCCCTGCGCGTGGATCTCCTCGAGCCCGGACAGCACCTGCGCCGCGACTTCCAGAACCCGCGGCGCCGGCATCGGTCCGTAGCGGCGCAGCCACTCTTCGAGCGTCACGCCGTCGATGAATTCCCACACCATGTAGAAGGACCCGTCCGGCAGCCGCGAGAAATCGTAGAGCGCCGCCACGTTCGGGTGCCGGATCAGGCTCGCGATCCGGGCCTCTTCCTGAAACCGGCGGGGCTCGGAGCCCTCGCCGAGCGCGTCGGGTTTCGTGACCTTGATGATTCGGATCTCGTCCAGGTGGACGTGGCGCGCCGTGTAGACCTCGCCCATTCCGCCTTCGCCGGTCTTCTCCAGGATCTCGTACTTGCCGTCGAGCACCTGCCCGGGCGACAGCCGCGAGGTGGAAGCCCCGCAGGAAGGGCAGAACCGGGCCTCCGGGGGCACGGCGGTGCCGCAGCGCGGACACCCCGGTGGATCGTTGGCCATTGGCGAGGATTGTAAGGGCGGCTTCCAAAGAGAGCCGAGCCGCGTCCGCGAGACCCGCAAGCGTCAGTGTCGTGTGTCGCGTGTCGCGTGTCACGTGTCGCGATGAAGACGTCTCGCGCCGCGCGCTCCTCCCTCTACAATCTGCAATCTGCAACCTACAATCGACGCCGTGCCGCCGATCGCATTCGTCACTTCGCGCGTGGAAAAGGCGGAAGAGGCGCGCCGGATGGGGTTTTCGATCGACTGCGTGTCCCTCGACCTGCCGGAGCCTCAGGCGCTTGACCCGCGCGACATCGTGGACGCAAAGGCGCGCGCCGCGTTCGGGCATCTCTCGCGGCCCGTCCTCGTCGAGGATTCCGCCCTGTCGATTCGCGCGTGGGGAGGCTTTCCGGGCGCGCTCGTCAAGTGGCTGGAGCGCGGAGCGGGCGTCGCCGCGATCCCGCGGATGCTGGCGTCCTGGGACGACCGCGAGGCGGTGGCCTGTTGTGTCGTCGCGTTTTTTGACGGAGATCGGATCGTGACGGGACGCGGCGAGTGCACGGGCCGCATTGCGTCATCGCCGCGAGGCGGCTCGGGATTCGGCTGGGACACCATCTTCGAGCCCGAGGGATCAGCGCTCACGTTCGCCGAGATGGGGGCGGGACGGAAAGACCTGGTCTCGCACCGCCGCCGCGCATGGGAAGATCTCGCGGCGCGCCTTCCAGCGGGCCTCAAATGAAAGACGGCGGCGGCCCCGCGCGGGTGATCGATAGGCCCAGCGGAGCCGTGACTCTCACGAGACCGCCTCACGGGGCCAGCCACCATACAAAATAAGGTGTTTTGTGCTTTTGCCCGAATGTTATATGATTTCTGCTTTCTCGCGCCTTCAAGACCGCGCGATTTCCTTTCCGATATCGTGACCCTCAATGGATCTTGCGGAGGTCGTCGGCAGTCTCACCGCGCTTCAGCGGTTCCCGATTGAGCCCCTCGGCGGCGAGGGTCCGAACGTGGCGCCGGTGGGCGGCCCCGGTCTTCTGGGCGACCGGGCCTACGACCTGTGCGACCTGCAGACGGGCACTCCGCTCTCGACCGCCGACGCGCCCCTGCTTCTCTTCTACGGCGCCCGATACGCCGACGATCTCGTCATCGAAAACCTCGACGCCTGGACGCGCGTGCGCGAGCCCGGGGGAGGGGAGTGCCCGCTGACGGACACCCGCTGGATCGAGGAGCTCTCGCGCACCCTCGGCCGGGAGATCGTCCTGCGCGCGCGTCCCGTCACGCCGGAATCCGCGCCGCTACGCCTCGTGTCCCGCCCGACGCTGCGCCTTGCGGAGCGGACGTACGGATGCCCGCTCGAGCCCATCCGCGTGCGTGCGAACCTCGTCATCGACATCCCCGGGGGAAAGGCGTTCGAGGAAGACCGGTGGGTCGGCCAGCATCTCCGGATCGGGGATACGCTTCTCGAAGTCACCGGCCCCGCCGACGACTGCTTTCTCGCGAGCTTTCGGCCGGAGATCGCACGCGGCGATCCCGCGATGCTCGAGGCGCTCGTGAAGGTTCGCGGCGGGAACCTCGGCGTCGCCGTCCGCGTTGTCTCGGGCCATCGCGTGCGCGTCGGAGACCCGGTCAGCCTGTCGGATTGATAGACTCGCGTCCCATATGTCCGAGCGGCCCATCCGCGTCCTGATCGCGAAGCCCGGCCTCGATGGCCATGACCGGGGGGCGAAGATCATCGCCCGCGCCCTCCGCGATTCGGGGATGGAGGTCATCTACTCGGGCCTGCGACAGACCCCGGAGCAGATCTCGGCGGCGGCGATCCAGGAGGACGTCGACGTCGTGGGGCTCTCGATCCTCTCCGGCGCTCACAACGTGCTCTTCCCGGAGATCCTGCGCCTGCTCAAGGAGCAGGGCGGCGAGGACATCCTCGTGCTCGCGGGCGGAATCATCCCGGACAAGGACATCGCGCCGCTGAAGGCGCTGGGAATCCGGGAGATCTTCCTTCCGGGAACTCCCACCCAGACCCTGGTCGATTTCATCCGAAACGAAGTCGCCGTCGCCGCCCGGATCCGTGAAGCGACGCCGTGAGCCAGGAGACCAGTCTTGTTCCCGCTGGTCGCTCGGCTCCCGATGAGTTGACCGCGGAGTACCGCGGCCGTCTCGCTCCCGCTGGTCGCTCGGCTCCCGATGAGTTGACCGCGGAGTACCGCGGCCGTCTCGCTCCCGCTGGTCGCTCGGCTCCCAGATTCGTCGGCTGAGCTCCATGGACCCGCTCGCCTCCCAGATCGACACAGGCGCGCCGGAATTCCAGGAGCGTTCCCGCGCCATGGAGGCGCTCGTGGCGGGTCTCCGCGCGGAGCTCGAGAAGGCGCGCGCGGGCGGAACGGGACGCGACCGCCACGCGGCGCAGAACAAGATGTTCGTGCGCGACCGCATCGACGCGCTGCTCGACCCGGGATCTCCCTTTCTCGAGGTGGCGCCGCTCGCCGCGCACGGGATGTACGAGGGCGATGCTCCCGGCGCGGGGCTCGTGACAGGCATCGGGCGGATCGCCGGCCGCGAGGTCATGGTGATCGCGAACGACGCGACCGTGAAGGGCGGGACCTACTTCCCGATGACCGTGAAGAAGCACCTGCGCGCCCAGGAGATCGCCGAAGACAACCGTCTCGCGTGCGTTTACCTGGTCGATTCAGGCGGTGCCTTCCTTCCTCTGCAGGCGGAGGTGTTCCCGGACCGCGAGCACTTCGGGCGGATCTTCTACAACCAGGCGCGGATGTCGGCAAAGCGCATCCCGCAGGTCGCGGTCGTGATGGGCTCGTGCACCGCCGGAGGCGCGTACGTTCCGGCGATGTCGGACGAAGCCGTGATCGTGAAGGGTACCGGCACGATCTTCCTCGCCGGCCCTCCTCTCGTGAAGGCAGCGACCGGCGAGGAAGTCACCGCCGAGGACCTCGGAGGCGCGGACGTCCACACCCGGGTGTCGGGGGTCGCGGACCACCTCGCGGAGGACGACGCTCATGCGCTCGAGATCGCGCGCGGGATCGTGGCGAACCTCGGAGCCGAGAAAACGCTCCCGCCGGGGCGAACGGAGCCGGAAGAGCCCGCGTACGAGGCCCGGGAGATCTACGGCGTCATTCCCGACGACGTGAGGCAGCCCTACGACGTCCGCGAGGTGATCGCGCGACTCGTCGACGGCTCCCGCTTCCAGGAGTTCAAGGCGCGTTACGGGACGACGCTCGTCTGCGGTTTCGCGCGCCTCTCCGGATTCCTCATCGGCATCGTGGCGAACAATGGGATTTTGTTCTCGGAATCGGCGTTGAAGGCGACCCACTTCATCGAGCTGTGCGCGCGCCGGAAGGTTCCGTTGGTCTTCCTCCAGAACATCACCGGGTTCATGGTCGGACGCGAATACGAGCGCGGCGGCATCGCGAAGGACGGCGCGAAGATGGTCCATGCCGTGGCGAACGCGGCCGTCCCGCGGTTCACGGTCGTGATCGGCGGGTCATTCGGCGCAGGGAACTACGGGATGTGCGGCCGCGCCTACGGGCCCCGCTTCCTCTGGATGTGGCCGAATGCGCGGATCTCCGTGATGGGAGGCGCCCAGGCCGCATCGGTCCTTTCCACCGTGAAGCAGGAGCAGCTCATCCGGGCCGACAAGCCCCCGATGACCGGGGAAGAGGTCGCGGAGTTCGAGCGGCCCACTCGCGAAAAGTACGAAGAAGAAGGAAACCCCTATTACTCGACGGCGCGCCTCTGGGACGACGGCGTGCTGGACCCGGCGGAGACGAGAACGGCCCTCGCCCTGGCTCTGTCCGCGGCGTACAACGCCCCGATCCCCGAAACGGAGTTCGGCGTCTTTCGAATGTAACCGTCGCCTTCCGTCGCCTCCGCTCACTGCGCGAGCAGCCTTCGCCGTGCGCGGCGAAGGCACCGGCCGGCGGCTCGGCCGGATGCGGCCTCGACCGCCGGCCTGCTCGCTTCGTTCGCTACGGCTCCCGCCCCCACGTCGCTTCCGCTCACTGCGTTCGCTCACGCTCCCGCCCCGAGAGGCTCCTCCCTCCCTCTGG
>JBDTRB010000095.1:0-13545 GCA_039931865.1 Acidobacteriota bacterium | reverse complement strand
CCTTGATGACCATCTCGACGTTGTTCGCGGAGAAGAACCAGAAGTACCCGGTGTCTGAGGTGAGGCCGACGGCCTGCCCGTTCCCGTTTGTTCCGTCGGGGTTCGCCCACGTGACGTTGACTCGGAAGCGGGAGGCGTTCAAGCAGAGGGTCGTCGCGTCCACGACACACGGGGCCGCCGCGGCCCGGGCCTCTTCGACCCCAGGGCTCGCGTTGGACGGCCTTGGTACGCTCCCTGCGGCTGCGAGTCCGGGGATCGAGAGCAGAAGTGCCGTTACGAGAAACGACGGACGAAAAGCGGTCATCACGCCTCCAATTTGCCGGCGCAGCATACATGGCAACTCCTGGCGCTGCGGCTTTTCCGCGCTCTCGGAAGCGGTGCTTTCCCGTTTTCGACTGCGGCCGGTCCCCCCGCCTTCGCCTCGAGCCCTGCTCCTGACGGTAGCCGCCGGTTCGGCTACGATGGCGGGCAGGGGGACTCGCCATGAAGAAGAGCCGTCGGAAGCCCGCGAAAAGAGCCGCGAAGCCGAAGCGGAAGACGATCATGCGTCATTCGCGCGAAGGCGTGAAGCCGACCAGGTCAAAGTCCAAGGCGAAGTCGAAGTCGAAGTCGAAGAGCGCCACGAAGCCGCGGGGCTCGAAGACCTCGCGCGCGAAATCCATCCCGAGGCCCGCCCGGGCAAAAAAGACGGCGCGCAAACGGCCGGCTAACGCCGTGAAGACGGCGAGCGCCCGTTCCGCTTCCCAGAAGAAGACAACGCCGCGCCCTGCGCCCGCTAAGAAGAAGAAGACTTCGCCGCGGATCAGCCGAACGCGTGGCGAAGCGGACCTGCGCGTCGAAGAGCCGTTGGAACCCCGCGGGATGGGCGCGGACTCCGGCGGGCAGTCGGGAGACACGGAGGGCCTGTCGCGCGAAGAGGACGCGGACTCCGAGAGCGTCGAAGAGCTCGTCGAGGAGGGCCAGGCCTACGAGGCCGGCGTGATCAGCGGTGTCGAGAGGGGACGCACCGCGGGAAAGCGCGGGGTCCGGACACGGCAGGTCCCGGTGGATGACGTGCCGCAGGAGTACCTGGACGAAGATTAGCCGGGAAGCGCTCCGGAAACGGACCTTCCCCGCGATTTCCCCGGTGAGACAGTCGCGACTGTCTCAGTGGGATGCGCGTGCCGGCTCTTTTGCGAAGCGTCTGGAGGCCGCGAAGCGTCTTCAGGCGATACCTGCCGCACGCCCAGAGTCTCCGAGGGAAAGTCCGCGAAGCGTCCGAATGTTTTGTCCTGCACGAGCGAAATGGATGTCGTTGCCGGCGAAACCGGTGTACGATTCCGTACAGCCGTACAACCATTCCTCAGAGCTTCGTTCGGCGTCCAAAAAGGAAAATTCATGCGCAGGCCCTCCGTTCTCTCCGCCGGCGTCGGATTGGCGATCCTTCTTTTTGGCGGCAAACAGGCTTCCGCTCAGCCGTCTCTCGGAACGGCCGCAAGCTTCGCGGTTCTCGGCTCCTCGACCGTGACGAACACCGGCGCGACGACGGTCGCCGGGAACCTCGGTGTCGGCCCCGGCAGCGCGATCACCGGTTTTCCTCCGGGAATCGTCGTCGGCGGCACGATCCACACCGCCGACGCGACGGCTCTGCAGGCACAGGCAGACGCCGCCACCGCGTACACGTTTCTGGCCGGCCAGCCCTGCGGCACGACGCTGACGGGGCAGGACCTGGGCGGGAAGACCCTGACGCCCGGCGTCTACTGTTTCTCGACGTCTGCGCAACTGACGGGAATACTGACGCTCGACGCTCAGAGCAATCCGAACGCGGTCTTCATCATTCAGACCGGGTCGACCCTGACGACCGCGAGCGCTTCCCTCGTGCAGGTGATCAACGGCGGTCAGAACTGCAACGTGTTCTGGGCGATCGGCAGCTCCGCGACGCTCGGCTCGACGACGACCCTCGTCGGGAACATCCTGGCAGTCGCGAGCGTCACTCTGAACACGGGCGCGAGGATCAACGGCCGCGCGATCGCGCAGAACGGCGCCGTGACACTCGACGCGAACACCGTCGACGCCTCGGCTTCGGCCTGTCCGGCGTCAGCGCCCGTTCCGCCATCGACGATTCCCACTCTCGATTTTGCGGGGCTCGGAATCCTCGTTGCCCTGCTCTCGGTCGCCGCGCTTCTCGTCCTGAACAGGTCGTCGAGCTAGACCACCCGCACCTGAGACCGCCCGCAGCGAGGCGGCGTCCAACGCCTCGCCGGGAACCGCGTGCTAGCGTGTCCCGATGAAAACCCGACTCTCGATCGCGGTCCTGTTCTTGAGCATGACCCTGCAGGGGGCCTCTCTGCTGGCGGCCACGGCGCCCGCCGGCGATTTCGCGAAGTTTGTGGACGATTACTTCGACGCGCGCTTCGATTTCTCTCCCACCGAGGGGACGTCTGCGGGTCTACATCAGTACGACACGAAGATGCCGGACCGGTCGCGCCCGCGCATCGAACGGCGCATCGCGGAGCTCAAGGCCCAGCTCACCCGGGTGAGTGGATTCGACCGGGCGAGCCTCTCCTTCGACGACGGGATCGATGCGGCTGCCCTCGACGGCGCGCTCCGGTCCGAGCTGCTCTCGCTCGAAACCCTCCGCAACTGGGAACGCAATCCGATGTCGTACGCCGGAGTCACGGGAGGGGCGGTGGACGACCTCATCAAACGCGATTTCGCGCCCGCAGCGGAACGGCTCGCCTCCGTCACCGCACGAATCCGCGCGGTGCCTTCGATCTGCGCGACCGGAAAGGTGAACGTCCGGAATCCCTCGAAAGAGTTCACCACCCTCGCGATCCGGATCGCGAAGGGGTCCGCCGGGTTTCTGGAGGGAGGCCTCGCTGCGTGGGCGAAGGAGGCGGGGGCGGGGCAGCCGTCGCTGCAGGCGAGCTTTCGGCAGGCCAACACGAAAGCCATTCAGGCGTTGCGCGAGTTCGCCGGCTGGCTCGAGAAGGACCTGCTGCCGCGATCGAAGGGGAACTACGCGATCGGCGCGCCGAACTTCGCCGCCAAGCTGAAGTATGACGAGATGGTCGACTTCCCGCTCTCCGAAGTGCTCGCCCGCGGCGAGGCCAATCTCGCGAAGGACTATGCCGCGTTCATCGAGACCGCGCGGATGATCGATCCGACGAAGAGCCCGGCGGAGGTCATGAAGTCCCTGTCGAATGACCATCCCTCCGCCGAAAACCTGATCCCCTTCGTCGCGAAGCGCGTCGAGGCGGCGCGGCAGTTTCTCCTCGACAAGCAGATTGTGACGATCCCGTCGGAGGTCCGTCCGAAAGTCCTGGAGACGCCGCCGTTTGCGCGCATCGGGAGCTTCGCGTCGATGGACACGCCGGGGGCGTACGAGACGAAGGCGACGGAAGCCTTCTACTACGCCACACCCGTCGAAGCCGACTGGGACGCGAAACACCGCGAGGAGCACCTCCGACTCTACAACCCCCAGGTCGTCTCGATGATCAACGTGCACGAGGTGTGGCCGGGCCACTATCTGCAGTTTCTGAATGCCCCGAAGTTTGCGACGAAGACGCGCAAGCTGATTTTCTGCGGCACCAACGCGGAAGGATGGGCGCACTACGCCGAGCAGATGATGGTCGACGAGGGTTTCGGGGACGGAGACCCGAAGGTGCGACTCGCGCAGCTCCAGGAAGCGCTCCTGCGCGACTGCCGCTATGTCGTCGGGATCAAGCTGCACACGCAGGGGATGACGGTCGAAGACGGCGCGAAGGTCTTCGTCGAAAAGGCGTTCCAGGAGCCGGCGAACGGGATGGCCGAGTCGCGGCGCGGCGCCTACAACCCGACCTATCTGTATTACACCTACGGAAAGCTCGAGATCCAGAAGCTGCGAGACGATTACCGGGCTAAGACCGGAGGTTCCCTGAAGCAGTTCCACGACGCTTTCGTCGCCCAGGGCGGCCTTCCGATTCCCCTGGTCCGGCGTCTGATCCTTCGCTAAGGAGTCCCGAGTCATGTCCGTGGCGAGCGCTCGCAGCGTGAGACACGCCTTCGCGCAGCAGGAGATTACGAGGGCAGCCTCCTGGGCGCGGCATGCACCCGCTTGCCCCTCTCGCTCTCTATCAGCCGGTCCGAAAACAGCTGGAAGTCTTCGCCGTCGACGATGACGGCTCCCTGATGGACGATGACGGCTCCCTGATGGAGGTGTGGAAGGAAGAGCACAACGCGAGCTGGCGCCGCCATCCCCTGACCGGCGCGAAGCTCGCGCCTGCCGGATCGCCTCTCGGCGGCGCGTTCTTCGAGCCCGACGAGAGGTTGAACGTCTTCCTCGTCGCGCTGACGGCGGGCACGACGGACCCCGGACAGGGGGTCATCCACTGGCCCGTGTGGACCCTTCCGGAAACGGAATCCCAGAGGAGGTGATGGATGTGGTTGTCCGTCCCGCGGTAGAAGACGTGCTGCTGAGCGAGGTTCGTCATCGAGTCGGCGACGCCGAGACGTTCAGGGCGCCGACGCCTTCTTCACCAGGGCGAGCGCTCGCGGGTTTTTCTTGTAAGCATCGGCGTACGCCTTCGCCGTTGCCGGATCCAGCCGCGCGCCGGCGGCGATCAGCTCCTCGAGACCCGGATTTCCCGAGAAGATTCCCATCTGGAGCGCGGTCAGGCCCGAGCCGTTCTTCGCGTCGATTCGCGCCCCCGCTTTCAGAAGCAGGCGCAGCGTCTGCCGGTCACACTTGTCCGCCGCGAACATCAGGGCGGTGTTCCTGTTCTCGTCCACCTGGTTGACGTCGGCTCCTCGCTTCAACAACAACGCGACGACGTCCCGCCCCGCGCCTCCCTCCACGCAGGCCTGCCCGTGAAAGAAGAGGACCATCAGCGGCGACCGGCGGTTTTCCTGCGCGAAGGACAGCTTCGCGGACATGCCGCCGTCGAGATACGCGCGGATCGCCTCGCCATTGCCTTCGGACAGCGTGCGATAGAAGCCCGTCTCGTTGAACTCGAGATTCCGTTCGCGCAGAAGCGCGAGGCCCTTTTCCTCGTCCCCGGCCGGCGGCGCGTCGTAAGACGATTGTGCGGAGGAGGGGGAAGACCCCGACGGCCGCGCCGAGGACGACCGGGGCGCCGCCGATTCCGCGGCCGCCCGGGAGGCGGGCGCCGGGCCGGCGGGTCCGACGCCCTTGATTGCGCCGGGGCTGCCGGCGCCTCCGCGATCGATCCCCTCGACGGCGTTCCGGGCGTCATCGGCGATCGCCTTGTCGGACGAACGCGTCAGCGGGCGGATCGTCTCGAGGGCGTTCTTCGCCTGTCCCTGGCGGTCGCGAAGGTAATGGAGCGCTCTCTGCCGCGCGGGAACGTCGGCGCCGGACATCGCGACGCCGGCGAGCGTCGCGACGATTTCGGCACTGTCGAGCTGCAACACGTTGTACGCGCCCACGGCCGCCATCGCGAGATCGTGGTCCTTGTCCTTCATGGCCGCGGTGAGAGGTCCTTTCGAGGCCGAGGCCACGGCCGCTTTAGCGGCTTTTGGTACGGGGTTCGACGCGTCGCCGATCTCCTGGAGGGCCTCGGCGGCTCTCACACGGACCTTCATCGACCGATCGCCGGAGAGCAGCCGCGCGAGCTCGGGCGCCGCGTCGTGGGACAGTCCCTTCACGCCTTTGAGGACCCAGCACGCCTCCATCCGCACGCTCTCGTTCGAATCGTCGAGCAGTCGAATCGCCTCGGGGATCCAGCGCGCCGCCTCGCGCTCCGTCTTCACTTTCCCGGCGAGCGAGATGGCGGCATCGCGCGTTTCCGGCTCGCGCGAGCCCGTGTGCGCCAGCGCGAGGTCGACCGTTCCCGGCGGCAGAGTCTTCAGTGACCCGAGCGCGCGGAAGACCCAGCGGCCGGACTCCGGAGTGCGGCGGACCGTTTCGTCGAGAAGAGGCAGGACGGCCGCCGCGCCCTTCCCGCGAAGCAGATGCCCGAGAGCGTCGGACGCAGCCTCGGCGCTCTTGCCGTCGTCGGACCCCGAGCGCCCGCGACCCGGGTTGGCCGCGCCTTCCGCCTTCTTCGCGAGCCACGTCAGCACGGGAGGCGCCAGCTTGTCAGGCGGGTCGATTCCGATCAGTCCGCGCGCCGCGATAAACGCGGTAGCGTCGTCGCGCGCGCCGTCGAGCGCTCCCCGCCAAGCTTCCGCGAGCTCGGAGTCCGGCACTCCCAGAGAAGCGAGAGCTCCCGCCGCTCGCGCCACGACTGCGGCATCGCGATCGGAGAGCGCCTTCGTCAGGTCGGGCTTCGCAGCGGACGCTCCCTTTCCCGTGTCCCAGAGCGCGGAGGCGGCCGCCTGACGGACGGCGGAGTCCGGGTCCGACAGAGCCTTCGCCAGCGCCGCCACCGCTTCGGGCTGTTCCCGGCCGCCGAGCCAGTGCGCCGCCGATGCGCGATCGTTCGCGTCGCGCTCCTTCGCCAGCTTCGTCACGTACTCGCGGAGGAGCTTGTCGTCGCGCGAATCCGCAATCGCGGCCATCGGCAACCAGAACAGGAGAGCCCAGATCGCCTGAGCGTGTCGTCTCATTTGAGGTCCTGGTGACGCCATCGGCTGCTCCTCACGTCGATTCCGGCAAGCGTCGTAAAGAACGACTTCGCGAAGAAATTTCGCCCGCCCTCTCCCCCGCGGTCGTCGGGTCTACTTGGCGTCCGACCACTCCTGCTGATCGATCTTCCACTGGCCGTTCTCTTCGACCATATCGACGGAGCCCTTCCTCGCGGCGCCGTCCGACTTACCCGTCATCGAGAGGGTGGCCTTCTTCCCGTCGACCTTGAGATCCGTGAGCTTGACGTCCGTCGGCGAAATCATCTTCAAGAACTCCATGATCTGTTTGTCAGTCTTCTTCATCCCCTTTTCCTGCTCGTCCATCTGCTTCAGGGACGCGCTGGACATCGTCTTCTTGTAGCGCGCGGAGTCGGCGGCGGCGATGGCCTTCCCGTTCTCGCGATAGACCTTTGCCTGGGGCGTCGATTCGATGTCCTTTGAACCTGCCGCGAGGGCGGGCAGCGTGACCGATAGTCCGAGCGCGAGGCACAGCAGGGCACGAGAGGCGTTCCGCATCAGGCGTCTCCTTATGTTGTGTGGGAGCAGACGATACCAAGACTTGATCCGCCGAGGCCCGGCCCCGCGTCCTGACGTCACGAATGTGGAGGCGGGCGGCACTGGTCGTCGTAGGCCGGCGACCTCGCCGGCCGAAGCCGCGCGATGTGCGCGCTCCTTTTATCGGGCCGCGGACGCCGGAAATTGCGCGCGCGGAGCTCTCGATTCCGGTGACGGGGACGTCGATCAGCTCAACGGGCAGGTCGTCCGCAGTCGGACGTGGAGCCGACGATGGCACGATATGGCCGCGCACCAGAGCGTGCCCGTCCTCCGGGACAGTGTCGAAAAGCGCGGCGAGATCTGCGTCCTGGACTCTAGCTGCAACTGGTGACGACGGCCACGATGAGGTGGAAGCTTCACGCCCGAGTGGACGATGTTCGCAACCATTGCTCCTCCCCGCGTGCTTTCTATAGGCTGAGCGCGGGGCCGCTCAGAAAGGAAAGTGAGGTCAGTCTTGTCGTTCGAAAACGCGATTGCGAGTGTGGCCGTGCGGGACCTGAAGGCTTCGGCGAAGTGGTACGAAAGACTGCTTGGACGGCCGGCCGACTCGCACCCGATGGCGGAAGTTTTCGAATGGAAGTTCCCCCGCGGCGGATGGTTGCAGGTCTATGAGCTCCCGGAACGGGCGGGCGCCACTTCGTGCACGCTCGCCGTGACGGATTTCGAGGAGCAGCTTCGAAAGTTGAAGGAAATGGAAGTCAACACCGATCTGGAATCTTCGGGTGAGAAGGCCAGGGTCGTCATGGTCACGGACCCGGACGGAAACCACCTCGCGATCGCGCAGGCGCTCGACCCGACAATGGCGCGGTAAGCGCCTCGGTTGCGAGGTCCGGCTCTGTCCACGGGCGAGGTGAAACTACCTGCGAGGTCACCGTCTTCGACTCGGTCACGCCGCTGACCGGGGATGGATTGCGCGCCGAATCTTGTCGTTCGACCGACCGCCGTCCAGAACCCGAAAGAAACCCTTATTTGTTAGACGCCGCCCTATCGTGCTGCGAGCTTCTCGAATTTCGGATTGCTTCGTAGCGCGTCGAAGTTCGGGTCGATCCGCAGGCGCCCGGGCGAGAGGTAGTAGGGAACGCGGAGGAGGCGCTCCAGCCGGTCGATCGCGCGACCGGGCTCTCCCGAGAGAATTTCGATTCGCGCGAGCTGGTGCTCGAGGTACGGTCCGGAGCCCGCGCTCCTGCTGATGGGTTGGAGAGCCACGGCGCGCTCGCCTTCTTGCAGCGCCTCCTGCTTCCTCCCGAGGTACGCGAGCGCAAGACCGTGCAGCGAGTGGAGGTCCGGATCGTTCGGTGTCGAAGCGAGCTGCGGTTCCACGGCCTGGCGCGCCTCCTCCGCATACTGGCGCGCTTTGGGAGCATCCCCGCTCAGGGCGCAGGCCTGGGCCAGCGCGATCGCCCAGCCGGCGCGATCGTCGTCGAAGGCTTTCGGCGTCATCGCGAGGAGCTGGCCGCGCTCCCCGTCGTTCAGAACCCAGACGAGATCCCAGAACTTGGCGAAGTAGCCGATCAGCTCGGCGCGATCCACCTGCGGGGGCGCCGCCTCGATGACGCGGCGAGCGCCCGCGAGGTCTCCCTCTCCGAGATACGACAACGCCTTTTCCTCGATCATCGCCAGCTCGTCGGGCGCGAGCGCGAGGCCGCGGTCGAGGACCTCTCTCGCCTCCGGATACGCACGCATCCGGACGAGCGTCTGTCCCAGAAGGCGCTTGCGTGCGGGCGAACGGGGATCGAGACGCTCGGCCTCTCGAAAATGTTCGGCGGCAGCTTTCCAGTTCCCGAGGTCGGACTCCGCGGCCGCGCTGCTCGCGAGCACCACGGATCGGTCCGCCGAAAGCCGCTCCGCTTTCCGGTATTCCTCGAGCGCGCCGGGAAGGTCGGATTTCACGATCCGCCGATAGGAACCCAGAGCGACGTGCCCCTCCGGCCGGCCCGGGTCGAGCGAGATCGCCTTCTCGGCCGCCTGACGCGCCCGATCGGAGAGCGCCGGGTCGGGGGAACTGTTCGCGTAGAGGAACGAGTTGACGTAAGAAATCCGGGCCCACGCCTGGAGGAAGCCGGCGTCGAGGGCGGCGGCCTGCTCATAAAAGGCGAGCGCTTTACGCTGGCTCGCCGGATCGCTTCCGACCGAGGCCTTCTCTCCCTTCAGGAACGCGTCGTAGGCCGCGAGGCTTTCGGTGGGCGTGACCGAAAGCCGCTTGCGGTCGCCGGCGCCGAGCGCGACGCCGAGCGCCTGCGCCACACGCGTAGAGATGTCCGACTGAACACGGAAGACGTCGGTCAGCGGCGCGTCGAATGACTCCTGCCACCGCGAGGCGGGAGGTCCGGAGTCGCGGATCTCGACGAGCTCGGGGCTGACCTGGACCCGATCGTGACCCCCGTCCTTGCTCCAACGCACTGTCGCGGTGAGCAGGTATCGGGTGTCGAGCTCGCGGGCGATCTCCTGCGGCGTCTTCGACGTTTTCCGGTAGGGGGTCGAGCTCGCGCGCGCTAGAACTTCGACTCCGCCGAGCGACGTGAGCTTTCCCCGAACGGCGTCCGACATTCCGTCTGCGAAATACTCGTCTCCGGCCGCTCCCTGGTTCTCGAACGGCAGGACCGCGATGCGTTTCGCCGCGCCCCCTGCCGCGTGGGATCGCCGCCACAGAAAGAACCCAAACAGTGCGAGGAGAATCGCCAGTCCCGCGAACGCCTTCACGAGCCGGCGCGCCGGCTTCGATTGTTCCCCTCCCGGGCGGCCCATCTGGGCGCTCGCGCCGCTGAACGACGAGGAGGTTTCCCCGAGCGCGAAGACGACGTCTCTCGCCGTCTGAAAGCGGTTCGCCCGGTCCTTCTCGAGACAGTGGCGGACGACGTGGTCGAGCGCCAGGGGAACGGCGCGCCCGGATTCCGCGAGGTCCTGTGGCTCGTCGCGCATGACCGCCGCCATAGTGTCGCTCGCGGTGTCCCGCCGGAATGCCCGACGGCCGGAAAGCATCTCGTAGAGGATGGCGCCAAAGGAAAAGATGTCCGAGCGGTGATCGAGGGCGAGACCGCGCACCTGCTCCGGCGACATGTAGCTGACCGTTCCCATGACGGTGCCGGGCTCCGTCGGGTCGATGATCGGACCCGAGGTGGCGGCGTCCGGCGAGACGGGCTCTACTTTCTTTGCCAGGCCGAAATCGAGAATCTTGATCAGGCCTTCGCGCGTGACAAAGATGTTGTCCGGCTTCAGATCCCGGTGGATGATGCCTTTTTCATGCGCGGCGGCGAGGCCGCGGCCGATCTGCAGCGCATAGTCCAACGCTTGGGAAGGAGAGAGCGGGCGCGTCTCGAGCCGCCCGCGAAGCGTCTCGCCTTCCAGGAGCTCCATGACTGCGTAGGTCGCCCCGCCCTCACTGCCGAAGTCGAAGATCGCGAGGATGTTCGGATGCGAGAGCGCGGCGACCGACTTCGCTTCGCGCTCGAACCGCGCCATCGCGTCGGGGCTCGCCGCGAACGACGGCGGAAGGACCTTGATCGCGACGTCCCGGTCGAGCTTCGAGTCTCGGGCGCGGTACACCTCGCCCATGCCGCCGACGCCGATGGACGCAAGGATCTCGTAGGTCCCGAGTCGTGTCCCCGCGGCCAGCGTCATGAACTTCGGGGACTCTACCGGTTTTTCCCTCTCCCCGAGTTCCGGGAAAGGCCGAGGGGGAGGCGTTTCGCCTTCCCGTGTTCCGAAAGCGACGTGGAAGGAACGGTAGAATCTCTCCGCCGTCACAATCGAACAACCGCGGAGCAATCGCCAATGATCGGCCGCAATCTCTCCCAGTACCGCGTCACCGCGTCCATCGGGGCGGGCGGCATGGGTGAGGTGTACCGCGCGAGCGACTCGCGGCTCGGACGCGACGTCGCGATCAAGGTGCTGCCCGCAGCGATGGCGTCGGATCCCGACCGGCGGCAGCGCTTCGAGAAGGAAGCGCGCGCGGCCTCCGCCCTGAACCACCCGAACATCCTCACGGTGTACGACATCGGCGAGAGCGAGGGAACGACCTTCATCGCGATGGAGCTCGTCGAGGGAAAGACGCTTCGCGAGCTCATGGCCTCGGGAGATCCCGTTCCGATGAAGCGGCTCCTGGACGTGGCCGTGCAGACGGCGGACGGGCTGGCAAAGGCGCATTCCGCCGGGATCGTGCACCGGGATCTCAAGCCCGAAAATCTGATGCTGTCGAAGGACGGCTTCGTCAAGATCCTGGACTTCGGGCTCGCCAAGCTGACGGAGACGGTTTCCGAGGACGTGACGGGATTGCCGACGGTGGTCGGGGCGACACAGCCGGGAACCGTCATGGGGACGGCTGGATACATGTCACCCGAGCAGGCGAGCGGGCACACGGTCGACTTCCGCTCCGACCAGTTCACGCTGGGCACGATCCTGTACGAGATGGCGACAGGCAGGCGCGCGTTCCAGCGAAAGACGGGAGCGGAGACCCTCGTCGCCATCATCCGCGAAGAGCCGGATCCGCTCGGACAGCTTGCTCCGTCGGCGCCTGCTCCGGTGCGCTGGATCGTCGAGCGCCTGCTCGCGAAAGATCCGGAGGAACGATACGCCTCGACCAAGGACCTCGCTCGTGACTTGAAGAGTGTCCGCGACCATCTCTCGGAGACGTCGGCCTCGGGCGGCCTGCAGGCGGCGGAGCCCGCAAAGCTGCGCCGGCGCGGCTGGGCGCTTCCGGCGGCCGCCGCACTCGTTGTCGGAATTGCGGCAGGAATTCTCTCGCAACGGCTGAACGCGACGAAACCGGGAGCCGCGCTCACAATTGCGCAGCTGACCTACGCACGGGGCGCCATTGCTTCCGCGCGCTTCACTCCCGATTCTCAGACGATCGTGTATTCGGCCGCCTGGGAAGGGCTTCCGCTGGACATCTTCACGACACGGCCCGGAAGCTCGGAATCGCGCTCGCTCGGGTTGAAAGGCGCCGGCGTTCTCGGGATCTCGTCGACCGGGGAGCTGGCCGTCTCTTTGAATCGCCATTTCCTGTTCGGCTTCGAAGCGATCGGGACGCTCGCGCGAGTCCCCCTGGAGGGCGGCGCGCCCCGCGAGATCCTCGAAGACGTGGAGGCCGCAGACTGGTCGCCCGACGGAAAAAGCCTCGCGGTCGCGCGCCAGGTGGGCAACCGGATCCGCATCGACTACCCGATCGGAAAAGTGCTGTACGACGCGCCCGGGTGGGTCACGGACGTCCGCATCTCGCCCGACGGAAGCCTGCTCGCCTTCATCGATCACGCGCAGCGCGGTGACAACGACGGCCAGGTGAAGGTCATCGACATGAGTGGAAAGACGCGGCTCAACGGGCCGTTCGCTTCCAGCGGCCTCGCCTGGTCGCCACGAGGGGACGAGGTCTGGTACCAGGGTCGCCAGGGAGTAGAGGCGACCACGCTGTCCGGCAAGAGCCGGCCGGTCTGGAGCGCGCCCGGCGGATCGATCCAGGACATCGCGCGCGACGGCCGCGCCCTCTGCCTTGTCAACAACGCGCGCCGCGAGATCGTCGGCTTCTCGGCGGGCGACAAGGAGGAGCGCAATCTCACCTGGCTCAACTGGTCGTTTCCCATAGGGATCTCGGCGGACGGCAGGACGGTGCTTTTCCAGGAACAGTACATCGAGCCGATCACGACTTATCTGCGTACTCTCGACGGCGCTCCTGCCGTGCGCATGGGAGAGGGCGCCGCCTACGGCTTTTCGCCGGACGGACGCTGGGTGCTGGCGCTCAAGGATCCGCGGAGTGGTCAGTTCACGCTCCTCCCGACCGGGGCCGGAGAGCCGAGACTTCTGGCAGCGAGCGGGATCAACTGCGTGGCGGCCACCTGGTTTCCCGACGGGCTCCGGATCCTGATTTCCGGAAACGAGCCGGGCCGCGGTCCGCGGCTTTTCGTGCAGGACGTCGCCGGCGGAAAGGCTCGCGCGATTACACCGGAGGGAGTCCGCTTCATCTTTGACGCCGTATCGCCCGACGGCAAATCGATCGTGGCGCGGGGGACCGAGGGAAAGATCGACATTTATTCCGTGACTCCGGACGAGCCTCGTGTCGTTCCCGGGCTCGATAGCGCGGACATCCCACTCAGGTGGACCGCGGACGGCCGCTCAATCTTCGTCTATCGCCCCTCGGCGCCTCCGCTCCGCGTGGAGAAGGTCGACGTGAAAACGGGCCAGCGCACACTGTGGAAGGAAATTCGTCCGCCCGATCCGTCGGGCGTGGTGCAGGTCGGCCCGATCCAGATCTCGGCGGACGAAAAGTCCTACGTGTATTCATACCGTCGCGCCATCGCCGAGCTCTACCTGGCGACGGGGCTGCGCTAACCGTCGCCTCCGCTCACTACGGGACGCGCTCACGCGCCGGCCAGCGGCTCGCCTGCAGGCTCGACCGCTGGCCTCGTCCCTTCGTTCGCTGCGGCTCCCGCACCGAGAGGCTCCTCCTTCCCTTCG
>JBDTRB010000094.1:0-13885 GCA_039931865.1 Acidobacteriota bacterium | reverse complement strand
AGGCGGTGATGCGCCGATGCTCGTCTTTCGCGTCGAGCTTGGCGTCCTTCGCGAATACCGTGAAGAACCCGGCGAACCCGCCGTTGGAGATCCAGTGCTTGCTGCCGTTCAACACGAACGTGTCGGTCGCGGCGTCGTAGTCGGCGGTCGTGCGGATCGAAGCCGCATCCGATCCCGCCTCAGGCTCGGTCAACGCGAACGCGGCGATCATCTCGCCGGAGGCTAGCTTCGGCAGCCACTTCAACTTCTGTTCTTCGGTGCCGAAGAGGATCAGTCCCTTCAGTCCGATCGACTGGTGCCCGCCGATCAGGATGCCGAGGGAGGCGTCGGTCCGGCCGATCTCCTCGGTCACGCGGCAGTAAGCGCTCGAGGAGAATCCGTAGCCGCCGTACGCCTCCGGGATGATCATCCCGAACGCGCCGAGGTCGGCGAGCCCGCGGACGACGTCCGGGGCGATCGAGTGCTCGCGGTCGAACCGGCTGGGATCGACGTGGTCCTTCGCGAAATCGCGGAAGGATCCGAGAAAAGCGGACACCGTCTCCTTCTCCTCCGCCGGAATCTGCGGGTAGGGAAAGACGAGATCCTCGGGGACGTGTCCCGAGAGGAGCGACTTGACCGGCGAGGTCAGGACCGGATCGAAGGGGACTGAAGCGGGACGGCTCACGCTGCCTGACCCGCCCCGTGCCCGGGATAGAACCGTCCGCGTCTGCGCGAAAGGTCCTCGAGCGACGGAGCCGGCGTGAAACGCGGACCGTGGCGAAGCGCGAGCTCCTGAAGCTTCTCGGTCACGGTGTCGAGCCCGATCTCGTCGGCATAGCTCAGGAGCCCGCCGCGAAACGGCGGAAAGCCCGTCCCGAAAATCATCGCGAGGTCGAGCTTCTCGGGCCGTGCAACGACGCCTTCTTCCAGACAATACGCGGCCTCGTTGATCATCGGCAGGAGCAGGCGCGATTGGATCTCGAAGTCCGACAGAGGCGGCTTGTCCGCGGGCGTGACGTGCAGGGCCTCGTACGCCGCGCGGGCGGGGTCGCCGCGCTTGCCGTCGGCGTACTCGTAGAACCCCTTTCCGGACTTACGGCCGAGCCGGCCCTGCGCGACGAGCGACTCCTGCCCCGCCGGCTTCATCCGGTCGGGAAAGGCGGCCGCCAGGATCTCGCCGGCTTTCACCGCAACGTCGAGGCCCACGTCATCGAGAAGCGCGATCGGTCCCACGGGCATGCCGAACCTCGTCATCGCCGCATCCACGTCTTCGATACGGCACCCCTCCTGGAGGAGGCGCACCGCTTCGGCGAGGTACGGCGCGAGGATGCGGTTGACGAGAAACCCCGGGGAGTCCTTCACGACCACGGGCGTCTTCCCGAGCGTTTTCGCCAGCCCGAACACGGTGGCAACGGTCTGGTCGGAGGTTTCGCGGCCTCGGATCACTTCGACGAGCGGCATGCGATGCACGGGGTTGAAGAAGTGCATGCCCGCGACGCGCGACGGGATCCGCGCACCGGCCGCGATCTCTCCGATCGGGAGTGTCGAGGTGTTCGACGCGAAGATGGCGGTGTCGGGAACCACGGCCTCCCACTCCTTCAGCACCGAGCGCTTCACTCCGAGCTTCTCGACGACCGCCTCGATCGTTGCTTCGCAGCGCCGAAATCCCGTGTAGTCGAGAGTGCCGGAGAGGAGGGCCATCTTGCCGCGCATCTCGCGCGACGACAGGCGCTTGCGCTTCGCCTTCTCTCTCCAGACGGCGGCGGCGGCCGCGTACCCGTGCGCGAGCGCTTTCGGCTCGATGTCCTTCATCCGCGCCGGCAGCCCCTTGTCTGCGAGGAGCTGCGCGATGCCGCCGCCCATCAATCCCGCGCCGAGAACTCCGGAACGGGTGACGGGAGCGGGACGCACCGACGGGTCCGACACACCGGTCTCCTTCTTGACCTCTTCGGTCAGGAAGAAGAGCCGGAGCAGGTTCTTCTGCACGGGACCGCCGAACACGTTCCCGATCCTCCGAGCCTCGATCTCCAGGCCCTCGGCCACCGGCTTTCCGTATCCCTCTTCGATGACGGCCAGCGCTTCGAGCGGCGCCGGGTAGTGGCCGCCGGTCGTTTTCATGACGGTCTGACGCGCCTTCGAGAACACGACCCGGCGGCCGAGCGGGTTGCCTTCGAGCGCGCGGTCTGCGAGCCCGCGCTCGCCGCGCCGGTCGCTTGGCTTGCCTTCCCCCATGCGCGCCCGGGCGAAATCGCGCGCGGTCTGGTCGAAGATCGGAGCCGGGACGTTCGCGTCGACGAGGCCGATCTTCTTCGCGCGGCGAGAGTCGAGGGTCTTGCCCGTCAGGATCATGTCGAGCGCCTTCTGAAGCCCCACGACGCGCGGCAGCCGGGTGCAGCCGCCCCAGGCGGGGAAGATCCCGAGGCGTACTTCCGGCAGACCGATCTGCGATTTCTTCCCGTCCGACATCAGTCGGTAGTCGCACGCCAGGGCGAGCTCGGTTCCGCCGCCGAGGCAGATGCCGTCGATCGCCGCGACCGTCGGATACGGCAGGTGTGCGAGCTGCTCGAAGAGCGACTGGACGGCTCGCACCGCGTCCCCCGCTTCCGCCGCCGGGGTCGACACGAATTCCTGGATGTCGGCGCCCGCGATGAACACGCCCGGCTTTCCGGAACGGATGAGCAGCGCACGGATGCGCGGCTCGTGGGAAATCCGAAGCAGAAGCTCGCCGAGCTCGCGGATCACTGTGCGGGAGAACTTGTTCACCTTCTCGCCCGGCAAATCGAACGTGACGACCGCCAGCCCGTCGTCTTCGAGAGCGAGCGTGAATGCGTTCTCCGGCGCGCTTTCAGGCGACATGGGGCTTCTCGGCCGCCTGGTACATGGCGTGGATCAGGTCCTCGTACCTCTTCTCCAGGATCCGCCGTTTGACCTTCAGCGTGGGAGTGATCGAACCGTCTTCGACGGTCAGGTCCGCGGGAAGGAGCGCGAAGGCGCGGATCTGCTCGTGGTGGGGGCGCCCTTCGTTGTACGTGTCGATCTCCTTCTGGAAGAGGGCGCGGATTTTAGGATTCGCGTCGATCGACTCCGGCGCGAACTCGAAGTGCTGCTCCTTCGCGAGCTCCCGCAGGCGATCGAACTTCGGGACGATCAGGGCGGCGAGGAACTTGTGTCGGTCGCCGAGCACGATCGGCATGTCGATGTAGGGCGATTTCTTGAGCTCGTTCTCGATCGGCTGCGGCGCCGCCTTCTTTCCGCTGGCGAGCACGATCAGGTCTTTTTTGCGGTCCGTAATCATGAGGAACCCGCCCTCGTCGAGGTGCCCGATGTCGCCGGTGTGGAACCAGCCATCGCGGTCGATCGCTTCGGCGGTCGCCTCGGGCTTCCGGAAATACCCCTTCATCACGTGCGGACCGCGGGTCAGGATCTCGCCGTCGGGAGCGATGCTGACCTCGACGTTCTTGAGCGGGTGGCCGACGGTCCCGAGCTTCCAGGCCTTCGGTCCGTTCACGGCGATGACGGGCGAAGTCTCGGTCAGGCCGTAGCCCTCGTAAATCGTCACGCCGGCGCCCAGGAAGAACTGCGCGAGGTCCCTCGCGAGAGGCGCGCCTCCGGAAACGGCGAATCGAAAGCGGCTTCCGAGGAGCGCCCGGATCTTGTGAAGGACGAGCTTGTCCGCGAGCTTCATCTTCAGGGAGGAGGACGGCGCCTCACCCCGCTCCTGCCGCTCGAGGTTCTCGCGCCCGACGCCCACCGCCCAGTGGAAGAGCTTCCGGCGAACGGCGGGGGCCGAGGCCACCTTGTCGAGAATGCGCGCCTGCACCTTTTCGTACACGCGCGGGACGGCGCCGAAGCAGTGCGGATTGACCTCGAGGAAGTTGTCCTTCAGCTTCTCGATCGATTCCGCGTAGGCGATCGAGGCGGATCGGTAGAGATACGCGTAGTCGAGCATCCGCTCGAAGACGTGGGAGAGCGGGAGAAACGAAAGCGCCACCGCGTCGCCCGTGATCGGGATGTTCTGAAGCGATCCCTCGACGTTCTGGACGAAGTTGCCGTGCGTCAGCATGGCGCCCTTCGGCTCCCCCGTCGTTCCCGAGGTGTAGATGATCGTCGCGACGTCCTCCGGCTTGACCCGCTGGGCGCGCTGCTCGAAGAGCGCCGGCGTCATCTCCAGAGTCGCTCGTCCCTTGTCGACGGCCGCCCCGAAGCTCATGTAACCCTCGAGTGCCGTCGGAGGCGCCTCCAGGCAGATGACGTACTCGAGCGCCTCGCACTGCTTCTGGATCGCGGACACCTTCGCCAGCTGCTCGGCGGTCGAGACGAAGATCGCGCGGGCGGCGCAGTCGTTCAAGAGCGGGGCGATCTGGTTTGCGGGAAGCGTCGGGTAGATCGGGACCGACCAGCCGCCGGCGCACAGGATCGCGTAGTCCGCCATAGCCCATTCGGGCCGGTTCTCCGAGAGGATCGCGACGCGGTCCCCGGGCTGAATCCCGAGCGCGTTCAAGCCGAGCGACAGCGCCCGGACCGTGAAGCCGAAGTCGGCCGCCGAGATCGGCCGCCAGACCCCCCCAACCTTCGAGATGAGGAGGTCGGGCTTGCCGGAAGCCGCTGCGTTTCGAAAGATGTCGCACAGCGTGCGGATTTCGCTGCCCATTTCTGCCTCCGGTCTCGAGTGCTTCTCGTGCGGAAGAATCGATTCTGTCTCGCGGTCCGCCGAGGGTCAAGGTTCGGGCGCCCGGGAAACCGCGCAGGACGCGCTATTCTCCCGCCGATGTCCTTCGCCCTGCTTCTCACGACTGCGCTCGCTCTCGCGGGTTTCGTGGCGACGTCGATCCAGGGCTTTTCGGTTGCCACGGGGATCGGCGCGGGGTCCGCGATCGCCCGCATCCTGGTGCGCCGCCACGTCGGATGGGCGATCCCCACGGTGCTTTTCTCCCTGTTCTCCCAGTCGATGGTGATTTTCTACTTCGTCGGCACGGGGCGTCTCGTGAAGGACGAGGTGGCCGGATATCCGGAAGCGGAGCGGAAGCCGATCCTGGCGGCCCTCCGGAGATTCAAGGCGCAGACGTCGCCTCCCGCCACCTTCGCGCTTCTGGCGTCCATCGCCGTATTCGTCCTCGGCGCCGCCGTGCACACACGCGCGCTTCCCTCCTGGGTCCATCTCGGCGCTTCGATCACGGCGGTGGCAATCCACCTCTGGGCGTTCTTCGCCGAGTGGCGCGCGTTCGCCGAGAACAACCGCCTGATGGACGACCCTCGAAAGTACGCGCGGGCGCTCACTCTCGGAAGCTGAGACTCTGCGCGAGGCGGGGTCTTCCCGAGCGGGACCTCTACTTCAGATCGAGCCGCGTGGTCTGGCCTTCGGAGATCGTGAACGGATACACGCCGCCGCCGGACATCTGCAGCGTGTACGAGCCGGGCGCGAGGTGCTCCCACGTCGAGGCGGGGGGCATCGCGGTCACGCGACCGTCGAGGCGGTACGGGGACAGAAGGTAGACGGCGCCGGACCCGTCGGTCAGGCGGCCCGTTCCCGGCGCCGCGGCGTGGACCTCGACCCGGCCTCCGGGAGTCATCGCGATCGTGACTTCGGGCGAGGGAGCCTCGACGGCAGCTAACGCGCGCGGCGCGTAGCCGTCGGTGAACACGTACAGCGAGTACCGGCCGGGCCCGAGCGAGGTGACTTCGCCCCTGCCGGAGGAATCGAGGCTGACGGATCCCTGGAACGCGACGTTTCCGTTGGCGCCGAACGCGAGGACCGTCACGCCGTGCAGGGGAAAACCGGTCATTCCGTCCGACACGCGGATCGAAACGCCCGCACCCTTGGCAAGCGAGAAATCGGCCGAGGACGAATCCGCCCCCACGGTCGCCGCGGATGTCTTCTGCTGGTAGCCGGCTTTGCGCGCGCTGACCTGGTAGGTGCCGGGGTCCACACCGTCGATCTCGTAATGTCCCGAGGAATCCGAGGCCGCGGTCTTCATGGAAAAGGCGGCGACTTCCTTTCCGCTCTCCGCCTGCACCGTCGCGCCTTCGAGCGGCGCTCCGGAACCCGCCTCCGTGACCGTCCCCGAGATCATCGAGGCTGGAATCGCGATGTCTGCGGCCGTGTCGCCGGAAACCGAAACCGTCTTCCGGTACGAGACCCCCTGGCCGCCGACCGAGAGCTGATACGAGCCGTCGGAGAGTCCCTCGAGCGCGAACCTTCCGTCATCATCCGTCTGCGACGTCGCGCGGCCGCCTCCGCTCGAGGACGGGGGATCCGCGTTCGCCGACACGAAGAGCCCGGCGAGCGGCCTGTCGGACCGCGTCACGCGTCCCGCGAGACGAGACGAGCCCTCGAAGACGATCTGAAGCGGAAAATCGCCGGCACCGTCCGGAATCTCGGCGGACTTCGACGCCGAGCGGCCGGCAGCGAGCATGTTCGTGTTGGCGTGGAATTGCACGATCCCCGCCGGAACGTCGTGGAGCGTGAAAGCGCCCGCATCGTCGGTCTGCGTGCCGTCGGAGTAGTCCTTGCCGTTTGCCGAGATCCGAACGCCGCCGAGCTTGCCCTGAGGAAGGCCGGAGACCGTTCCCCGCACCGTGGCGCCCGCGGCGACCATCCCGATCAGGACGCCGTCCTGCCGCTGGTTCTCCGCGAGAATCAATTCCTTCGGAGCGGACTTGCCGGCCGCCGATTGCGCCGACACCTTGAACCGCCCCGCCTTCAGGTGGTCGAAAGAGAACGCTCCGGAGCCGTCGGTTCTCGTCGAGTCTCCTCCGCCGAACATTCCCGCGTCCCCTTCTTCGTTCAGGGAAACCAGAGCCGCCGCCACGGGTGTGCGGCCGTCGCGGTCGACGACGGTCCCCGAGATCGCGGCGCCCGTTCCCATCGTGATCTCGACGGACGCGTCCTTGTCGGGATCGGCGTCCTTGCTCGTCTCGAGGTAATCCGGGTGGTCCGCGATCACCGTGACTCGCCCCTCCGGAAGCCCGTCGAAGCGAAATCGCCCGTCGGCGTCGGTGTTGGTCGCCGTGTTCGTCGCGCCTCCGCCCATTCGGTCAAACATCGCCCCGGCAGCGCCGCCGGAAGAGCCGGGCGCTTGCCAGCTGACGGACGCATTCGGCACCCCGGTTCCTTTTTTGGGGTCGAGGACGCGCCCCGTGAGCGATCCGCCCCTTCGAAGGGAGATCAGGACACCGTCTTTCGTCTCCCCCTCGCCGAGCTCGACCCCCGACGTTTCGCCGTTGCGGTATCCGGAGGCGGCCGCACGGATGGTCCACTTTCCCGCCGGAACATCCGGCAGCTCGAAGGAGCCGTCCTCGGATTGAAAGGCCTTGTCGCCTCCCTGCCCTCCCATGTTGAATGCGAACCGGCCCCCGCGCTGGCCGCTGCGGCCAACGGTGAAGTCCGTGATCGGGCGCTTCGTGTCGCCGTCCTCGACGCGGCCCCGGACGGTTCCCGCCGTCTTCAGAACGATTGCCACGTCCTCGGCCGGCGTCGTCACGTTTTTCTGAGCCGGCGCGTAGCCCGCCGCCGAGAGGCTCAGGAAGATCGACTTCTCCGCCGCGAGGCCATCCAGACGGAAGCGGCCGTCCGCTTCGGACGTCACGCTCTGAGGACGCGTTCCCTCGCCCATGGAAATTCCGAAGACGGTCGCCCCGGCGATCGGCTGCCCCTGCGAGTCGCGCACGAATCCGGAAATCGCGACGCCGTTCGCGAGCGCGATCGCGGGCCACACGTTTTCTCCGGTCGCCGCCACGGGAAGGCTCGGCACGGTCTTCCGGGCGTATCCGTCCCGCGAGACTCCCGCCGTGTATTCGCCGGGTTCGAGCCCCCGGACGACGAAGGCGCCGTCGGGCCCGGAGACCGCGTCCGGCTTGCTCGAGTCCATGCCGACGATCCGGATCTGCTGGCGCACGTTGCCGAACCCGCCCCCGCGGGCCTCGCGGAATGCCACGCGGATCTCCGCGCCGGGAATCGCCTTGCCTTCGGCGTTCACCACGCGGCCGCGGGCCTCGAGGCCTCTCTTGAGAATCAGAGAGACGTTCACAAGCGTCTCTCCCGTCTTGAGTGTCACCCCGGGGTGTCGAGTCTCCGCGTAACCGGGTTTGGCCGCTTCCAGGATCATGTTTCGACCCGCGGCGAGATTGCGCAGTCGGAAGGTCCCATCGGCCGCGCTCGAGGCTCCCTGTCCGCCGGCGAACGCCGCCGGTCCGCGCCGGACGAAACTGCGTATCCCGCCCTCGGCCCCGAAGCGGACGGCGGCGCCGGCGACCGGCTGGCCCTTTTCGTCGATCACCTTGCCGGCGACGGCCGCCGCCTTCGCGAGAGCGAGGCTCACGGTGCCCGGCGCAGCGGTGCTCGCGGAAATCCCGTTGATCGACGAAGAGAGATAACCTTCGCGCGATGCCGTCACGGCATACGGTCGCGCGGCGAGACCGTTCAATCGGAATTTCCCCTTCGCGTCCGCGCGGACCGAGCGCTCCGTGCGGCGGCGGGCGAAGGCCATCCCACCGGAAGAGGCGGAGAGCCTCGCGCCGGCGACCGGCTTGCGGCTCGATTCGTCGATCACGATCCCGGCGATGCTGGCGGCCCGGCCGAGCCTGAGAGGGGCCTCGACCTCCTGGCCGCGACGCACGCGGAGATTGTCCCGGCGGACGGCGAAGTCCTCCTTCCAGACGGCCTGAACGCTGCGCACTCCGGGCTCGAGTCCGACGAGGCGAAAGCTGCCGTCGGCGGCCGATTCCGCACCCTGGTCGTCCGAGATCACGATCGCGCCCGCCGCCGGTTTTCCCGCCGGATCCACGACGATGCCGCGGATCGTCCCTCCCCGCTTCAACGTCAGCTTGACGTCGGCCTTCGGGTCCATCTGAACGAGCGACGCCCGCACGAAACCGGGAGCGCCAGCCGCGATCGTGCTGAACCCGTCCGGAGCGTCTTCCATGACGAACACGCCATTCGGCCCGGTCTTCGTTTCCGAGAGCGTCACCGCGTCCTGTTCCGAAAAGAAATCCGTCCCGGAAGCCCGCACCCGCGCCCCGGCGACCGGCTTGCCCTCGTCGTCGACCACGCGCCCGGAGAGTCGGACGCCGGCCGCCGTGTGCACCACGTCGAGCGAGACGTCTTCGGTGGAGTCGAAGGGGCCGGCGAAGCGCAGCGCCGGGGAGCCCGCCGGGAGAATCCGCAGTGCGACCGAAACGTCGGGCTTGTCGAGCGGGACACGGAAAGCGCCGTCGGCGCCTGTCCTGATCTCTCCGAGCGCGGGCGGCTCCGTCGCGGACGACGAGTCGACGATCGCCTGGTCGTCCGTCCGGTACCCCACCCACTGGACCCGGGCGCCGGCCAGGGGCTTGCCGGCGGGATCGAGCACGCGTCCGGACACGGATCCTGCCTGCGCGGGCGCCGCGTCGATCGCCAGGCAGAGAGCGAGAAGGGCAAAGAGACGCTTCATGACAGGTCCTCCGGCAAACCTGCCCAGAATACGGGTTTTTCGGAGGAAAGGTTACGATCCGGCATGACTGATCTGCCGCTCTCCGGCCGCGTTGCGCTCGTCACCGGGGCGGGGATCCGCGTCGGGCGATCGATCGCTATAGCCCTCGCCCGCGAGGGTGCGGACGTCGCGGTCCACTACCGTTCGTCCGGGCCCGGCGCGGAGGAAACCTGCGCCGCGATCCGGGCGCTGGGGCGCCGGGCGACCGGGATCGCCGCCGACCTCGCCGACCCCGACGCGTGCGCCCGCCTCGTCGCAGATACGGGACGGCACCTCGGCGGCGTCGATCTGTTGGTGCACTCCGCTTCAAACTTTCACCGCGCCTCACTAGAGGAGACGACGCCGGAGCTGTGGGATTCGTCCTTCGACGTCAACGCCCGCTCCGGCTTTCTCCTCGCGCGCGCCGCCGCTCCGGCGCTCCGCCGCCGCGGAGGGCGGATCGTGCTGATCTCGGACTTCCTCGCCACCCGCCCCGCCCGCAACTTCCTCGCGCACTCCGTCTCGAAGGCGGCCGTGGAGGGTCTGGTCCGCGCGCTTGCTGTCGAGCTCGGGCCCGAGGTCTCCGTGAACGGAGTCGCTCCCGGCGTGGTGATGCCGCCAGAAGGAACGTCCTCCGAAGAGGGCGCGCGCTGGGCGAGATCCGTCCCGGCGGCGCGTAACGGGGATCCCGAGGACGTCGCGCAGACGGTGCTGTTTCTGTGTTCGGGTCCCGCGTTCATCACCGGACAGATCCTGCGAGTCGACGGAGGACGGCTGATGTAACGCGTCTTCCCGTCAGGCAAAAAGAGGCCCGAGAGATCGCGGAGGCCCGCTGTCGTAGCATCGGGGGGTGGACGAGGCTGCGCGCCGGCGCGTCGAAGATTACGTGAAGCCGCTCGCTGTGGCCCTGGACGGCGTTACGAACTACGGCGACGTCCGCCGCGCAGTCTCGGCCGCGATGAAAGTCGCCGGCGCCCGGCAGGACCTCGACTTCGACCTTCTTTTCCTTCTCGCCGTCTTTTCCGGCCAGGAGAAATGGGTCTCGCGCATGGGACACCGAAGCCGGACGGAACTGTTCCTGGCCTCGGAAGGAATTCCGGCGAAGACGGTCTCCTCGCTTTTCCGCTCGCTGGCCCGCTTCGACACCGAACCGAAAACGCCCGAGGAAGAGATCGTCCACGATGCGGTGCGGCTGGATGGTCTCGGCGCCTACGGGGTCGCGAGGAGTCTCACCGACGGATACCGCGAACGGCTGGATTTTGAAGAGATGGCGGCCGAGATCGAAGAAGCGGCCAGGATAGACCTTCGGACTCCGCGGGCGCGCGAAATCGCGGAACCGCGCCGCCGAACGATGCTCGATTTCGCCGCGCGGCTGCGACTGGAGCGCCGGGAGTTCGAGTAGCTGCGTTTTTGCTGAGGCAGGGCGATGTTGGACGTTGGGGTCGCGATGCAGAACTGATTTACGGAACGAGCGTGGTATTGACCGCAGCGGGCCCCCTCAGCGTAACGCTCCCCCCGAGTGCGAGGAGAGGGAGCAGAGCCGCGCATCTGTCGAAATGGTGAATGAGCTCGCAGTTCCGCCGTAGAGCCGCCGGATTTACCGGTTTGGCTTCCGCCGGAAGGGTCCCCCCTGGCGGTAGCTCTGGCGGCCTTCTTTTGCCATCAGCCGGCGTTCACGCATTTCCTGCTGGAGCTCGAGGAGGTGCTCCCACTGATCGGGCTTCAGGACCTGCTTCATGTCGAGAACCATCAGGGCGCGGGCCTTCTGGAGCTCCGCCCTGGCGTTCTCGAGGGTATCGATCTCCTTCTCGACAGTGCGCCGGTCCGCGCCGCGGTCTTCCATCGAAGACTGGAGGGCGAGCTGCTTCTTCTCGAGGTCGGCCTTCAGGTCGATGAGGCGTGTCCGGGACTTCACGAAGATCTTCTCGATCTCCCGAGACTGTTCGGGACTGAGGTTGATCTCGCCGGCCAGGCGCGGCCGTTTCCACCACTTGCCTTCCGGAAAGTCCTGCTCGGAAAGCATCGGCAGCGCGATCCCCGCGACAGCCGCCGCGAGAACAAAGAAGCGGATCGCCGCGCTTGCGTTTGCGTTCGTCCGGCGGCTCAAAGGCGGTCCTCCTCGCCGTTCGCAGCCCCCGGCTCCGGCACGAGCGTGCTCCACGAGCCGCCCGTCTCTTCGGCGCTGGCAAGGCGAGCGACGTCCCGGAGGAGCGCGTCGTCAACCTGGTCCTGGGCGGAAAGGTCGGGGGCGGATGCGGACGGGCCAGACGGCGTCGCAGGGGCGGTCGGCCGATGCAGAGGGACCGCGAGCGCGAAGAGCAGCAGCGCGGCCGCGACCCCGACGCCCCATCGCAGCGGCAATGCCGGGCGCGCAAACCTCGTTCGGCGAACCGCATGCATCGTCTGCTCTTCGGCCGCCGTCCACGCCTCGGAGCTCCGATCCCCGAGCGGTCCTATGTCATCGGCCACGTCGCGCACGGCGCCTTTCCATTCGTAAAGCGCGCGGCTGCAGGCAAGGCAATCCGAAAGATGCGACGGCAGCGCCTCGGGCGAGCCCACCGCGGGGATCGCGAGGCCGAAGAGCTCGGCGTCGGTCAGGTGTCCGCGGGATCTGAAGTCGTTCATGATCGTGCCTTCCGAAATTCGGCGAGCCGCTCGCGGATTTTGTGCGCGGCCCGGAAGAGATGCGACTTGACCGTTCCGGAGTCGAGGCCGGTCAGGTCCGCGATCTCCGGGATCGAGAGTTCTTCGAAGTGCTTCAGGACGAACACCGTCTTCTGACGAGGCGACAGGGATTCCATCGCCTGGCGCAGCCGCTCCCGGATCTCCCGCGATATGGCCCGCCGCTCCGGCGACGGTTCGTCCCCGGCGGCCGTATCGCGAAGGCCGGACTCGTCCTCATCGTTGTCGGCCGGAGCCTGGTGGAAGTAAAAGACCAGCCGGCGTCGCTTCAGCCGGTCCTTGCACCAGTTGATGCAGATCCGGGTGACCCACGTCTCGAAGGTCGAGCCCTCGCGAAAGTCCTTCAGGCTCTGATACGCCCGGAGGAAGCTCTCCTGCGCCGCGCAGTCGGCTTCGCCGGCGTCTCTCAGAAATCGGTAGGCCAGCCGCGTGATCCGGCTCTGATACTTGCGGACGAAGTATTCGAAGGCCTCTACGTTTCCCGACCGGATCTCGCGGATCAGGAGGGTTTCATCGACGCCGGGATCCGTCTGGCGCGGGATCATGTGGACAGCGGACACATGGGATTGGACGAGCGATGTTCCGTTTGGATTACATGGCGGGCGGGAGGCTCACGCCCGCCATGTCACAGATGGGCCAGGATTTCACGGCGCTTTTCGGCGTATTCGGCTTCGGTGACCATCCCGCGCCGGCGTAGCGCGTCGAGTTGCTCCAGGCGTCCGGCGGCGGTGGACCCGTCCGCCGCGGCGGGCGCTGCCGGCGACGGCGGCGCGACCGCCGAGACGGCGTCCGCCCGCGGACGTCCCCAGATCGCGGTCCGGAAGCGCTCGGGCGAGGCGATCGCCGGAAAAAGCAGAGTGCCGCGCTCCGACGCTGTTTCGAGGCTGATCGTGCCGTAGTCGAGCAACCGGCCGAGGCCGGTCTGCGTGACGGTGATGTCCTGGATTTTCTCGATCGGCGCCTGCTCGTGCTCACGAGAGACGAGTCCGACCGAACGCAGGACGCGGCGGTCGGTCACGACGAACTCGTCCTGCTGCGCGCGGACGTACCGCGCCCCGAGCAGCATCAGCGCGAGCACGGCGAAGGCGAGAGCGAGATACGCGATCGGCATGACGACCTCCCCGCCGGGGTCGGTGCGGTAGGCGTAGAAGGACGCGGCTCCGAGGAGCACGGCGAGAAAGAGGACCAGCAGCCCGGTGCGGTAGAAGATCCAGTGATAGCGCGCGCGATACAGGATCGTTTCACCCGGCGCGAGAGTCTTCTCAGCGTATCCCATGATTCCAAACGGAAGGGTAACATCGCGCCGTGTCCCGCCGACAAGTCGTTCTCGTGACGGGCTGCTCATCCGGGATCGGCCGCGCCACCGCGCTCGAGGCCGCCGGCCGGGGCCATCGGGTTTATGCGACGGCACGCGACGCGGCCTCGCTGTCCGAGCTCCAGGCGCATCCGGGTATTCGAGCGCTCGCTCTGGACGTGACCGATGCGAATTCCGTCGCCGAGGCGGTCAGGATCGCGCTCGCGGAAGAGGGCAGGATCGACGCGCTCGTGAACAACGCCGGGTACGGCCGCTACGGCGCCGTAGAAGACGTGCCGATCGAGGAGTGGCGCGCTCAGTTCGAAGTCAACGTGTTCGGCGCGATCGCGATGCTCGCCGCGGTCCTGCCCGCGATGCGGACGGCGGGTTCAGGAACGATCGTCAGCGTGTCCTCGGTCACGGGCCGTATTCCGATCCCGTTCGCGTCGCCGTACTGCGCCTCGAAACACGCGCTCGAAGCGGT
>JBDTRB010000093.1:0-13982 GCA_039931865.1 Acidobacteriota bacterium | reverse complement strand
GCGATCGCGATCGGGACATGCGCCACATGGGGCGGCATTCCTTCCGCGGCCGGGAATCCGACCGGCGCGATGGGTCTCATGGACTATCTGGGGAAGGACTATCGCAGCGCCTTCGGGCTGCCGGTCATCAACATCCCGGGCTGCGCTCCCGTCGGCGACAACTTCAGCGAAGTGGTGGCCATGGTGCTGCACTTCCTTCAGGGAACCGGCCCACTTCCCGAGTTCGACGAGCTCGGGCGGCCCGCGTGGCTGTTCCATCACACGGTCCATGAGCGCTGCGTCCGCGGCGGTTACTACGAGGGCGGCGTGTTCGCGAAGAAGTTCGGCGATCCGGAGTGCTTAGTCGAGCTCGGGTGCTGGGGACCCGTCGTGCAGTGCAATATCGTCGAGCGCGGGGCGATCCGGCATCACGGCGGCTGCATGAACCAGGGCGGCATCTGCATCGGATGCACGATGCCCGGGTTTCCCGACAAGTTCACGCCCTTCTATAAGACACCTCCCGGTGCCATGGTCTCGACGCACACCTCGAAGAACGTCGGCCGGGTGATTCGCGCCCTGCGCCGTCTTTCGCAGGACCACCAGAATCGCGAGCCCCTGTGGGACAACCTGCAGGACACGCCGAGCGGGTGGGCTCTCGAAAAGCACGGCGACCCTTTCTTCGGACGCCTTGCGGATTTCTTTTACCGGAAGATGCAGTTCAACCAGGCGGTTAAGCCTGGCCGCGAGCACCCGGAGACGCAGTTCCGGGACGGATACGAGGTCAAGAACAAGCTCGTGCACGACGCCCGCGAAAAGAAACCGGAAGAGGGCGAGATGAGATGGGGTTACGCGCGGCGGCGGGCGAAGATCGAGCGCGAATCGCGTTCGCGAGACGCCGCGACCCGCGACCACGCGAGAGAGACGGTCACCGCGGGAACCGAGGCGGGCCCACCCGCGTAACTCATGCCCCGAATCGCCGGCGGCGAGAGTCGGCGGCTGAAAGCCAAAAATGTGCTTCCGTAATCTTCCAATCGAATTCGATGCGCAGGGCGGCGTGACCCTCCGGGGCGGCGGCGCCGACCCGTTCGGTTACAAGACGAAGGCGATCGATCGCGACGAGGTCAAACGGCGCCTCGCGAAAGACGACTACGTCAAGGCGGTCGACTACGACCCGGTCACGCGCGTGGCCGGAGCTCTCGGCTTTCACAGCGTCGTGGACCTCGAGAATCGCAAGGTTCTGGAGGCGAGCTCGATCGCAACTCTGTTTCGCGGCTACGAGGTCATCTTAAAAGGCCGGGATCCGCGCGACGCGATCTTCATCAGCAGCCGGGCATGCGGGGTGTGCGGAGGCGTCCACGCCACCTGCTCGGCCCTCGCGATCGAGATGGCCTTCGGGATCTGTCCCCCGCCCCTGGCGATCGTCATCCGGAATCTCGCTCTGTCGATGGAGTTCATCTGGGACAACAGCATGCATCTCTTCATGCTGGCGGGACCCGACTACTCCGAGGCCATGATCAAGAAGACGGAGCCGACGCTCTGGGACAAGGCGACCCGCACGGAGACGCGGTGGGGCAGCATCCACGGCTATTCCAAGATGAGCGATCTCTTTCACGACATGAACCCGCTGGTCGGCAAGCTGTACCTCGACGGCCTGGAGCTCTCCCGCATGGCACGCGAGGGGTACGTCACGCTGATGAGCAAGTACCCCCACCCCGAGACGATCGTCCCGGGCGGCGTCAGTCACACGGTCACCATCCAGAGCTTCAACGTCTACCTGAACCGGCTGATGAAGACCTTCGACTTCGCCAAGCGCGCGATCGCGATCTGGAACGACATCGCGGACTTCTTCTACGACGCCAACGAGAAGTACAAGGAGTGCGGCACGCGGCCGGTCAACATGGCCGATCTCGGGATCTGGGACGACCCGAAGGCGTACGACGCCACGTACAAGAACTGCGACGCCTGGGGAGAGCAGCGCTGGGCGACGCCCGGCGTGATCCTGGACGGCAAGCTCGTGACGACGAAGCTCCAGCAGATCAACCTGGGCCTCGAGGAGTTCATCGAGCATTCCTATTACGAGCAGTGGACCGGTCAGCCTCACAAGACCGATCCGCTGGGGGCCCCGCTCTCGCCCTACCACCCCTGGAACAAGGAGACGAAGCCGAAACCGGGCGGGACCAACTGGCGCGAAAAGTACAGCTGGTCGACCGCTCCCCGCTGGGATCGCGTCGCGGTGGAGGCGGGGACTTATGCCCGTCCGTGGATCACGGTTCTCGCGGGCAAGCTTCCGCATCGGAAATTTCTCGATCTCACCCCCGACAGCATGAAGATCCTGATTCCGAAGTACCTCGCGCCGGAGGTGGAAGTCGAGTGGAAGATTCCGCCGGTCTTCAACGCCTTCGAGCGCAATCGCGCGCGCGCGTATTCGATCGCGTACCAGTGCGTGGTCGCGTACGACAACTGGCTGATCGGGATGGACATCTTAAAGACAGGCGATTACCGGACGTCGACGCCCTTCACGGTGCCGAAGGACAATCGTATGGGAGTCGGCTTCTGGGGCGCCGGGCGAGGCTGGCTCTCGCACCATCTCGAGCTCGACAAAGGCGCGATCGTCAACTACCAGATCGTCACGCCGTCCACCTTTAACGCCGGTCCCAAGGATCCCTGGGGGAATCCGGGCCCTTACGAGGAAGCCGTCATGGCGACGCCGATTCTCGAAGAGTTCGAAAGCAAGGAGAAGTTCAAGGGAATCGACATCCTTCGAGCGATTCGAAGCTTCGACCCGTGCATGCCGTGCACCACCCACATCTACGCGGGGGATCAGCACATCACGTGCGAGGTGAACACCTGTGCCTGCGGAGAAGACGATTGAGAGCACGCGGAGCCCCGCCGCTCCCGATCCGGACGCTTCCGGCCTGCCCACGGAGCTCGACGCTCCGAGACCCCCGCGCCTTCTCGTAGGAGGCGTCGGATACCGTCTTCTCCGGGATCTCTCCTTCGGGCCTCTCCTCGCCGACCGGCTCGCGAAAGACAAGTGGCCGGACGGAGTCGAGATCGAGGATCTGAGCTACGGCCCCATCGGAGTCATGCACAACCTCGACTCACGCCCGCCGTATGACCGGATCGTCTTCGTCGGGGCCGTGAAACGCGGACGTCCGCCCGGAGACGTCCTGCGCTATTCGTGGCGGCGGCAGCTTCCCGACGAGGAGGAGATCCAGGCCCGCGTCGCCGAGGCCGTCACCGGCGTCATCAGCCTCGATAACCTGCTCATCATCGCGACCTACTTCGAGAAGCTCCCGCAGGACGTCGTCGTGATCGAAGTGGAGCCCGCGGACGAAGACTGGGGCGAGGAGTTTTCGCGCGAAGTGGAAGAGGCTGTTCCCCGGGTGATCGAAGAGATCCGCCTTTCGATCGCGGGATGGCTCCCGTCGTGACGTCCGGCCGCGCCCTGATCGCCGGATTCGGGAACCTTCTGCTGGGCGATGACGGGTTCGGGGTCGAGGTCGTGCGCCGACTGGCCGAGCAGCCGCTCCCCGGTGGAGCGGAGATCGTCGAGGTCGGCATCGGCGGAATGGAGCTCGTGTACGAGTTGATGAACGGCTGCGGCAGGCTGGTCATCGTCGATGCGGTCCGGCGAGGGCATCCGCCGGGCACCCTCTATGTCTTCCAGCCGAGCGAGGCGGACACCACGCCCGGCCCCGAGCAGGGCATCGATCCGCACTTCGCGGAACCGACGCGCGCGATGAAGGTCGCAAAGAAGCTCGGCTACCTTCCTTCGGATGTGACGATCGTCGGCTGCGAGCCGCTCTGCTGCGATCTCGATCTGACGCTCTCTCCGGCGGTCCGGGCGGCCGTAGGGCCGGCTGCCGAGCGCGTGCGCGAGCTTCTTTCGGTCGATTCTTCGCGAAGGCAGGCCCATGGCGGATGACAAGCTCGACGAGCTCCTCCGGGTGCTCGAGATGTATTCGTTCGACGACGGCCGCAACCGGATCGTCGAGGCGCTCGGCGCCGTCCTCGAGCTGCATCGCGAGGCCTTTGCCCGGACGCTCGAAATCGCCGGGGCCTCGGACCCGGGCCTCATCCAGCGCCTCCGGCAGGACCCGGTCGTCGAGGGGATTCTGGAAGGCTACGGGCTCATCGAGGCCGACGTCGCCAGGCAGGTCGAGGCGGCGCTCGAGCGGCTCCGGCCCGTGCTCGAAAGAGACAAGACGGCGGCCAAGCTGATGGAAGTGTCCTCTGACTCCGTCAGCATCCACCTCATTCGCCCGATGGGCGCGGAGGTCTCGCTCGAGTCGCTCACCTCCCAGATCCGGGATTCCCTTCGCGAGGAACTTCCCGGGCACGCCGTCGTCGTGACGTCCACCCTCAACATGGCCTGGGCGGAGAAGAGGCGCAGCTGGCTGCCTCTGGTCCACCGCTTCGAGCTCGAGGGCGGGGAGCTTCGCAAGATCGAGATGTTTGACGACGCCGTGCTCGCGTGCGACGTCGAGGGCGAGGTCCGTGCCTTCCGGGACCGGTGCCCGTCCGGCGGACAGGCGCTGGACGGTTGGCGTCTCGACGGCCGCACGATCACGTGCGCCTGCCACGGGCACCGGTTCGACCTCTCCGACGGCCATTGCCTGGATCGGCCGGAGCTCGCCCTCGAAGTCGTCCCGGTCCGCATCGACGACACTGCCGTGATGGTGGCCTTGTGAGCGCGAGCGCGCCTCCTCCCGACGGAGCGGCGGTCCGCGAGATCGCGCGGAGAGACGAGGTCTTAGAGCTCCTCTTCTGGATGCGGGGGCAGGGATTTGGAGAGCAGCTGTCCGCGCGCGACCTGGCCGCGTTCCTCGTTTACCCGGAGGTCGAAATCGCAGCCACGCTGCAAACGCTCCAGGGGCTGGGCGCGGTCGAGCCGCGCGAGGGAGAGAGATACGCTCTGACGGAATCGGGTCTTCCCGAGGCGCGCCGGCGATTCGTCGACGACTTTCGGGAGATGCTAGCGGAGGGACACGGCGAATGCGGATTCTCCTGCCAGCAAGACCACGACCACGAGCCGAGCCCCGACCCGGAAGACGACCGGAGGACACCATGAGAATCGCCATCGGCGGGAAGGGCGGTGTCGGGAAAACGACAATCGCCGCGACCCTGACGAGACTTCTCGGACGACGCGAAGGCCACGCTCTCGCCGTCGACGGCGACTCCAACCCCAACCTGGCGGTCGCCCTGGGGTTGCCCCAATCTGACGCCATGAGCCTGCCGACGGTGCCCCGCAGCGTGATGGAGCGCCGGAAGGACATTGACGGCGAAGAGAAGCTGATGCTGGTGTCGTCTCCCGAGGAGATCGCCAGGCGCTACGGGGTCGAGGCGCCGGACGGTGTCCGTCTCCTCATTCTCGGCCGCGTCGGTCACGCGGGCACCGGTTGAATGTGCCGCAACCACGCTACCGTGCGTAGCCTGCTCGCCCAGCTCGTCGGAACCTCGACCGGCCCTGTCATCGCCGACATGGAGGCCGGGCTCGAGAACTTCAGCCGCGGCACGCCGCGACACGTGGACACGCTTTTAGTCGTCATGGAGCCCTACTTCCGAGCGCTCGAAACGGGAGCTCGCGCGGTCGAGCTCGGGCGCGAGCTCGGGATCCCTCGAATCGAGGCCATCGCGAACAAGGCCCGGACGCCCGAGGACGAGGCCGCCGTGCGCGAGTTCTGCGAGGCCCGCGGGATTTCGATCGCGGGGTGGGTGCCGTTCGATGACGCCGTGCTCGCCGCCGAGCGGAGCGGCCGCGCCGTTCTCGACGCGAGCCCCGATTCGGCGGTCGTCAAGGCGATTGCCGGCGTCGCGGAAACGCTTCGGGAAAACTGATGGCCACCGCGGCGAAACCTGACGCTCGGATCCGTCTCGGGATCCGGGTCCGCGGCGTCGTGCAGGGCGTCGGGTTCCGGCCCTACGTCTACAGGATCGCGCGGGCGCGGGGTCTCGACGGCTTCGTGCGCAACGACGCCGAGGGTGTCTGGATCGAGGTCGAAGGCGCCGAGGAAGACGCGCGCGGGCTGGCGCGCCAGCTGACTGCGGGCGCGCCGCCGCTCGCCGCCGTCACCGCCGTCGATGTCGAAGATCTTCCTCTGGCGGGAGACGCGACTTTTCGGGTGCTCGAAAGCGGCCCGGGAGTCCCGGGACGCGCCACGATCCCCGTCGACGCGGCCACGTGCGGCGCCTGCCTCGAGGAGCTCTTCGATCCGTCGGACCGCCGATATCGCTATCCCTTCGTCAACTGTACCGACTGCGGCCCGCGATACACGATCGTCCGGGAGACGCCGTACGATCGGACGAAGACGACGATGGACGCCTTCGCCCTGTGCGGACCGTGTCTCGCCGAATACGAGAATCCTTTCGACCGGCGGTTTCACGCGGAGCCGAACGCCTGCGAAGAATGCGGACCGAAGCTCGAATTCCAGCGGCCCGGAAATGCCGCGCTGAACGGGGCGGCAGCGCTGGCCGCCGCCGTCGAGGTCTTAAACGGCGGCGGGATTCTGGCCCTGAAGGGACTCGGCGGACTTCAGCTGGCCGCGGACGCGAGAGACGGCCGAGCCGTCGCTCGCCTGCGCTCGCGCAAGGGACGGCCTTCCAAGCCATTCGCCCTCATGGCGAGGGATCTGGACACCGCCCGAGCGGTCGGTGAGGTCACGCTCGAAGCCGAACGCGCGATGACGTCCCCGGCGCGCCCGATCGTGCTTCTGCGGCGGCGGACACATTCCACCCTGGCGGAGGAGATTGCGCCGGGCCTTGGCGAGGCAGGCGTCATGCTCCCCTGCGCGCCTCTTCACCACCTTCTCCTGGCCGATGGCCCGCCGCTCCTGGTCATGACGAGCGGGAACCTCTCGGAGGAGCCGATCGCCCGGGAAAACGAGACCGCCGTCGGGAAGCTCTCCGGCATCGCCGACGCCTTTCTCCTCCACGACCGGGAGATCCACACCCGCGCGGACGATTCGGTCGTACGGATCGTCGCGGGGCAAGCGCAGCCCATCCGCCGGTCGCGCGGGTTCGTGCCCGACCCCATCCGGATTCCGGTTCCCCCCCATTCGGCGGCTGTGCTCGGCGTCGGCGCCGGCTTGAAGAACACCGTCTGCCTGACGCGGGGGGACGAGGCTTTCCTGTCCCCGCACATCGGCGATCTCGAAAATTTCGAGGCGATCGGGTTTTTCGAAGAGGTCGTGGAAAAGTTGAAACGTCTTCTCTCCGTCGAGCCGGCCGCCATCGCCCACGACCTTCACCCCGATTACTTTTCGACCCGGTGGGCGATCGCGTCCGGGGTGCCCCGTGAGCCCGTCCAGCACCACCACGCGCACGTCGCCGCCTGCCTCGCGGAACACGGGCGGACGGAGGCGGTCATCGGGATCGCCTTCGACGGGACCGGCTGCGGCCCTTCCGGCGAGCTCTGGGGCGGGGAAGTCCTGACGGCCGACCTGATCGGCTTTCGCCGGGCCGGCCATCTGCGGGCGCTGCGACTGCCCGGCGGAGAAGCGGCCATCCGGCAGCCGTGGCGGACCGCCGCCGGCGCCCTTCTCGACGCCGGAGAGACGCTCGCGGCGCTCGACGGGGTGGAACCGGGCCGGAGCCACGCCATCCAGAATATGCTCGAGAAAGACCTTCGGTGCCCCGCGGCGACGGGCGCGGGGCGGTGGTTCGACGTGGTCGCCGCTCTTTGCGGCTTCCACGGCACGGTCACCTACGAAGGTCAGGCCGCCGCTGAGCTCGAGGCCCTGGCCTCCGCGGACCGCGCGGATCCCTACTCGTTCGAGCTTTCTGGCGGGGACCAAGACACTCCGTTCGAAGTCGATCTGCGCCCCATGGTCCGGGAAATCGCCCGCGCGCGGCAAGCGGGAGCGCCGGTGCGCGATGTCTCCTCCCGGTTCCACGAAACGATGGCCAGCGTCGTTCTGGAATCCGCACGCTTTGTCCGCCACGTCTCGGGTCTCGAGACGGCTGTCTTCTCCGGAGGAGTCTTTCAGAACCGGACGCTGACAGAACGCGCGAAAGAGCTTCTGGAAGCCGACGGATTCGAAGTTCTGATTCACCGGCTCGTTCCGGCAAACGACGGCGGGATTTCGCTCGGCCAGGCGGCCGTCGCCGCGTTCCGGCTCGCGCGCCGGGAAGGAAGGATCTGACCATGTGCCTCGGAATCCCGGGAGAGCTCCTCGAGGTCCGCGACGTCAAGGGACTGAAGTTCGGAAAAGTCCGCTTTGGCGGAATCACCCGAGACGTCTGCCTCGAATACGCCGCGGACGCGGAGCCCGGCGACTACGTCGTCGTCCACGTCGGCTTCGCCATTTCGAAAATCGACAAGGAGGAGGCCCGGAGGTCCTTCGCCGTGCTGGAGGACCTCGGCCAGACGAGCGAGTTGACGGCGGACATGGCCGAGGAGCTTCTCCCCCGCTCGGGGCCGTGGCCCGGGGAGAGCTCGTGAAATATCTCGACGAGTACCGCCAGGGCGGAGTCGCAGCTGCGATCGCGAAGACGATCGCGGAGACGGTGACGCGTCCGTGGGTCCTGATGGAGGTCTGCGGCGGACAGACCCACTCGATCGTCCGTTACGGGATCGACCGCATGATTCCGCCGGAAGTCGAGCTGGTCCACGGCCCCGGATGCCCCGTCTGCGTGACCTCGCTCGAAATGATCGACAAGGCGCACGCGATCGCGAGCCGGCCCGGCGTCATCTTCACGTCGTTTGGAGACATGCTCAGGGTGCCGGGCTCGCGGGGAGACCTCCTCACCTTGAAAAGCCGCGGCGCCGATGTCCGCGTCGTCTACTCCCCTCTCGATGCCGTCAGGATCGCTTCGCAGAACCCGGGCAAAGAGGTTGTGTTCTTCGGGATTGGTTTCGAAACGACGGCGCCGGCGAACGCGATGGCCGTCTACCGGGCGCAGAAAGAGGGAGTCGACAACTTCTCGATGCTCCTGTCTCACGTGCTCGTGCCGCCGGCGATGGCGGCCATCCTTCAGGCGCCCGGCAATCGCGTGCAGGGATTTCTCGGACCCGGTCACGTCTGCGCGATCATGGGTTACCGGGAATACGAATCCCTCGCGGAGCGCTACCGTGTCCCGATCGTGATCACCGGGTTCGAGCCAATTGACCTGCTCGAAGGGATCCTGATGACCGTGCGTCAGCTCGAAGCGGGCCGCGCCGTCGTCGAGAACCAGTACGCGCGCGCCGTGACGCGAGATGGCAATCCCGCCGCGCGGGCGCTCGTCCTGGAAGTCTTCGAGGTCGGTGATCGGAAGTGGAGAGGCGTCGGATCGATTCCCAAGTCCGGTTACAAAATACGCTACGAGTACCGGCACCACGACGCCGAGAAGCGCTTTCAGGTGGAAGAGATCGCGACGGAAGAATCGTCGCTCTGCATCAGCGGCCAGATTCTGCGGGGACTCAAGAAGCCTTCCGACTGTTCCGCGTTCGGAAACCTCTGCACGCCGCAAAAGCCGCTCGGCGCGACGATGGTTTCGGCCGAGGGCGCGTGCGCGGCCTACTATCAGTACGGGCGGTTCCTGGCGTCCGCATCGCTCCCATCCCTTCCGGCCGGAGCTCCTCCCGCTTGAGAGAGGCAATCCTTCGCAAGGCGCGCGAGAGCTGCGACGTCAAGCTCCAGTTCTTCGAAGAAAATGCGGGCAAGCTCGAGCAGAGCGCGCGGGACCTCGCGTCGCGGTTCTCCGCGGGCGGCCGGCTCTGGGTGATGGGCAACGGCGGATCGGCGTGCGACGCCGCGCACGTCGCGGTGGAGTTTCTTCACCCCATTCTCGAGAAGCGGAGAGCGCTTCCCGCGACCGCGTTGACTGTCGACACGGCGACCCTGACAGCGATCGGCAACGACACCGATTTTTCTCACGTCTTCGTCGACCAGCTGGCGCTTCTCGCGCGCCCCGAGGACGCTGTCCTGGGAATTTCGACCTCGGGCGCCTCCGCGAACGTCAACCGAGCCTTGAAGCGCGCCCGCGAAATCGGAGCGTTGACGATCGGCTTCTCCGGGCGGGACGGGGGCCAGATGCCCGACCTGTGCGACTACTGCTTCACGGTGAAGACCTGGGCGATCCATCGCGTTCAGGAAACGCACACCGTGCTGCTCCACCTCCTGTGGGACCAGGTCCACGTCGCGCTCGGGGAAGAAGACGTCCTGTGACGCCGGGCGCAAAAGGAGTGTCGTCTCGATGAAGGACCCCGGCGCCCTCCCCTTTTCGGACTGCCCGATCCCGATCTCCGACACGGAAGAAATCCTTCTGGGACACGGGAGCGGCGGCAAGCTGACGGCGCGTCTCATCGAGTCGGTCATCCTTCCCGCGCTCGCCAATCCCGCTCTGGACCCTCTGGATGACCAGGCGGTCGTCACCATCGACGGCACGCGCCTCGCGTTTACGACCGACTCGTACGTCGTCACGCCACTCTTCTTCCCGGGAGGCGACATCGGCGACCTGGCCGTCAACGGGACGGTCAATGACCTCGCCGTGGGAGGCGCGAAGCCGCTCTTCCTGTCTCTCGCCTTCATCCTGGAGGAGGGTCTCGCCATCTCCGTGCTCGAACGCGTTCTGGCGTCAGTGCGGCGCGCGGCCGCGCGGGCGGGGGTCTCGATCGTCACCGGCGACACGAAGGTCGTGGACCGCGGGAAGGGCGATCAGCTCTTCATCAACACCGCCGGGATCGGTTCCCTGCGCCCGGGTGTTGAGCTCTCCTCGCGCCGGGTTCGCTCCGGGGACGCAATCCTTCTGTCGGGCCCGGTCGGAGACCACGGGATGGCCATCCTCTCCACCCGCGAAGGGCTCGAGCTCGAGGGACAGATTCAAAGCGACACGGCGCCGCTTCATGAGCTCACCGCGGCGATGCTCGACGCGTACCCGGACGTCCATGCGATGCGGGACCCGACGCGGGGAGGGGTCGCCGCGACGCTCGTCGAGATCGCTTCGAGGCAGCGCCTCGGAGTCGAGATCGACGAGCGGGCGATCCCCGTCCGCGACCCCGTCCGGGGCGCCTGTGAGATCCTCGGCCTCGACCCTCTCCTCGTCGCCAACGAGGGCAAGCTGATCGCCTTCGTGCCGGAAGCCGGAGCCGACGAAGTCCTTCGCGCCATGCGCGCCCACCCGCTCGGGGCCGAGGCCGTTCGCATTGGCCGCGTCACGGAGGCTCACCCCGGGTTCGTCGTCGTCCGAACCTCTATCGGCGGGGAGAGGATCCTCGACCTTCCCTTCGGCGAGTCCCTTCCGCGCATCTGCTGACGCGGCTCCGGCCGTGAGTGGATGGGCCGAAAGCCCATAAAACCACGTCAAACAGTCAACGGACTTGCAGGTGTGGCGCACTTGTGTGAGATTCCGCGCACACTTCGAAAATTCGAAGCCCGATTCGTGTTCGAAAGAGGACAATCGCCATGGCCCACCGTTCGTTCCGCCTTTCCTGCGGCCTCTTATTCCTGACCGCTGCCGCCCTGTGCCCGCCCGGGCTTCCCGCGCAGACCGCCGAGAAAACGACGCAGGCCTCCGACCCGGATCGACCGGCGGAAAAGAAGGACGCGAAACCCGACCAGACGCGCGTTCGAACCGACGTCACCGTTTCCGCGGAGGCGCCGCCCAAGATGACCCAGGTCAGCCCGGACGTCAGGACGCTCCCTGCCAACAGCAGCGTGCTCGGGCCGAGCGCCTACGAGACCCGGGAGTACCGCGAGCCGGGCGAAGTCGTCCGCTCCTTGACCGGCGTGGACTTCGTCGTCTACGGCCAGGGCGGGATACCGTCGGGTCCCTCGATCCGCGGGTACACCGACCGAAACTTCGGCCAGGACATCGCCGGATATCTCGACGGGATTCCGCTCAACCTGTTCGGCTTCGTCGCGTCGCACGGCGCGATGGACACGACGCTTCTGCCGCCCGACGCGATCGAACGCGTCGAGGTGGTGCGCGGGCCGATGGAAGCGCGTTTCGGCGATTTTGATCGAGGCGCCAGCATCAACTACGTCCTTCGAGACGGAATCGCGAACCCCTCTATTTCGCTGAGCGGAGGCAGCTACGGCGAGCGGCGAGTCGCGGCGACGTACGGCAACGCGGAGCCCGGAGTCCGAAAGACCAGTTTCCTGGTCACCGCGGACGCCGAGAACAACGACGGATACAGCAAGAATCAGAAAGTCGACCACACGCGGTTTTTCGGGAAGGTGCTCGTGCCCCTGGGTGAAGAGAGCGACGTCTCGGTCAACGTCCTGCGCTACAAGAGCAACTGGGACGCGCCGAGCTACCTCGACCTCGACCTGATTCGCCGCGGCGTCATCTCCGACCGCGACGCCGTGAACACCACCGACGGCGGAGAGTTGAGCGACACGCTCGCATACGCGAAGTTCCGGCTCGGGCCGGGAGGATCTTCGCCGCTGTCCTTCACGGCTTATGGCGGCAAGAGGAACTGGCTGCGGTATCGCTCCGACTTCCTGATCAGCCCGACGACGACGCAGACCCGCCAGGCGGACCAGCGAACGACGTTCGGATACCGGCTGGAGAAGAGCTTCGGCCTGAACCTGGGGGGCACCCCCCTCCTCATCCTGGTGGGCACGACGCTGCAGCGGGACGACGCCGGGACGAAACAGGATCAGACGCTCCGGCGCGCGCTCTTAAAACCCACCGACAACGTGGACGAGCTTCTGACGAACGTCGGGGCGTTCGCGCAGGCCCAGTGGGCGCCGGCGCAGTGGGTCAAGCTGCTCGCCGGAGTCCGTTACTCGCACGTCAACTATTCCCTGGATGACAAGTACCGCGCTAAGGGCACCTACGTCGATTCCTATTCCGCCGGAAAGGCGAGCCCGAAGGTCGGAGTTGCGGTTGAGCCGGTCTCCAACCTCCTGGTCTTCGCGAATTACGCGACGGGGCTCCGGTCGCCTACGCCGCGCACGGAGGTCCGCAACAGTCTCGCCAGCGTCGGCCGGGTCGAGATCGCGCAGACCGAGAGCTACGAGACGGGTCTGACGTATCGGATCCTCGATCGGGTGCACCTGCAGACCGGAGTCTGGCGCGCCGACAACAGCAACGAGATCCGGGGCATCCCGCCGGGAGGCACTCAGTTCGAAAGCCTCGGGCGCTCGCGCCGCGAAGGGCTGGACTTCGAAGCCAATTGGTACGCGGGCGGCTCGACGCGGCTCTACGCGGGTCTCTCGTTCATCCACGTCAAGCTGACGACTCCGACGACGCCGGCAGCGACTCATCTACCCGACGTGCCGGATTATGTCCATCAGATCGGCATCGAGACATCGATCCCGCGCGTCGGATTTCTTCCGGGTCGCTTCACGTTTGCGGGCGACTATTCATTTTACGGACAGCGAGACCTGAACACGACGGGGACTCTTCGCAGCGAGAAATACACCCGCGCCACCGGGAAGCTGATTTACAGCGCGCGGGAGGGCTACCGGCTGTGGCTGGGCGCCGTGACATATCCGACGTCCCGCTACGGAGAATCCGCCTTTCTGTTTGGAACGAAGGTGGGGGTCCGGGCAAATCCGCGGGTGACCGTCGACGGAGGCGTGTCTTACACGTTCAATTGAGGAAGGGCGGAGGCCCCTCCGGCTCGCCGCAGGCTTGAGGAAAGAAGACGTCATGAAAAACAGAATTCTGGGACGCGTTCTGGCGGTGATCGCGGTGACCGCGGCCGCGCGAGCAGCCTTCCCCGCCGACCGGATGCCGGACGGCCCCGCGGGCGCGGTCGTCAGCCGGGCGCTCGCCTTCGCCGGGGGCGACGCCTGGAAATCCAAGAAGTCGGTCGAATTCCGCAAGACCGTGACCCGGTACAAGCCCGACGGATCCGTCGAGAGGAAACGGGTGGAGATGCACCGTTACCGCCTGACACCGCGCCTGGGCGCCCGGATCGAACGGGACGAAGAGGGCAGGAAGGTGCTCCTCGTCAACGACGGATACACGGCCTGGAGATTCGTGGACGGTCAGCAGGCGACCGCCGTGCAGGACGTCAATGGCGCCCGCGGCGCGACTTTTGGCTCCCACTACGTCTTCGGGATGCC
>JBDTRB010000092.1:0-14045 GCA_039931865.1 Acidobacteriota bacterium | reverse complement strand
GGTTCTGGCGGAGGACGAGGCTTCGGAGAGGGGCAAGCGGGCCGTCGGACCACCGACCCCGGGCGCGGCTGCGGAAGGTTCCGGATGGCTCGAGCGGCTTGAGCTCGAGCACGACAACTTTCGCGCGGCTCTCGCGTGGCTGATCGAAAAGGAAGAGGCGGAATGGGGCCTTCGCCTCGGGGTCGCCCTCTTTCACTTCTGGGAAGAGCGCGAGTATCTCAAGCAGGGTCGGGACTGGCTGCAAGCGATTCTGAAGCTTCCCGGCGCCCTGGAGCGCACACGGCTGCGGGCCCGGGCCCTCTTTGCGGCGGGCGTTCTGACGGGGGATCCCACCGCGGCCGAGACGTACCAGGAGGAGGCTTTGGGGATCAGCCGCGAGGAGGACGACCGGAAGGGGGTCGCCGTCGCTCTGAACGCTCTCGCCGTCGGGGCGCAGAAGCAGGGAGACCTGGCACGATCGCGGTCTCTCCTGGAAGAAAGCCTCATGCTCTGGAAAGATCTCGGAGATCCGGTCGCCGTCGTTCGAGGTCTCTCCAACCTCGCCAGCGTCGCGCGGCTGGAAGGCCACCTCGGCGAGGCGCGGTCCCTCTTCGAAGAGTGCCTCTCTATATCCCGCCAGGTCGGCGACCTCGCCGGAATGGCCTGGGCGCTCAACAGCGAGGGCGATGTCGCGCGCGAACAGGGCGACATCGTGTCGGCCCTGTCGCTCTACGAGCAGAGTCTCGCGATGTTCCGCGAGCTTCGGGATCGATGGGGCATCGGGGGCTCCCTCGCCGATCTGGGAAACCTCGCGCGCGATCAGGGGAACTTCTCGACCGCCCATCGCCTCTACAGGGAGAGCATGGCAGTCTTCGAGGAGCTCGAGCACAAGCGCGGGATCGCGCGGCTGCTCGAGTGCTTCGCCTGCTCGGCCGCGGCGCAGTCGCAGGCTGAACGCTCGCTCCGTCTGGCAGGCGCCGCCGCAGCGCTCCGGCAGGCGGTCGGCGCCGTCCCCCTTCCGGCGGAGCAGACCCGTCTCGAGAAGAGTCTCGGGCCCTCACGCCAGGCGCTGACGAGCGCGGCGGGCGCCTCTGCGTGGATGGAGGGGTGGGCGATGCCCGTCCTCTCCGCCGTCGCGTACGCGATCGAGTCCGAGACTGCTTAGGCTTCCGCGCTCGTCGGATCGATCATTCGCCGGACGGCGCAGATCCGATTCGCCGGAAAGCCGCCGCGCCGCGCATGCTCGCGCACGATGTCCTCGTCGGGCGCCAGGTACACGCAATACATCTTGTCGCCGGTGACGTAGCTCTGGAGCCACTGAATCTCGGGACCGAGCTCCCGCAGCACGTTCACCGATTTCTGCGAGACCTCCCGGATCTCCGCGTCGGTCATGTTTCCGAGGCCCGGAATTTCTCGTTCGATCACGAACTTGGGCATGTGTACTTCCCCCGCGGCCGCCTGGCCGCCGCACGACTGTACTTTCGAGTCACTGTGACGCCCCGTGCTCCGAACTTTTCGAGCCCCACTCGACCTCGAGCTTTGGAGGGTGCGTCAGAGTCTGCATCACGACGCAGTATTGCTCCGTTTTTTCGCGCAGGGCACGGACCTGCTCCGAAGTCGCTCCCGGCGCATCGATGTCGAAGTGCAGGCGAATCGTCTCGAACCCGACCGGCACTTCCTTCGAAATGCCGAGTGTGCCGCTCAAATCCAGGTCTCCCTCGACGGTGACCCGAATGTCGTCGACCTTCACGCCCATCGCCGTCGCGACCATTTGACAGGTGATCTGCGCGCAGGCGGCCAGGGCGCCGAGGAGCAGATCGCCCGAACACGCCGACGTGCCGGGTCCTCCGACACCGGCGTGGGCCTGTGCGGCGTAAACCGCCCGGCCGATGTCAACAGAGCACGACGTCGGGGCTTCCGTCCCGCGGCCCCGGGCTCTGAGAGTGATTCGCGAAGCCTTCGGATCCGACCGGTAACGATCCTTGAAGGGCTTTTGAAGAGACCGGAGATCCATTGGCCCACCTCTCTCTCTTCGGACTGTACATCGGCCAGGAGCCGAAACGGCCAGGCTGGTCCGCATATCATCGCCACAAAACCCATGACGCTCTCCTCCGGAACCACCCTCGGGCCCTACGAGATTCTCGCGCCCCTCGGCGCGGGTGGAATGGGCGAGGTCTACCGGGCGCGGGACGGGAAGCTCGGCCGCGACATCGCTTTGAAAGTCCTGCCGGAAGGGGTCTCGCTCGACAAGGATCGATTGGCCCGCTTCGAGCAGGAAGCTCGCTCCGCCTCCGCGCTGAACCATCCCAACATCGTCACGATCTATGAGATCGGGCACGCCGCGCAGATCTCCTACATCGCCATGGAGCTGGTGGACGGAAAGACGCTTCGCGAGATCTCCGCTTCCGACCCGCTGCCGGTGCGCCGCGCCATCGGGATCGCCGTCCAGGTCGCCGAAGGCCTCGCCAAAGCGCACTCGGCGGGGATCGTCCATCGCGACTTGAAGCCCGAAAATGTGATGGTCTCCAAAGACGGCTATGTCAAGGTCCTGGACTTCGGCCTCGCCAAGCTGACCGAGCCCGAGACGGGTGGGGTCTCCGCTATGCCGACTCTGGCGAGGCCCGAGACACATCCGGGGACCATCCTGGGAACCGTCGGCTACATGTCCCCGGAGCAGGCGAGCGGCCGGCCGTTGGACTTCCGCTCCGACCAGTTCTCCTTTGGCTCGATCCTCTACGAGATCCTCTCGGGACAGAAGGCGTTCGCGAGAAAAACCGGGGCGGAAACGATGTCCGCCATAATCCGCGAGGATCCTGAGCCGCTCGGCAAGCTCAGACCCGATACTCCCCCTCCCCTGCGCTGGATCATCGAGCGATGCCTCGCCAAGGACCCGGACGAGCGCTACGCCTCGACCCGCGATCTCGCGCGGGAACTGGCCGGCGTCCGCGACCACATGTCAGAAATTTCCGGCGGAGCCGAAGCGTTCATCGGACCGGTCCGGCCTGGACGGCGGTTCGCTCCGCTTCTGATCGCCGCCGGCCTCCTGACCGGTCTTGGTGCCGGCGTGTTTCTCGCCGCGAAGGTCTGGAAGAAGGCGCCGGCACAGGCCCCTTCTTTTCATCGCCTGACGTTTCGTTCCGGCGTTCTCCACAACGCGCGGTTCGCGGCGGACGGCCAGACGATCGTCTAGGGAGCCATATGGCAGGGCGAACCGAATCGGATGTACTCCACGCGTCCCGAGAGTCCCGAATCCCGGCCTTTTGATTTCCCGAACGCCGATATCCTGGCGATCTCGTCCGCGGGAGAGATGGCGGTTCTCCTGCGTGAAAGGGGTGCAACCGGGGTCCTCGCCCGAGCCCCGCTCTCGGGCGGAGCCGCCCGAGAAGTGCTTGCGGACGTCATCTACGCCGGGGCGGACTGGACGCCGGACGGGAAACAGCTCGCGGTCGTTCGACTCGTACAGGGGAAGACCCGCCTCGAATTCCCCATCGGAAATGTGATCCAGGAGGCGGCGGGCGCCGCCAGCCCGCGATTTTCGCCTCGCGGGGACAGGATCGGTTTCTTCGGTGTCTCGGCGGAGGGCCTTGGGACTTCGCTGGTCGTGATGGACACCTCGGGGAAGGGAAGGAAGACGCTCTCGAAAGGGTGGAAGGACATCGCGGGCGTGCCCTGCTGGAGCCCGGATGGAAGCGAGATCTGGATGACCGCCTCCGCGGACACCAGTCAGATGTACGCCCTGTATGCGGTCGACCTGGCCGGAAAGATCCGGATGGTCACGCGTGTGCCGGGGAGTCTCGAGCTCGACGACATTTCCCGCGACGGCCGCGTGCTCGTCGCCCATCACACGATCCTCCGGACCATGGCCGGGCTTGCGATGGGGCAGGAAAATGAGCTGGTTCTCTCGTGGCTCGACGGATCCCTTCCCGCGGACCTCTCGCCGGACGGCAAGACGCTGATCTTCACCGAGACAGGTGAAGGAAGCGGCACGACGCCGGCCGTCTACCTGCGAAGGACGGATGGAGGTGCCGCCGTGCGCCTGGGTGAAGGCCACGGCCTCGCGCTTTCTCCGGACGGGAAGTGGGTCGTTGCGTCGGTGGGTTCGAGCGAAGGCAAGCCCGAGCGCCTCGTTCTGCTGCCGACCGGCGCCGGCGAAAGCCGGGTCATGAACGAACGGCTCGAGAACTTCAGTGGCGCCGCCTGGCTTCCCGACGGAAGAGAGGTTGTTTTCGCGGCGCAGGAAAAGGGTCATCGGCCACGCATCTTCGTCCAGAGCCTGGAAGGGGGCGACCCGCGGCCCCTGAGCCCCGAAGGTGTGTACATCCGGCCTTCGACTAACCCGCTCTCACCGGACGGAAAGTTCGTTCTGGGTATCAGCGGCGCGAAGGCATCGCTTTATCCCCTCGAGGGAGGGCCGGCGCGTCCCGTCGCCGGCCTCGAAGCGGGTGACGTTCCGGTTCAGTGGAGCGAGGAAGGGCGGTCACTCTACGTGCACCACTTTTCTGGACTTCCGCACAACGTCTGGCTGCTCGATCCGGAGAGCGGAAAGAAACAGCCGTGGCTGGAGATCAAACCCGGCGAATCCCTGGGAGGCGGCGTGGGCGTCGAAGTTCTTCTGACCCGGGACGGCAAGTCTTATGTCTACGGAATGCAGCGGGTCTTTTCCGAGCTGTACGTCGTCGAAGGGCTGCGTTAGCCGCCGGGACGACACGACGGGACCGATAGAATCGCCGCGCAATCCATGACGATCGTGGCTGGCTCCCGCCTCGGGCCTTACGAGATCCTCGCGCCCATCGGGGCGGGAGGCATGGGAGAGGTGTGGCGCGCGCGAGACCCGCGCCTCGGACGCGACGTCGCGATCAAGGTGCTGCCCGCCTCCTTCTCCACCGACGCCGACCGCCTGCGCCGCTTCGAGCAGGAAGCGCGCGCGGCGGGGGTTCTCAATCACCCGAACATCACCGCCGTGCTCGACATCGGCGAGCACGACGGAGCGCCCTACGTCGTCCAGGAGTTGCTCGAGGGCGAGACGCTGCGGCAGGCGGTCTCGGGCGCGAGGCTCCCCGCGCGAAAAGCGCTCGACTACGCGATCCAGATCGCTCACGGACTGGCGGCGGCGCACGAGAAGGGGATCGTCCACAGAGACCTCAAGCCCGAAAACCTGTTCGTCACGAAAGACGGCCGCGTCAAGATCCTCGACTTCGGTCTGGCGAAGCTGACCCACACGGAGGAGAGCGGGCAGGCGACGAACCTTCCGACGGCCACCGCCGGCACGGAGCCCGGCATCGTGCTCGGCACGCTCGGGTACATGTCGCCGGAACAGGTGCGGGGGCGTTCTGCTGATCCGCGCAGCGACATCTTCTCCTTCGGCGCGATCCTGTACGAGATGCTGGCCGGCCAGCGGGCATTCAAGGGCGACTCCGCCGCCGACACGATGTCCGCGATCCTGAGAGAGGACCCTCCGGAAATCTCGCTCAACAACCAGAACGTCCCTCCGGGGCTCGAGCGCATCGTCCGGCACTGCCTCGAGAAAAATCCCGAGCAACGATTCCACTCCGCCCACGATCTCGCTTTCGACCTCGACGCACTGTCCGGCATCTCGGGCGCATCCCTGGCACGCGCCGAGCCCTCGGCACTCAAGATGCGATCCCTGACCGGATCCAGGACAGTCGGGATCGCCGCCGCGACGGCGCTTGCGGCCGGCCTGCTCGCCGGCCGGTTCCTCTGGAAGCCGAGCCCGTACTCTCCGCCGGCCTTTCATCGCCTCACCTACGGCCGAGGACCCATCGGTTCCGCTCGCTTCGCGCCCGATGGCCAGACGACCGTTTACTCCGCGGCGTGGGACGGTGCGCAAAAGCCGCACCTCTACTCCGTCCGGATGGAAAGTCCCGAATCACTCCGACTGAACCTTCCGGAGGGAGACATCGAGTCGATCTCCGGCGCGGGCGAGATGCTCGTCTTGAACGTCCTGAATTTCTCGACGGGATACGCGAGGACGGGGATGCTCTCGCAGGCGCCGCTCTCCGGCAGCGCCCCGCGGGAGCTGCTCGAGGACGTCGGAAATGCCGACTGGTCGACGGACGGCAGGATGGCGGTGGTCCGGGCGCCCGGCTGGCGCTACCGGCTGGAATACCCGGTCGGGAAGGTGCTCTACGAGACGAACGGCTTCATCAGCCGGCCCCGCGTCTCCCCGAAGGGGGACCTCGTCGCGTTCTTCGACCACCCGGTCTTCGGCGATGATCGCGGCTCGGTCGCGATCGTGGATCGAGCCGGAAAGAAGACGACGCTTTCCACCGGCTGGGAGAGCGAGCAGGGACTCGCCTGGTCAACCTCCGGCGAGGAGATCTGGTTCACGGCGACGCAGGCCGGGAGCGCGCGCTCGCTCTTTGCGGTGACTCTCTCGGGACATCGGCGCCTCGTGGCGAGAACCCCGAGCGGAATGATCCTCCAGGACATAGCGCGCGACGGGCGCGTGCTGTTCATCCAGAGCAACGAGCGGCTCGGTTTCCTCGGACTGGTTGAGGGCGAGGGAAAGGAACGAGACCTCTCGGGCCTCGAATGGTCGTACGGGCCGCGCCTGTCCGACGACGCGAGGATGTCGGTGTTCACGGAGCAGGGTGACGCCGGCGGGCCCGGTTACTCCGTCTACCTGCGCAGGCTTGACGGTTCCGCTCCGGTGCGACTCGGCGAAGGGCAGGCGTTGGCGATCTCCCCCGACGGAAAGTGGATCCTGACTTTTCTTCTTCGGTCGACTCCGCCGTCGATCGTACTGCTCCCGACGGGCGCCGGAGAGCCGAGAACTTTCCCCAGAGACTCGATCGACCATTCGAGCAACTTCGGCGCCTTCCTCCCCGATGGCAGGAGCATCCTGTTCAACGGAAATCAGCCGGGACGCCCGGCCCGGGTCTTCGTTCAGGATCTGCAGGGAGGGGCCGCGCGACCCGTAAGCGCGGAGGGGGTTACGGCCCGGCTCCTTTCGCCGGACGGCAAGTCCCTCGTTATCGGGACGCAGGAGACGGGGTTCTCGGTCACGCCTCTGGAGGGCGGGCCCGGGCGTCCCATTCCGGGCCTCCTGGCGGCGGACCGGCCCTTACGATGGACGCCAGACGGTCGATTCCTGTTCGTCGGTTCCTCCCCGAGGGAATTCCCGGCGCGAGTCTTCCGCATCGAGACGGCGACGGGGCGCCGCGACCTCTGGAGGGAGATCACGCCGGCGGACCCGGCGGGGTTGACGCTTTTCCAGCCCTCCGCGATCTCGGCAGACGGGAAGACCATCCTCGTCATTTTCAGTCGGGCTCTCGCCGGGCTCTACGTGGCGGAAGGGTTGAAGTGACGCTCTCCGCCGGATCCCGGCTCGGTCCCTACGAGATCGTGGCGCCCATCGGCGCGGGCGGGATGGGAGAGGTGTACCGGGCGCGGGACCCGCGGCTGGGCCGTGACGTCGCGATCAAAGTCCTGCCGGCGTCGTTCTCCGCGGACCGTGACCGCCTCCGACGCTTCGAGCAGGAGGCGCGCGCGGCCGGGATCCTGAACCACCCGAACATCACCGCCGTGCTCGACATCGGAGAGCATGACGGTGCGCCGTACGTCGTCCAGGAGCTGCTCGAAGGCGAGACGCTGCGTCAGTGGCTCGCGCCCGGGCAGCTCCCTCCGCGCAAGGCGATTGAATACGCAGCGCAGATCGCGCATGGCCTCGCCGCGGCGCACGAGAAGGGCATCGTTCACCGTGACCTCAAGCCGGAGAACCTGTTCGTCACCAAAGACGGCCGCGTCAAGATCCTCGACTTCGGACTCGCCAAGCTGACGCACACCGACGACGGCGCACTGGCGACCAACCTCCCGACGGCGACCGCCGGGACCGAGCCCGGCGTCGTGCTCGGCACACTGGGGTATATGTCTCCGGAGCAGGTCCGCGGACAGGCGGTCGACGCGCGCAGCGACATCTTCGCGTTCGGCGCGATCCTCTACGAGATGCTCGCGGGGTGGCGTGCGTTCCGTGGAGACTCCGCGGCGGACACGATGTCGGCGATACTGAGGGAGGACCCGCCGGACATCTCTGTCACCAACCAGAACGTCCCGCCGGGGCTCGAACGGATCATCCGCCACTGCCTCGAGAAGAGTCCCGAGCAGCGATTCCAGTCCGCGCGCGATCTCGCTTTCGACCTTGAGACGCTGTCCGGTGTCTCCGGCTCCCCCGCGGCCCGCGCGGAGACCGCGACGGTCGGGAGGCGCTCGCGATTCGCCTCGACGACCGTCGTGGCCGCGGCGTTTGCGATCCTCGCGGCGGGAATCCTCGCGGGTCGGTTCGTCTGGAAGACGGCCCCCGGCGCGCCCCCTCGCTTCCATCGGCTCACGTATGCCCGCGGTCCGATTGAGTCCGCCCGGTTCGCGCCCGACGGCCATACGGTCGTCTACGCCGCGTCATGGGACGGCGCGCAGAAACCGAGGCTGTACTCCGTCCGGATGGACAGTCCCGAATCGCTCCCGTTGAGCCTTGCCGAAGGCGACGTCGAGTCGATCTCACGCTCGGGCGAGATGCTGGTGCTGAGCCTCTCGGCCTTTTCGACGGGATACGCGAAGACCGGGACTCTCGCGCAGGCGCCTCTCTCGGGCAGCTCCCGGCGCGACTTGCTCGAGGACGTCGGATCCGCCGACTGGTCGCCGGACGGCAGCGCCATGGCGGTGGTTCGCGCCCCCGGGTGGCGCTACCGGTTGGAGTATCCGGTCGCAAAGGTGCTCTACGAGACGACCGGTTACATCAGCCGGCCGCGCGTCTCGCCGAAAGGCGACACCGTCGCATTTTTCGACCATCCGACCTTCGGCGACGACCGCGGGTCGGTTGCGATCGTCGATCGTGCCGGAAGGAAGACGACTCTTTCCACCGGCTGGGAGAGCGAGCAGGGAATGGCGTGGTCGCCCTCCGGTGACGAGCTCTGGTTCACGGCGCGGGCCGGCGGCGCACGCTCTCTCTACGCCGTGACGCCGGACGGAAAGCAACGCACCGTCGCGACGACCCCGAGCGGCATGTTCCTCCAGGACATCTCACGAGACGGGCGAGTGCTGTTCATCCAGACCAACGCGCGGTTTGGATTCCTCGGGCTCTTCGACGGCGATGCCAGGGAGAGAGATCTCTCGGGCCTCGAATGGTCGTATGGACCGCGCATTTCGGAGGACGGGAAGACGGTGGTGTTCACGGAGCAGGGCAACTCCGGAGGCCCGGGATACTCGGTGTACCTGCGCCAGCTCGATAGTTCGGCGCCGGTGCGTCTCGGCGAAGGACACGCCCTGGCCTTGTCTCCCGATGGCAAATGGGTCCTGGCTTATCTGCTTCGTGCAACTCCGCCGTCCATCGTCCTCCTGCCGACCGGCGCCGGAGAGGTGAAAGCGTTCCCCGGGGATTCGATCGACCATTCGACCGACTTCGGCGCGTTTCTCCCCGACGGCGCGAGCGTCGTCTTCAATGGAAATCAACCGGGGCGCCCGCCGCGGACATTCGTTCAGGATCTCCAGGGAGGGGCCGCGCGGCCCGTGAGTCCGGAGGGCGTCACCGCCCAGCTTCTCTCGCCGGACGGCAAGTCTCTCGTGGTCGGAACGCCGGAGAAGGGGTTCTCGGTCTTGCCCCTGGCAGGCGGCTCCGGATACCCGATCCCGGGGATCCTCACCGGTGACCGGCCGCTGCGGGGGACGCCAGACGGCCGCTTCCTGTTCGTCGGTTCGAACGCCCGAGAGCTCCCGGCGAAGGTCTTTCGCATCGAGGTCTCGACCGGCCGTCGCGAGCTCTGGAAGGAGCTCAAGCCGGCGGACCCCGCGGGCTTACTGCTTCTCCAACCCACCGCGATTTCGGCGGACGGGAAGATCGTTCTGTTCCGCTTCTGGCGAGCCCTCGCCGAGCTGTACGTGGCGGAGGGGTTCAAATGACTCTGGCCGCCGGTTCGAGGCTCGGCCCCTACGAGATCGTAGCGCCCATCGGCGCCGGAGGAATGGGAGAGGTCTGGCGTGCGAGAGACCCGCGGCTCGGGCGAGAGGTCGCGATCAAGGTGCTGCCGGCATCCTTCTCCGCCGACGCGGACCGGCTGCGCCGCTTCGAGCAGGAGGCGCGCGCGGCCGGGATCCTGAACCACCCCAACATCACGGCCGTGCTCGACATCGGCGAGCACGAGGGGGCGCCCTATGTCGTCCAGGAGCTGCTCGAGGGCGAGACTCTCCGGCAGACGCTCGCCGGCGGAAAGCTCTCCGCGCGCAGGGCGATCGACTACGCGATCCAGATCGCCCACGGACTCGCGGCGGCACACGAGAAGGGCATCGTGCACCGGGACTTGAAGCCCGAGAACCTCTTCGCCACGAAAGACGGGCGCGTCAAGATCCTGGACTTCGGTCTGGCGAGGATGACCCAGGCCGAGGAGGGCGGCCAGGCGACCAACCTCCCCACAGCGACCGCGGGCACGGAGCCCGGCGTCGTGCTCGGCACGCTCGGTTACATGTCTCCCGAACAGGTGCGCGGCAAAACCGCCGACGCGCGCAGCGACATCTTCTCCTTCGGCGCGATCCTCTACGAGATGCTCGCGGGGCAGCGCGCATTCAAGGGCGACTCGGCCGCGGACACGATGTCGGCGATCCTCCGGGAAGACCCGCCCGACATCTCCGTCACGAATCAGAGCGTGCCGCCCGGGCTCGAACGCATCGTCCGCCACTGCCTCGAGAAGAACCCCGAGCAGCGCTTCCACTCGGCGCACGACCTCGCGTTCGATCTCGAGTCACTCTCCGGCACTTCGGTGACGAACGCACGAGCGGGGGCGGCGGCCACCGGCCCCTCGGTCGTGCGCCTCTCGAGGCTCAGACTCGCATCGCTCGCGGCGGCCGCGATCGCGGCCGGGGCGCTATTCGGCCACCTCCTCTGGCGGCCCGCGAAGCCGTCCAATCCCACCTATCGGCGATTGACGTTCCGCCGCGGCAACATCGGGACCGCGCGGTTTGCCCCCGACGGCGCGAGCGTCGTCTACGGAGCAGCGTGGGAAGGGCAGCCGATCGAGATCTACACGACCCGGCCCGAGGGGCCGGAATCCACTCCGACTGGAATGAAAAACGCAGATCTCCGCTCCGTCTCATCCACGGGCGAGCTCGCCGTTTCGCTTCGGGAGCGGTTCCTTGGCGGACCGGCAGGAGTCGGCACGCTCGCAACGATGCCCATCGGCGGGGGGGCGCCCCGATCGATTGCCGAGTTCATAGAGGCCGCGGACTGGACACCGGATGGCAAGCAGATGGCTGTCGCGCGATTTTTACAAGGCCGTTCTCGAATCGAGTTGCCACTCGGGACGGTCGTCTACGCTTCGGAACGCCGGCTTCGTCACCTTCGGATCTCACCGCGCGGAGACCGAATCGCGTTCTTCGAATCGGCGAGCCACGGAAACTCTCTTCGGACCGTGGACCTCTCCGGGAAAACGGCGGTCCTCGTTCCAGACGGGCTGCATGGACAGGGGCTGGCCTGGACGCCCTCCGGAAACGAGATCTGGTTCGACGACCGGGGAGAACGCGGCCAGTTCGTCTTGAATGCCGTCGATCTCTCGGGGCGGATTCGCAACCTCTCGAGGCTTCCCGTCGGACTTCTCGTTCAGGACATTTCTCGTGAGGGCCGAGTCCTGGTCGAGCGATATGGCTCCCAGGGCGGCATCCTCGGATTGGCACCGGGGGAAGTGCGGGAGAGGAGCCTCTCGTGGTTCGACAGGTCCACGCCGGGCGCGCTTTCCGACGACGGTCGAACGCTCCTGATCAACGAAACAGGAGAGGCCGCCGGCCGTGGGGGTGCTCATTACGTGCGTGGGACTGACGGAGCGGCGGCGGTGAAGCTCGGGGAGGGGGGCGCCCTGGACCTCTCCCTGGATGCGAAATGGGTACTCGCTCGTCACCCCGACTCCGAGAAGAACCTGACGCTGCAACCGACGGGGACCGGAACTGCCGTCTCGATCGACGAGCCGGGTCTGGAGAGAGTGAAGCACGCCACGTTCTTTCCGGATGGTAAGAAACTCCTTCTCGTCGCGGCTGAGCGGGGGAAGAAACCCCGTCTCTATGTTCAGGACGTTCCCACGGGCGCGCCTCGCCCGATTACGGAAAAGGAATACGGTCTCGCGGAGCGGCCGATCTCTCCCGACGGGGCCTGGATCGCGGCATACGGTGAGTGGAGCGAAAACATGTTTCTCCTGCCGGTCGGCGGGGGCCAGCCGCGGACCGTCCCCGACTCGAAAGACCTGGACCTCATCCGATGGACTCCCGACGGAAAAGCCTTGTTCGCGGTCGTCACGGGAACCATCCCCGCCCGAGTCGTGCGCGTCGACATCGCGACCGGACGGCGCGAACCGTGGAAAGAGCTCGCCCCTCCGGAGCTGTCGGGCTTGATCGAGATCGGACCGGTCTTTCTGACACCGGACGGAAAGTCGTATGTCTACGGATACGGTCGCTCGGCGACGTCCGATCTTTACCTGGTCGAGAACCTTCGATGACGCTGCAGGCGGGCTCGCGTCTCGGCCCCTACGAGATCGTCGCGCCCATCGGGGCGGGCGGCATGGGCGAGGTCTATCGCGCACGAGACTCTCGGCTCGGGCGGGACGTCGCGATCAAGGTCCTTCCCGCTTCGTTCTCGGCCGACGCGGACCGGCTCCGCCGTTTCGAGCAGGAAGCGCGGGCCGCGGGGATCCTCAACCACCCGAACATCACCGCGGTCCTCGACATCGGCGAGCATGAGGGATCTCCCTATGTGGTCCAGGAGCTGCTTGAGGGCGAGACGCTGCGACAGGCCCTCGCGGGCGGCCGGTTGCCCGCGCGAAAGGCGATCGACTACGCGATCCAGATCGCCCACGGCCTCGCCGCAGCGCACGAGAAGGGGATCGTCCACAGGGACTTGAAGCCCGAGAACCTCGTCGTCACGAAAGACGGCCGCGTCAAGATCCTCGACTTCGGCCTGGCCAAGCTGACTCACGCGGAGGAAGGCACCTCGGGCGCCACGAATCTGCCGACGGCGACCGCGGGTACGGAGCCCGGCATGGTCCTCGGCACGCTCGGCTACATGTCGCCAGAGCAGGTGCGCGGGCGTTCGGCCGATGCGAGGTCGGACATCTTCTCCTTCGGCGCGATCCTTTACGAGATGCTCGCCGGTCAGCGGGCCTTCAAGGGCGACTCGGCCGCGGACACGATGTCGGCGATCCTGAGGGAGGACCCGCCGGAAATCTCCCTCAACAACCAGAACGTCTCGCCGGGCCTCGAGAGGATCGTGCGCCACTGCCTCGAGAAGAGTCCCGAGCAGCGTTTCCACTCGGCCCACGACCTGGCGTTCGACCTCGAGGCGCTGCAGACGCTGTCCGGCTCGTCCGCGACTCGCGGCATGACCGCGACCTTCTCGCCGCCGGCCCGGAGGTCTCGCTGGATCATCCCGTCGGCCGCCGTCGCGTTGCTCGCGGCGCTCGCCATCGGCGCGCTGCTCGCCTCCTTGAGAAAGCCGGTGCCGCCTCTCTTCCGGCAGATGACTTTCCGGCGCGGGACGATGATGTCCGCTCGATTCGCCCCGGACGGCCAGACCATCGTGTACGGCGCCGCCTGGGACGGCCGGCCGTTCGAGGTCTTCTCGACCCGTTCCGGGGGAACCGCGTCCCGTTCCCTCGGGCTGCCGCCCGCGGACGTGCTCGCGATCTCCTCTTCCGGCCAGATGGCCGTCTCGCTCGGCCGCCACTACACGACTCCCTACGTCGCTCTGGGCACGCTCGCGGAGACGCCCCTCGAAGGAGGCGCGCCCCGGGAGCTCCTGGAGAACGTCCTGTGGGCGGACTGGGCGCCGAACGGCAAGCAGCTCGCCGTCGTGCGCGACGCGGCCGGAAAGAACCGGCTCGAGTTCCCCATCGGAAAAATTCTGTACGAGACGTCCGGAGACGTCAGCCACCCGCGGTTCTCGCCGAAGGGGGATGTCATCGCGTTCGTGGATCACCCGTCCCGGGGCTCGGACCAGGGCGTCGTCGCCGTCGTCGACCGAGATGGCCGGAAGAAGGATCTCTCGCGCATCTTTGACGGCCTCTGGGGAATGGCCTGGT
>JBDTRB010000091.1:0-14688 GCA_039931865.1 Acidobacteriota bacterium | reverse complement strand
CGCCGTCGATCGACGTGACGAGGTTGAACGACCCGAAATAGAGCTTGTTCTCGTCCGCCGGCGAGACCGCCATCACCGAGAAGTACCAGGGTCGCACGTTGATCGTGCGGTTGTCGGTCGTCCGCTCCCACTTCTCGCCGAGGTCCTTCGATTCGTAGAGGATCCCTTTCTTCGCGTGGATCAGCGCATAGACGTGGTCGCCGTTGGTCGGCGCGATCGCGAGCGTGACGCGCCCGAGCGTCCCCTCCGGCATGTCTCTCTCGAGCCGCCGCCAGTTCGATCCGCCGTCTGTCGACTTCCAGACGCCCGAACCCGGACCTCCGCCCACGAACTCCCACGGAAACCGGCGGAACTGCCACGTGCCCGCGAGAAGGACCATCGGGTTGTTCGGCTGCATGACGAGATCCGAGGCGCCCGTCTGATCGTCGACGTACAGGACTTTCTTCCAGGTCGCGCCGCCGTCAGTCGTGCGGTACACGCCGCGCGTGGCGGACGGCTTCCAGATGTTGCCGAGCACCGCGACGAAGACGCGGTTCGAATCCTGCGGATCGATCAGCACGCGCGAGATCGCACCGGCGTCGCCGAGCCCCATGAACCGCCACGAAGCTCCGGCATCCGACGAGAAATAGACGCCGTGTCCATCGATGACGTTGTTGCGCGGATTGGCCTCGCCGGTCCCGACCCAGATCAGGTTCGGATTCGCGGTCGAGATCGCGATCGCGCCGATCGAGGGCGGGTACTTGTCGAAGATCGCCTTCCAGGACCCGCCGGAGTCCACGGTCTTGAAGATGCCGCCGGAAGCGGATCCGAGGTAGATCACGTTCGGATTGCCCGGGATCGAAGCGATCGCGGTGATGCGGCCGCCGCCGGACGCGGGACCGATGTTGCGAAAGCGAAACCCGCGAGGCTGCCCGGGACCCGGCTCCTCGTCGGCGCCCGCCGGTGCGGTCAGGCCCGCGCGCGGCTCATCGGGCCGCCGGCCCGCCCGCGGGGTCGGAGTGGGTTCGGGAGTCTGCGGCAGGGCGACAACCGCCGCCGCGAAGGCCGCGGCGAAGACGGTCAGAGTGCGTGCGATCTTCATGGCTTTCGGCTCTCCTCTCGCGATTGAGAAACGTGAAGAGCGCGATTATTTCGCGCCGGCGCCACGGCCACAAGAAGTGCTTCCGCGAGCCGACCCTGGAACTGCCAGTTCTCCTCAGGCCAGTTCTGCTCAGGGATGCTTCGTTATGGTGAGAATCGTGATCTGGCTCTTGCCCGGCCCATAGCACCAGAACACTCGATACGCGGCCGGGGTCCCCTGCTCTGCGTACGCCTCGAACACGTCCTCGCCGTTCGGACCGGCAAGCGATTGGAGCTTGTGAGTCTGCAGACTCGGATGTCGTGGATTGGATTCGAGCTGTGCGAGGGTTTTACGAACTGCCTTCAGGCGCCTGGCAAGACCAGCATCTCGTTCCAGTCCGCGCACCGCGTCGGCGGCTTCCTTCGTGATGAGGAGAGAGAAAGGCACCGAAGCGCCGCTACTTCGATCCTTTCCGAAGAGGCATCTTCGACACGCGCCCCGCTCGAGCATCGGCGATACCCCGTCGAACGCTCGCCATGGCCTCCTGGTTCTTCTGCAACCACTGCTCGTCCGCCGGGATCTCGACGAAGGGTTCCAGGATGATCTTGCCGTCCCTTTCTCGGCGCGCGCGATAGCTGCTGACGCCCTCTGCGAGCTTGCCGAGAGTAATGCGACCCTTGGAGTCCGGCCGAAGCCTGCCGTAATCGTTTGTCGTTTCGCTCATTCAGAGAATCTTAGGCGCCGGGTGGGAAGTATGTCAAGTGGGAACTCCCACGGCTTACGCACGTGAAGGGACTTGAGCGCCGCGAAGGGAGACGGGTGGCAGAGACCGACCGCCACATCCCTCCCTCTCACTGCGCTCGAGGAAGAGAGTGACGTCAGGGTGAGGAGGCATCGCCCTCGCGATTCGAGAGCTGCTTCAGGCGCAGGAACGCCTGCCTCGATGCCGTTTCCGCCACCGACACGGACAGCAACTCCCTCATCTTCCCGAAGAGCTGGAGGATGTCCGCACACCAGATGGATGGGTTGTCGAATCCTCGCTCCTTCGAGAACCGGTGCGGCAGGTAACCGCCTCCGCAGGTGTCACGCTCCGGGCAACCCGTGCAGTCGGACGGCACCGAAATCCCCTCGAAGATCGCGCGACCGTGAAGCTCGCTCGCGGCGGCTATCCGTTCGAAGTCGTCGCACAGCACCGACAGTCCCGCTGCCGCCATGCCGTCCCCGCACACCCGCAAAACGTCCAGCCCTTCGATCGCACCATCCGCTTCGACGCACACGATGCCCATCGGCCCGTTGCCGAACTGGTCCCACCGGCTCGGACCGCCGAGCACCAGCTCCGCGATCTGCCGGAAGAGAGGGATCTCCGTCTCCTCCCAGTCCTGGCGACACCACTTCTCGACGATCGGCATCAGGAAGTCCGCGACCGGCGTCGCCCGCGGATCCGCCACGGCGCTTCGCTTCGTGTCGTGCGTGTAGTCGGGCAGCAGGAAATTGATCCGCCGGATCCCGAGGCTTCGAAAGTACTCGTATGTGCGCAGGCCGTCGCCGTTCAACGGGATGACCGACAGGACTTCCGGCGAAAGTCCGGCATCGAGCAGGGCTCGCAGGCCCTCTTCCACGGCCGCGTGTGAGCCGCGCCCCCGGTGATCGACGCGGAACGCATCGTGAATCGCCGCGGGCCCATCCATGCTGACGCCGATCCGGATTCCTTCTTCCCGAAAGACGGCGATCCACTCTTCGTCGATCAGCGTCCCGTTCGTCTGAATCGCAAAGTGCGGGTCGGCGACGCCCCGCAACCCGTCGCGCATCTCCCGGCACCAGGCTTTGAGACGCGCGGCTCCCGCGAGACAGGGTTCACCGCCGTGAAAGACGATCTGCGCGACGGTTTGACCGGACGACTGGCAGGACCGCCGGATGCGCCCGACCGCGGCGGTAAAAACGGCCGCCGGCATGATGCTCGGCCGCGACTGCCAGGTGTTGTCGCCCTTGTTGTAGACGTAGCAGTAGGAGCAGTTCAGGTTGCAGCGCGACGCGACCTTGAGAATGAACTGCAGCGGCGATCCCGAAGCACACGACGCCGCGATGTTGGAAGACGCCGCGAGCGCGCTCTGAAAATCTGGCATTGAAACAGGCGGTCGCATCGAAACACGCGGCACGATCAGTAAATCCGCCACGGTTTCGATGCTGCGATCATGCGACCACCGCCGACGGCCGGATTGGCACCGTCAAAACAGCGAGGGTCGTCGCCGCCTGGCACCTAGCCGGAGTGAGTGGACGCGAGCTGCGCGGCCAGGCGCTGTGCCCGCTCCCGCGCCTCGCCGGACAAGGGAAGTTTCTCCGGCTCGACGGTGGTCTTGTTGTGTGCCCGGTTCGACGAGGGCCGCTCCGCGACGAGCGACAGATCCACGCTCGCCTTCAGCGCATCCGCAGATCCCTCTCGCGCGTTCGAGCCATCAGCCGAGTCCGTCTCAAATCCTGCACGGTCGCTCATATGGCGCCTCCCTTAAGTTGCCGGCGAATCTACTTCTTTTCCGAAACTCGGACAAACGCGACGCGCGACGCGCCCATCACGACGCCGGCGACGACTTCAGAAGACCTCATCGGGCTCCGTCAATCAGAAACAGATGGGAGAACGTCCTCGAGAAGACGTAGGCATAGCTCTTCTCGTCTTTTCCAAGGAACGGCGCGGCGACCGCGGTCACGCCGCTCAAGTCCGCCGGCCCGATCGTTCGCACGAAATCCCGCTTGCCCGTGGAAAGAGCGACCCGCTCGACTCGCAGGGGAACACCGCCGCTCGAGCGGACAAAGACCGAGCTCCCATCCGGGCTCCAGCCGATCCCTGACTCCTCGGGAGTCGTTCCCGGCAACGGCCGCCCCTCGCCCCCACCGGCCGGATAAACGGCCACGCCCGCGCTCTCCTGGACGAGGATCTGGCGCGCATCCGGCGAAGGAATTCCTCGCGACGTGCCTTCCGGCGTGATCGCCCGCGGCTTGCCGCCGGCGATCTCCTGCAGGAAGCACCGCGTCCCATGCCCCGCTTCGTGGCCGCAGGCGAGCACGGACTTCCCGTCGGGAAAGAACGCCGCCGACTCGTAGCTTTCGATCCCGCCGCGCTCGAGCCGGTGCGCTTCGCCGGCGCCCGTGGGATAGAGCATCAGCTGCTGCGGCGAGCTCGGCACGATCGCGAGCGCCCACTTCCCGTCGGGCGAAAGATCGCCGGGCAGTCCGTCGCCGAGCCTCACGACCGGCGAACCGTCGGTCCGGCGCAGGCACATGGCGTAATTCCCTCCAAGCGTCCCGCTCTCCTCGGTAAACAGAACTGTCTTGCCGTCCGCGGAAAGCACCGGGCGGTCGGAAAGGTCGAGCCAGGACAGGTCGCGCTCCACGGTCTGTCCCGCCGCGAGGACCGGCATCCCCTGAAGGAAATCGTCGCGCGTGGCGAGCCATCTTCCGTCCGGCCGCACGTCGCGGATCGTCAGCCCTCCCGCGCTTTCCAGAGCGGTGCGCCGGTGACCCTCGAGCGTCACGGCAAGGACGCTGAAGTCGCTGTACGTCTTGCCGGCGGAGAACAGAATCTCCTTCCCGTCTGAGGACCAGGCGAGGCCCTCCTCACCCCAGAACGTTTCCGTCAGCACCGTCTTCTTTCCGTTGAGATCGACGACCGCCACCTTCCCGCGGTCGTCCCCCCGGACCGGGTGCTCGAGGAACGCGATCCGGCCCCCGCGCGGAGAGAACCGCGGCTCGCTGAAGTAGCCGCCCGTCTCGGCCAGCACCTTCCCGACCGGAAATTCGAGACGATCCTTGCCGCCCACCTCGCGGATCACGACGAGGCTGGAACCGTCGGGCGACCAGTCCGCCTCCCGCACATTCTCGAGGACCTCCCGCGGCGCCCCGCCCTCGAGCGGCATCCGGGACAGGGTCCCCTGATAGACGTTGTGGAAAATGTAGCGCGCGCCCGTTAAGATCGCCAGCTCCCCGCGCGACGAGACCGAAAGCAAATGCACGCCCGGCAGACCCAGAGGCCGGGGCTCGGGAAAGTCCGGGCGCGCGGTGAAAATCTCCGGCGTGTTCCCGCGCAGCGCGGCGCTGTAGACGATCGTCCGTCCGTCGGGAGCGAAGCGCGCGTTGAAAATCGCCTGCTGCCGGAACGTCAGCTGCGTAAACGACGCGCCGCGCGGCCGGGAAGCGCTCTCCATCCGGCGCCCGACCACGTACGCGGCGGCCGCCGTCGCGGCGAACAGCACGGCGAGGGCGGCCGGAAGCAGCCGGCGCTTCCTGTCGGCCCGGGAAACTGTCATCGGCGGTTGCACGCCGGAGGTTGGAATCCCGGACAGCGCCTCGAGCGCGAACGCAACGTCGTGCGCCGAATGAAACCGCTGCTCGGGATTCTTCTCGACGCAGTGCCGCACGATCCGTTCGAGGCCGGGCGGGATGTTCTGGTTCGTGACAGAAAGGTCCGGCGGATCTTCCCGCAGGATCGCCGACATCGTCTCCGCGGCGGACTCGCCGTGGAACGCCCGGCGGCCCGAGAGCATCTCGTGGAGGATCGCTCCGAAAGAAAAGACGTCCGACCGGGCGTCGGCGGGCTTGCCCTTGACCTGTTCCGGCGACATGTACCCGAGCGTCCCGAGCACGACGCCCGGCTCCGTCGCGCCGCTCACCGTCGGCATGTTCGTGACCTCGGGACGGGCCTCGGAGTGCGTGAGCTTGGCCAGGCCGAAGTCCAGGATCTTGACCCGGCCGTCTCTCAGGACGAAGAGGTTCTCGGGCTTCAAGTCCCGGTGGATGATTCCCTTCTCGTGCGCCGCGGCAAGCCCGTGCGCGATCTGCAGCGCGTAATCGATCGCCTTCCGCGTTGGCAGCTTCCCGCCGGCGAGCGCCGAGCTCAGCGTCTCCCCTTCGAGAAGCTCCGTGACGATGTACGGAGCGCCGTCGTGCGTGCCGATGTCGTAAACCGCGGTGATGTTCGGGTGATTGAGGCTGCCCGCCGCCTGCGCCTCCCGCTCGAAGCGCCGCAGCCGTTCCTCGTCCTGCGAAAAAGACGCGGGCAACACCTTGATCGCGACCTCGCGCTTTAACCGCGCGTCGCGAGCCCGGTAAACCTCGCCCATGCCACCGGCCCCGAGCGGCGCGACGATCTCGTAGGGACCAAGACGTGAGCCAGGTTCAAACGACAATGCGGCGAATTGTACGGCGTCGGGTTCGAGGGATCGGCCGGGCGGACGCCCTGGCCTCCTGACCCTGGAGAGAGGCCGCGAGCTGATCCCGGGTGATTTCGCGGTCTCGAAGGATCTTTCCGAGAAAGACCCGATCCGCGATCCGATCGTCTCGCCAGAATGCGCGGGGACGACCGTCGTGCGCCCATCGGGATGCCTCAGGAAGTGATGATTGCCCCGAGTTCGGACGATTTCACATCCGAACGTCTAAAGCCCCGGCAATCTCGACATCAGGCCAGGATCAGGCGCTGGACTCCCACGAATTCGAGGTCATCCGCCTCGCCGACCTGAACCTCGAGACAGAGTTCGGCAGCTTCCCGAATACGGTTCATCAGAACATCGAGCGAATCTGCCTGGGTATGGCACCCGGGCAATTCGGGAAGGGAAGCCACGTAAAGGCCCTCGGAGTCCCGTTCCACGATGACGCTCAGTTCTCGTTTCACGCTCTGAATTTTACTGCCGTCGGTGTGGAGGGTCACAAAGGCGGCTACGGCGTCGCCCTGACTCCCTCTCCCCGCGCGCCGGGGAGAGGGCTGGGGTGAGGGGCGGTACATCAAGCCTGACAAGACTCGACTCGAGAGAGATCCCCCTCACCCTGACCCTCTCCCCGCGCGCGGGGAGAGGGAACAGCTCTCGGGGCGTCTCGCATGAACTCCCACTCCCCGCGCGCGGGGTGAGAGAACCTCTCTGGATTCGCGATTTCCAAACAGCCACTCGATATAGATTTCACGCATCCCATCCAATGAGGCCAGTCCCGAGATCCGTTCGCTCCGCCCGTCTCACCCCCTCTAGACCGGAGGCCGCCATGTTTCATCTCCGCCCCGCCTCTCTCCTCCTGGCCCTCGCCGCCCTGCTGATCGCAACCACCGCCCCGGCCCAGGGGGAGAAGGCACCCCGCACCGTCCGCCTCGACGAGGGCATCACCATCCCGATCGCGCCACTCTGGCAATACCGCCAGCTCGCTCCCTCCGGCGCGACGAAGCTCGAGCTCACCATCGCCGACGCCACCTCCCTCCGCATGGCCGTCTACATCACGGTGGAAAAACGCCGCAACGCCAGCGACGCACTCCAGCGCGCGGCAGACATCCTCGGCCCCCCCGGCCCGGAGGACCGCCACTTCCTCGTCAACGGCTGGCCGGCGATCGAGGCGACCAGGATGATCGACGTCCCGACGATGAGCCGCGAGCCGGATGAAAAGGCGGAAAAGGAAAAGACCGGCCAGCAATCCCGCGAATTCCGCCAGGAACCCAAAGCGGCGAAGTTCGAGCGCACGATGACTGCGATCGCCGCGGCCGACCGCACCGTCATCATCGAGCAGCGCCTCTACGACATGGCTGACGCGCGGCTGCGCGAGGCCGGCCGCGAGCTCGTCAACGGTCTGACCTTCACGCGCGGCGGCAATGAAGGCATCTCGAAAGTCTCCCTCGACGACATCGACTACGTGCGGAAGAACCTCTACGACCGCAGCAGCTACGTCGACTACGTCGGGAACAACTTCGGATTCCTGACCGAAGTGAAAACCACGAACCCCGTCCTCGCCCAGAACGGCGTCGGCGAGATCGCGATGGCCGCCTCGAGCAACGGAGTGAAGGTCGCGATCATCTCGAACTCGGGCTGGGCGAAGTCGTCTGATTCCGGGGCCACGTACACGGGCGGCAACTTCTTCCCCTCTTCGATAGCGAACCAGGGCGATCCCGCGCTCGCCTACGGCGGCAAGACCGACAACTTCTACTTCGGTTACCTCGGCCGCCCGAACGGCGGAGGCGGCACCGGCAACACGGTCAACGGCTGCACCGTGTCGGTCGATCGGTCGAAGGACGGGCAGAACTACGCCTTCGCCGGTCACGTCACGTTTTGCGCCGCGTCGTCCACGGTCACCGCCAACCCGCCGACGCTGATGTGCGCGCCGGACCAGGAGCACATCGCCGCGGATCCGGTCCGGACTCTCGTGCGCGGCGTCCGACCGGGGACCCCCGCGCCCAAAGACCAGGTCTACGTCGCCTGGCGTCAATTCACCGCCGTGGCGACGGCCGCGGTGAACACCTGCGCGAAGCTCGGGACCGGCAACACCGTCGCGACGCTCTCCTGCTCGCAGGACAACGGCGGGACCTGGACCGCCCCTCTCATCCTCGGCCCCGGCAGCGACCGCGCCCGAGTCGCCGTCGGACCCGACGGGTTCGTCTACGTCGCTTACTCCGTCCAGCAGGCGGACCCCGCCGGTGGAACGTGGAACCAGATCTACCTGGACAAGTACTCGTCCTGCAAGACCGGCTTCGTCCATCAGTGGGGTTATCCGCGGACCGTCGTGGCCAACGCCCGGCCCCAGTCCTGCGGCGCCACCACGCCGGGGCTCGACCGTTGCTCCGGGGACCTGATGAACAGCCACACGGTGACGGTGTCGGACTTCGACCCGCACGGCATGGTCTTCGTCGTCTACTCCGACGGCACATCGGGAGTCACGGCAACCAACAAGGGAACCGACCGCGTGATCGCGGCGATCCTGCCGAACGGCGGCTTCAACGTCACGAGCACGCACCTCCTGAGCGACAACACGCCCGGCCGCAAGTTCCTCCCGTGGGCGTGCGCGGAAGGAAAGAACCTCTACGCCACCTGGTACGACCGCCGATCCGCCACGGCCGCCGCCGGTGACCTGACGGACTACTACGCCGGGTGGCTGAAGCTCGACAAGTACGGTCCCACGGTCCACAACAACATCAACCTGACCGGAAACGCGGACGCGCAGTGCAAATCCGGCTGGCCCTTCGGAACCGACAACCAGGCGTCCGGGCAGTCATGCCCGACGCCCGTGCGTCCCGGCGTCTGCCTGAACAACACGACCGGCAACTTCACGGGACTCTGCGACCTCAGCGGCACGCCCGCCTGCGCGGCAGGATCCACATGTCAGACCGGCGGCGGCGCCCCGAAATACGGCGACTACAACGCCAACGCTTGCGCGGCCGGAAGGCTCTACGCGGCGTGGACCTCGGCGACGACGCCGGCGGGCGCCCCGGCCGCGCCGGCGGGTTTGAATACGTTCACGCGGACGGTGCAGCCTCGGGTGCCCTGATCCTGGAAGGCGTCCACATCCGGCCTCTCACTTTTGGTGCTACTACACGGCGGCTGGATCCCTCAGTAACGATACCCACTCTTCCTGCGGCCCAGGAAACATCTCGCACCGTTCGGCTCCGACCCTCGCGGCGAGCGACTCGTGATGCCCCGACCGAGACGGGGGCGACGTTCTTCAGCCGCACCCCCGATCCGCCAGCGCGATCCGGCCACTGGCCCGGAACCCACTTGTCCGCCTGCCCGAGTCATGGTTCATCGCGTGGGAACCTTGACCATAATGTCATATCTGACATATCATCATCATGCCGGCAGATAAGCCGATCGTCTGGCTTCGTGGAGACGTCAAGACGCCACCCTTCTCACAGGAGGCTCGCATCGAGACAGGGTTTCTGCTTCGCCAGCTTCAGCAAGGTGTTCGGCTGAAAATGCCGCATTCGCGGCCCATGCCCGGAATTGTCGCACGGTGCCACGAGCTACGAATAACAGACGGCGGCGAGACTTTTCGAATCGTCTATCGACTGGATCACGACGCGATCGTGATCGGAGAGGTCTTCTCGAAGAAAACCGCGAAGACGCCGAAACCGGTCATCGCGAGCTGTCGTCGTCGATTTGAGGCTTACGACCGCATCGTCAAAGCGAAAGGGACGAGTTGATGGACCGAAGAAAGAAAGCACGCCTTCAATCCTCCGGCTGGGCAGTGAGCTCGGCCGAAGATTTCCTCGGGCTCACAGAGGCGGAATCGGCGCTGATCGAGCTCAAGCTCAACCTCAGTCGGCTCCATCGCGAGCGGCGCGAGCGCGCGGGCCTGTCGCAGCACGCTCTCGCAAAGCGGCTTCATTCCAGCCAGTCACGTGTCGCCAAGATGGAAGCGGGAGATCCCTCCGTGACTATGGACCTCCTGGTCCGGTCGCTGCTCGTCCTCGGGACTCCCGTGGGGCCTCTGGCACAGACCATAGGTTCGGGGCGACAGGCGCGCCCGTCCTCGATCCGGCGCTGACTCGATTTCGGGCGATGGCTTTCATTTCTCGTCTGGGGTGGATCGGAAAAACAGCATCGCGGGAGGCGCGTCTGGCGGGCCGGCGAAACCGCCGTCGGGCGTGCACGTCAAGACTCGCGGGTCCCGGGAAGAGCTGATCCTGATTCGAGGCGGTCCCGATCTCATCCGAACGACCGCTGGCGAAACCCGCACGGATCAGTCCGGGCAGCTACAATCCGGATCCTCGCTCAAAGGAGAACAACGCACCGGATGACCTCTCCTCCGCGCCCGCCGGGCCCGCCCGACGGCGAGATGGCCCTCTCGGAGATGCCGACGGCTTTGACGCCGCCGGGGGCGACTCCTCCGGATTCCGGGGCGCACGACCCGGACCTCGCGCCCGGCACCGTTCTGGGCAACTTCGAAATCGTCGATCACCTCGGCGCGGGCGGCTTCGGCGTCGTCTACCGCGCGCGCGACACGCGCCTGGGAAGGACCGTCGCACTCAAGCTCCTCCCCGAGAACCTTGCGCGAGACGCGGAGCGGCGCGAACGATTCCGCCTCGAGGCGACCGCCGCCTCGGCGTTGAACCACCCGAACATCTGCACGATTCACGATTTCGTCGAGCACGCCGGCTCCCACTTCATCGTCATGGAGCTGGTCGAGGGGCAGACGATTCGCGACCTCCTCAAGGCCGGGCCGCTGGCGGCCTCGAAGGCGATCGACCTCGGGATTCAGATCGCCTCGGCGCTCGCCGAAGCGCACGCGGCGGGAATCCTCCACCGCGACATCAAGGCCACGAACATCGTCGTGACCCCGAAAGGCCAGGCCAAGATCCTGGATTTCGGAATCGCGAAGCGCATCTCTCCGAGCGGAGACACGACCGAAGACGCGGGTCTGACGGGAACAGGCGCGACGCTCGGGACACTCACGTACATGTCTCCCGAGCAGCTCCTCGGAAAGCCGATCGACGCGCGAAGCGACCTCTTCTCGCTCGGCGTCGTCCTCTACGAGATGGTCACGGGCCGCCTGCCGTTCGCCGGCAGCACTCCCGTCGCCGTCACCGACGCGCTGCTCCACCAGCCGCCGCGGGATTTCGGCGAGCGGGCCGCCGCGATCCCCGACGGCTTGAAGGCGGTGATCCGGAAGCTCCTCGAGAAGGACCGCGAGAAGCGCCCTCCAAGCGCGGAGGTCCTTCGCGCGGAGCTCGCGCGGCTCGTGCCGGGGTCGTCCGTCTCCGGCTCCGCGTTCCTCCGCCGGCCCTCGACCGTCGCGGCGATAGCCGTCCTTCTGATCCTGTTTGCGAGCGGCGGCGCCTGGTTCGCGCGCCGCCAGTCGCGCATCCGCTGGGTGCAGCGCACCGCGATTCCGGAAGCCACGAAGCTCGTCGCCGCGGAGAAGTTCCCCGAGGCCGGCGCGCTCATCCTCCAGGCCCGCGCGATCGAGCCGCAGGACCCGACGCTCGAGAAGCTCTGGACATCGGCGACGCTCGGTTTCTCATTCGAGAGCGATCCCCCGGGCGCGGACGTCTCCTACCGGCCCTACCGCGGCGACCCGAACGCGTGGACCTCCCTCGGCAGGACTCCTCTGAAGGACCAGCGCGTGCCGAAGGACTACTACGTGTGGCGCCTCCAGAAGGAGGGATTCGCGCCCGCCTACGAGATCGAGCCGGCGTGGACGCTCGTCCACCGAATCCCCTACAAGATCGCGGCGCGGCTGGCTCCGGCGGCGGGGGTCCCGCCCGGCATGACGCGCGTCGCCGGCGGGAAGTGGCAGCCGTTCATCCCGGGGCTGGCGCTGGCCGAGGTCCCGCTCGACGATTTCTTCATCGACCGCCGCGAGGTCACGAATGAAGACTTCCAGAAGTTCGTCGACGCGGGCGGCTACGGCAAGCGCGAGTACTGGAAAGAGCCCTTCACGCGCGACGGCGGCACGCTGTCCTTCGACGAGGCGATCGCCGCGTTCCGCGACGCGACCGGGCGGCCCGGGCCGGCGGCGTGGGAGACGGGCCACTATCGGAAGGGGTTCGAGAAGCATCCCGTCTCGGGCGTCTCCTGGTACGAGGCGTCCGCCTACGCGGCGTACGCAGGGAAGACCCTGCCGACCGTCTTCCACTGGAATCGCGCGGCGCAGACGGAGGCGAGCCTGATGATCTCGCCGGCCAGCAACTTTCAGGGCGAGGACACGCTGGCCGTCGGCGACGGACGCGTCAGCGGCTTCGGCACGAGCGACATGGCGGGCAACGTCAAGGAGTGGTGCACGAACGCGAGCCGCACCGGAAAACGGTTCCTCCTGGGGGGCGGCTTCGGCGAGCCCACGTACATGTTCATCGACCAGGACGCGCAATCCCCGTGGGACCGCCGGCCCAACTTCGGCTTCCGCTGTGTGAAGCTCGCCTCCCCGCCCGCGGCCGAGACAACGGCGCGGATTGAGGACGACTTCCGCGACTTCTCGAAGGAGAAGCCCGTCTCCGACGAGCTCTTCCGCGCCTACACGGGGAGCTACGCCTACGACAAGACGGATTTGAACGCGAAGGTCGAGGAGACGGTCAACTTCGACGACTGGAAGCGCGAGAAGGTCACCCTCGACGCGGCGTACGGCGGCGAGCGCCTCGTCCTGTACCTCTTCACGCCGCTTCACGGCACTCCCCCGTATCAGGCGGTCATGTACTTCCCGGGCTCCGGCGCGATCCAGCAGAGCGAGTTCAACCTGTCGCCGTACGCCGAGTTCGTCCCCCGGAGCGGTCGGGTGCTCGTGTCACCCGTGTACAAGAGCACCTACCAGCGCCGCGACGCGTTCCGCGACGACAACCCCAACGCGACGGCGTTCTACCGCGATCACATGATCATGTGGTCGAAGGACCTCGGCCGTTCGCTCGACTACGTCGGGACGCGCCCCGAGATCCGGCACGACGGCTACGGGTATCTCGGTCTCTCGTGGGGCAGCCAGGTGGCCCCCGTGATGCTCGCCGTCGAACCCCGCATCAAGGCCGCCATTCTCGAATCCGGCGGCCTCTCCTTCCCGAAGGCGCTCCCCGAGGCCGAGGAGCTCAACTTCCTGCCGCGGGTGAAGATCCCGACGCTCATGATCAACGGCCGCTACGACCACTTCTTTCCGGTCGAGACGAGCCAGAAGCCGTTCTTCCGCTTTCTCGGCACGCCCGACGCCGATAAGAAGTACGTCCTCTACGAAACCGGCCACGCTCCGCCGCGGAAGGAGTTGATCCGAGAGAGTCTGGACTGGCTGGACAGGTACCTGGGGCCGGTGAACCGGTAGAGGAACTCTTTTTACCCTCTCCCGGCGGGAGAGGGCGAGGGTGAGGGGCGGTGCCCTGATCCAGACCGGAACCGAGCTTGCTCAATTGAGGATGGGCAGATGCCACGCCGGCCGTTCGCGAGCGCACCGCCTTCTCCTTCCCCACCGGCTCCGTGGCTGAGCCCCTCACCCCAGCCCTCTCCCGCCGGGAGAGGGTGTTTCGCTGGGCGCGGCCTTCTCTACATCGAACTCGACTGCCGGGTTGACAGGAGACCGTCGTTTTGCACTGATCCCGCATGAGGAGCAAAACAAACATGAAACCCAGGAACACGATTTGCCTCTGGTACGACAAGGACGCGCTCGAAGCGGCCCGATTCTACGCGGCGACTTTTCCGGACAGCCACGTGACCGCCGTTCACAAGGCCCCGAGCGACTACCCGGGTGGCAAGAAGGGCGACGTCCTGACGGTCGAGTTCACCGTGGCGGGCATTCCCTGTCTCGGCTTGAACGGCGGCCCGACGTTCCAGCACAACGAGGCCTTTTCCTTCCAGATCGCGACGGACGATCAGGAAGAGACGGACCGCTACTGGAACGCGATCGTCGGCAATGGCGGCAAGGAAAGCCAGTGCGGCTGGTGCAAGGACCGCTGGGGCATTTCCTGGCAGATCACGCCCCGCGTGCTCATGGACGCGCTCGCGGCCGGCGGCGACGAGGCCAAACGCGCGTTCGAGGCGATGATGCCGATGCAGAAGATCGACGTCGCCAGGATCGAAGCGGCGCGACGGGGCTGACGGGCTGACGGCCTGAAGGACAGCGGAACGAACGGCGGCCGAACGAGGCCGACGAGAGGCGATTGGCGATTCTCAGTCGAGTGCCCGGCGAGCCTGGTCGGCGAGGACGAGACGATCCGGGCCGCCGCGATGATCATGAGCCCCCTGTCCGGGATGAGGCGGACTGCAGGGGCGGGCGGCCGCGCAGGGGCGCAGGCCAGGCGGCAACGCCGTAGCGCTTCTGGAGCCGAAGGTGCTACAGTGTTTGGATGAGATTCGTCAGCGTGCGCGAACTGCGAAACAGGCCCGGAAAGCTCTGGGCAAGCCTCTCCAAGGCGGACGTTGTTC
>JBDTRB010000090.1:0-15425 GCA_039931865.1 Acidobacteriota bacterium | reverse complement strand
AGATCGTCGAAGACCGCGGTATTCCGATCTCCGGCAACGCCGCGTCGCAGAAGGCTCGCGTGACCGCGCCGATGAGCGGCGTCGTCATCAAGAAGGGTGTCGAGCTCGGCGAGACCGTGACGTCCGGAGTTTCGTCCTTCAACGCGGGGACGGTGCTCTTCACCGTGGCGGATCTGAAGTCCCTGCTCATCCGGGTGAACCTGAACGAGGTGGACATCGCGAAGGTGCACGTCGGACAGCCCGTCCGGATCACCCTCGACGCCTATCCGCAGAAGGTCTTCACGGGGAAGGTCCGGTTCGTCGCTCCCGCCGCAAAGCTCGTCGAGAAGATCAAGGTCTTCGAGGTCGAGGTCGCGCTCGACGAGCTCGGCGATTCCTTCAAGACCGGCATGAGCGCGAACGTCGAGATCCTCGGCGAAAAGCGCGACAAGGCCGTTTCGATCCCGCTCGAAGCGCTGCAGAAGAGAGACGGCAAGACGGTTGTCTATCGCCTGAAGCCCGCGCTGAAGCCGCAGCAGCTCGCCGCCGCCAAAGACGCGCTCACCGGCCGCAACAAGTTCATCTGGCTTTCCGATCACTGGAAAGAGTATTTCGATGCGGTTCCCGTCTCTGCCGGGATCGCGACACTGGAGCGCGTCGAAGTGCTGGCGGGCGTCAAGGCCGGCCAGCAGGTCGCCCTCGAAGACCCCTCGAAGAAGAAGGTGGAGAAGGATGACGATAACGACTGATCCAGCTGTCAGCCGTCAGCCGTCAGATCTGAGTCCACCCGAGAGCCGAGCCGCTCCGCGGCGGCGCGTCAGGTGAGTCCCGGAAGCGCGCGAGGAAACCCATGCAGCCCATCATCCAGACATCGAGCCTGACCAAGACCTACGGCACCAATGGCGCCGCGGTCCATGCGCTCCGCGGCATCGACCTCGAAGTCGGCCGCGGCGAGTTCGTCGCGCTGATCGGTCCCTCCGGGTCGGGCAAGTCGACGCTCATGGCGATTCTCGGCTGCCTGGATCTGCCGACCTCCGGAACGTACGCGCTCGACGGACGGCGCGTCGAAGGTCTCTCAGGAATCGAGCTCGCGCAGCTGCGCAACGAGAAGATCGGGTTCGTCTTCCAGCAGTACAACCTGCTGCCGAAAGCGTCCGTGCGCCGCAACGTCGAGCTGCCGATGCTTTACGCGGGTATTCCGCGCAAGGAGCGCCGGGAGCGGGCGATGCAGCTGCTCGAGAAGGTCGGGATCGGTGAGAAGTCCGAGCGGCTGCCCGCGGTGCTCTCCGGCGGACAGCGCCAGCGCGTTGCCGTCGCGCGGGCGCTCGCGAACCACCCCGCGCTTCTTCTCGCCGACGAGCCCACGGGCGCGCTCGATTCGAAGACGGGACACGAGGTCCTCGAGCTCTTTTCCGAGCTGCACGGGCAGGGGAACACGATCATCATCGTCACGCATGACCTGGCCATCGCGAAGATGGCCAGCCGGCAGGTCGAGATCCACGACGGCCTGATCGCCACGGCCGAGCAGGTCGCGTAGGCGCATCGTGGCCACCGGACAACTCGTCGAGAGGGTCCGCAACGCCTGGGCGGAGATGCGCGAGAACCTCGGGCGCTCGACCCTGCAGTCGCTCGGCGTGATGCTCGGCGTCGCATCCGTGCTCGGCGGTTTCTCGATCACCGACAGCATGCGGCAGCGGTCAAAGCAGCTCTACATCCGCATGGGAGGGCTCGACAAGTTAAACGTCCAGCCTTCCGCCGTCATCAAGGAAGGCAGCCCCACGGCTCTTCAGATGGCGAACCTCGGTCTTCGGAATGCCGACGCGGAGCAGGGGCGGGACCTCGACTCCAAAGAGGTCAGCGGCGTCGCCGTGCAGAAGTTCGCGCGCGCCCGGGTCCGCTCGGCGTACGCGGACCAGGAGCGGGACATTCGCGGGATCGGCGGGGACTTTCTCGCCACGGACGGGTACGAAATCGGCCGCGGCCGCGATTTCACCGCGGAGGACTACAGGGCCGGCGCGCCGGTCGCCATCCTCGGCACAGAAGTCTTGAACGTGTTCTTTCCCAACGGAGACGCGATCGGAAAAACAATCCGCATCGGCGACGTCCCTGTCACCGTGGTCGGCGTGCTCCGGGAGCGCGTCTTCCACTTCCGCAAGTCGAATCACAACATGTTCCGGCGCCGCAACAAGATCATTGCGGTGCCGACGAGTCTCGTCACGCGGCGCTTCGAGGGCGACCAGTACCGCCGCGCGGACCGCGTGACATTCCGGATTCGCAACTTCGACGCGATGGCGATGTTCTCGAAGAGCCTCGGCTCGATGCTCAAGGCGAACCACCGGCAGCAGGACGACTTCCGCCTCGACGACGTCGCGGCGCGTGTGAAGAAGGAGCAGAGCCAGAGCGACGCTTACAACATCATCTTCATGCTCTCGGGTGTGCTGTCGCTGATCGGCGGCGGAATGGTCAACGTGAACATTCAGATGGCGACGCTCAAGGAGCGCATCCGGGAGGTTGGCGTCAAGATGGCGATCGGCGCCTCGGGGCGCGAGGTCTTCAAGGACTTCATGGTCGAGGCCCTGCTCTTGACCGGCGCCGGGTCGCTCGTCGGCCTCGTGATGGGAGTCGGGTTCTCGAAGATCATCACCTACTCGATCGGCGTGCCGCTCCACATGGATGCGAAGAGCTTCCTCGCGGCGTATGTCATGGCCGCCGCGTTCGGGTTCGTCTTCGCCCTGTTCCCGGCGCTCAAGGCGAGCCGCCTTTCTCCGATGGAAGCCCTTCGCTATGAGTAGCGAGCGCGTCACGGCGGGGGCGGCGGCCATCCCGGCGCCTCTCCAGGAGGCCGGCTCCCGGCGGCTGTCGATCCCCGCGCACCTGGCGCTCTACGGAGAGGTGATACGCGGAGGGCTGATCGAGCTGTGGGCGCACAAGCTCCGCTCGATCCTCACGCTGACCCTTCTCATGCTCGGCGTTTTCGCGCTCGTCGTCATGACCTCTGTGATGGACGGCATCATGGACAAGATCTCCACCGGATTCTCGGGCATGAGCTGGGACGGCACGTTGATGCTCGTCCCGAAGGCGCCCGAAACGACCGACGACCAGAAGCGGTTCGCCATGAGCCCGGGGTTCCGTTACGAGGACCTTCCGCGGCTGACCGCGCCCAATGACAAGGTGCTCGCGTTCATTCCCCGCGCGAGCAGGCGTTCCGCGACGCGCATCTCGGGAGGAACGGAGCGGATCTTCGTCAACGGCGTCGCGTTCGATTACGGCAAGTGGATGAACCGTCCGATCGGGCTGGGCCGCGGGCTGACGGAGAACGACCAGCGGCGGCGCTCCACCGTCGCGGTTGTCGGCGCGACGCTCGCTTCGAAGCTTTTCGGCGGGTCGGACCCCGTCGGCCGGGACATCCTGGTGGAAGGGATTCCCTTCCGCGTCGTCGGCGTGCAGGCGAAGGGGCAGATCTTTTCGGACGAGAACTGGCAGGACGCGAACGGGATCTCGATCCCGCTCGAGACCTACATGGACCGGATGGATTCCGAGCACAAGCTGACACAGCTCTCCGTGAAACTGAAAAACAAGAAGGACCTGGGCGAGCTGTCGACCGTCATGGTCGGCCGCGCGCGGCAGGCGCACCACGGGATCGAGGACACCGAGGTGAAGGACCTCGAGGCGGAGCTCGCGCGGTCGTACCAGCAGTTTTTGAACCAGATCTTCGGCTGGAAGGTCGTCCTGATGAGCCTCGCCGCGACCGTGCTGCTCGTCGGCGGAGTCGGCGTGCTTTCGGTGATGATGATCTCGTTCTCGGACCGCCGGTTCGAGATCGGCCTGCGCAAGGCGATGGGCGCGTCGGACTCGGAGATCCTGATCCAGTTCCTGCTCGAGGCGTGCGTCCTCGCCGCCCTGGGCGCGACGCTCGGCACCTTCTCGGGCGCGGTCGTGTGCAAGGCGTTGTCGGCGAGCTTTCCCTATGGCCTGGTCGTGAACCCCGTCGGCCTCATCGTCGCGTGGGCGATCGCTCTCGTGCTTGCCATGACTTTCGGCATGTATCCGGCAGTCCGCGCGGCGCGCCTCTCTCCGATGGAGGCGATGCGGTAGGTCCCCTCCGGGATTTCCCTCTCCCGGCGGGAGAGGGTCAGGGTGGGGGGGTGCCCTGACAATCGCGCCGCGAAAATCCCCCGGCGCAACCCCACGCGGCGAGCCCGCCCCCTCACCCCAGCCCTCTCCCGCGGGGAGAGGGTGTTTCCTCATCGCTTCCTCACCACGGTGGTGGATACGGTACGTCCCGCAGTCAGCGGAGGCGACGCATTGGAACCTGATGCGAACTTTCCCGTACCTTCCCTAACCTTGACCGTTCTGGAGCGTCTAAGCCCGGTAGTGGGGACCCGCGCCGCGAGGCGGAATCTCGTTCTGCTGATACTTCTTTACGCCCTGGCACTCTGGCTGGCGACGACCGCCCTCCACGCGCAGGAAGCGGAGACGATCCGCATCACGCGCGCCGCCGGCCCGATCACGGTCGACGCCGACCTTTCCGACCCCGGCTGGAAGAACGCGACCCGTCTCGAGACCTGGTACGAGACGAATCCCGGCGACAACATTCCGGCGAAGGTCAGGAGCGTCGGTTACCTGACCTACGACGACCGCTTCTTCTACGCGGCCTTTGAATTTTCGGACCCGGACCCCTCCAAGATCCGGGCCCCTTACGCGGACCGGGATCAGATCGGGAGCGCTCTCGATTACGGCGGGGTCATCATCAACCCGCGCAACGACGGCCGAAGCGGCATCCTGTTTCTCGCGAACCCACGCGGCGTCCAGTACGACGCGGTCAGCGACGATTTCTCCGGCGAGGACAACTCACCCGACTTCTACTGGGACTCGGCGGCGAAGATCACGCCCGATGGATGGATCCTCGAGATGCGGATCCCGTTCTCCTCCCTGCGCTATTCCAAGGGCGACCCGCAGACCTGGGCGATCATGCTGTACCGGAACTATCCGAGGCAGTTCCGTTATCAGCTCTTCACTTCGCGCCTTCCCCGCGGATCGAGCTGCTTTCTCTGCCACTGCGCCTCTCTGACGGGTCTCTCCGGGCTCCCGTCGGGCGGCCACATCGTGGTGGCGCCTTACGCGACCTTCAAGGAAGAGGGCGTCCCCCGCGGTGAGCCCGGCTCGCCGCTTCTCAACAAACCGGGACGTGGGAACGGAGGCGTCGACGCGAAGTGGAACCCGAACGAGAACACGGCGATCGACGCGACCGTCAATCCGGATTTCTCGCAGGTGGAGTCCGACGTCGCCCAGATCGGCGCCAATGAGCGCTTCGCCCTGAATTTCCCGGAGAAACGGCCGTTCTTTCTGGAAGGCATCGAGCTCTTCTCGACTCCGATCCCCGCCGTGTACACGCGCAGCATCACGTCCCCGCGCTGGGGAGCGCGCGCAACCGGCAAGATGGGCGATACCGGGTACACGGTGCTCGTCGCCGAGGACCGCGGGGGCGGCAGCGTCATCCTCCCCGGCCCGAACGGCTCCGACTTTGCCGACCAGGATTTCCAGTCGTTCGTCGGGATCGGCCGGGTGCGACAGAACATCGGGAAGTCCTTCGTCAGCTTTCTCGCGACGGACCGCGAGATTTCGGGCGGCGGGTACAACCGCGTTTACGGGCCGGATTTTCAGTGGCGGCCGAACGACCACGAGACCGTCACCGGACAGTTTCTCCTGAGCAACACGAAGACTCCCGATCGTCCCGCTCTGACTCCGGACTGGACGGGTCGCCGGCTCGATTCGCACGCGGCGGACATCTGGTATCAGCACAACGACCCGCACTGGGACTGGTTCACCGAGTATCAGGACTTCGGCGACGGCTTTCGCGCGGAGGACGGATTCGTGCCGCAGGTCGGCTACCGGCGCAACTACGCCGAAAGCGGCTACACGACGCGGCCTACAGGGATCTTCAGCCGGTTCCGCCGCTTCGTCCAGGCGGAATACTCGGCGGACATGGAGCACAACCTGATCTCCCGGGACGTCTCCGGCGGAATCGAGCTCGACGGCCGCTGGAATTCGATGTCGCGGTTTCGGCTCGCGTTCGATCGCGTCCGGAGCGGCACGAAGGATATCCCCCGGCGGCAGCTCCTTTTCAACATTCAGTTCGCGCCGTCCGGGGCCATCTCGGGAATCGCGCTTTCCGGATTCGTCGGGGAGCAAGTCGACTTCGCGAACTCACGCGGCGGACGCGGCGCAAACCTCGTCCTCGCGGCCACGGTCCGCCCGACGGACCACCTCGCGCTTGCCGCCAATGGGGCGCTCCGCTGGCTCGACGTGACACCGGAAGCAGGCGGGTCGCGCGAGCGCCTGTTCACCGCGAAGATCGCGCGGCTGAAGGCGACCTACACCTTCAACTCGAAGGCGTTCTTCCGCGCCATCGCGCAGTACGTCCGGACGAATCGGGACGTGTCCCTCTACCGATCCTCCGTCGGCGCGAGCGATGGATCGCTCACGGGATCCGCCCTGTTCGCGTACAAGATCAACTGGCAGTCGGTGCTGTTCATCGGCTACGGGGACAACCGCACGCTGTCGGAGACCAACACGTTCGAGAGGCGCGACCGGCAGTTCTTCCTGAAGGTCTCCTACGCCTTCCAGCGCTAATTCGCCGGCGGAGCCCGGAGTTCCTATTTGCGGGAGCCGTGGTTGTTCGCGAAGACCTGCGTGATCTCGGCGCCGTAGAAGAGGATCAGGCCCGAGTAATACGTCCAGAGAAGCACGACGACGAGCGCTCCCGCGCCCCCGTAGGGCCCCGAGATCCGCCCGAGATAAAGGCCGATGAGGAACTGGCCGAGCACGAAGAGAATCGACGTGATCCCGGAACCGATCCAGACATCCCGCCACGCGATCTTCGTGTCCGGAAGAAATTTGAAGATAAGCGCGAACAGCAGACCGACGACCGCCCAGGAAAGGAGCGCGTGCAGCGCGCCGAAGACAAAGGTGACCTCCTCGCCCGCCTTCTTTCCGACGGCGGAGAGCGCCGCGGAGACGGCGAGAGAAACCAGGAGGAGAAATGCCGTTCCGAGCACCATCGCGAGTGAGAGAAATCGGGACTGGATCATGTTCCAGATCCCGCTCGTCTGCTTCTCCGGAACTCTCCAGATTTTGTTGAGCATCTGCTGGAGGTATCCGAACACGCCGCCTGCGCCCAGCAACAGTGTGGCGATCCCGAAGATGGTCGCGAGGATTCCGCTCGCCGGTTTGCTCGCCTGCTGCATGAGAGATCCGACCGTCGCGGCCGCCTGGGGGCCGACGAGCTGCCCGATCTGGCCCAGCATCCGCTGCCGCACTTCGTCCTTCCCGAAGACGAACCCGGCGACCGCGACGATGATGAGCAGGAGCGGCGCGAGCGAAAGCATGGTCGCGTAAGCAAGGGCCGCCCCGCGCGTCAGCGCTTCGTGCTTCTGGAAGTCTTTCGCCGCGTCCCGGAAGAGCCCCCACACGAAGCCGAGACGTTCTTTCCACGTCGCGTGCTTCAGCGCCTCGAGGGTGCCTTTTGCCTTTTGCTCGCCGGCCTCGTCGGAAGCCGGTGGCGGTTTCTTCTGGCCGTCGGTTTTCTTCTGGCCTTCGAGCTTCGCCTTCCGGGAGGACGGAGCGTCATCCTCGTCTTTCGAGTCCGCCTCTTTGTCGGGGTCCGTCGGGCCGGGCTTTTTTTTGCTGGCCCCCGCCCCCGCGCCGCGCGATCCTCCGCTTTCCCGCGCGTTCTCCGCGTCTTCATCGTCGTCGCCGCCGGAGCGAGCGTCTTCCGCCGCGCGCCTGCCGCGGGCGAGCAGCTTCTCCCCGCCCGACGCGAGAGCCCGCCGCGCGATGGGAGACCGGAGGAGTGCGAACAGAAGGGTGATCGGGATTGGCCGCGGCCGATACTTCTTTACCTGGCGATCTGCCCGGCGGAAAGAACGGCTCCACCGCGCCGCAATCGATTCCGTGCGGTTTCGCGTGACCCGCCGCACCAGCCCGGCGACGGCCAGGCCCGCTCCCGCGGCCGCCGCCGCAAGGCCCGCGAGCTGGAGCCAGATTCCCCCGCGGCGTTTGAACTTCTCCACGCGGGCGCGAACGTCAGTCAGATCGGACGCGATCTGCGCCCGCTCTTTCTCCCCCTCTCGGTCAAGGCGGGAAACGCGCTTGGAGGGACCGTCCATGGCGTCCCGGACTGCAAGTTCCAAGCCGTCCTTCGTGGAATTGGACTCGGAAAAAAGGTCAAACGGAAGCGTGTTCACTCCCATCCGGACCATCTTCGGTCGAACGCATAAGATTCAGAGCGTCAAGCCTCAAGGAGGACGCGATGCCGATTCGGAAATTGGCCTGGTTCACCCTCTGCCTTCTTTCTCCGCTCGCCGCGATCGCCATCGACGGATCGGCGCCCGGGGTTCGATGGGCTGTGCCCCCCGGCTGGACCGCGCAGGCTCCCCGGCAGATGCGCGTTGCGACGTATTCGGTTCCCTCGAAAACGGAGCCGGGAGAATGCGGGGTCTTTTATTTCGGGCAGGGGCGGGGCGGCTCGCTCGCCGAGAACATAGACCGATGGGGGAAGCAGTTCGAGGGGGCGCCGCCGGCCACGACGTCCATCGAGATCGTTGACGGGATGCGGGTACATCGAGTGCAGACCTCCGGGACGTATCTCTCCCCGGGAGGCCCGATGATGCAGTCGCAGGGAAAGAAACCCGGCTATCGCCTCATGGGAGCGATCGTCGAAGGACCCGAGGGGCTCGTCTTCTTCAAATGCACCGGCCCGGCGGCCGCGATTTCCGCCGCGCAACCGGCGTTCGACGGGCTCGTCCGGTCGATGAAAAAGAGCGCGGTCACGAAGGTGTGATCGCGGCGAGCTCTTCGGCGAGCGCCCGGATCGTCGCCGGCGCGCAGCCTTCGGCCTTGTTATTGACGAGCACGTAAACGGGCCGTTCTCCCGCGGCGCGGATGAGGTCGAGGGTGTCGCGCCGCATCTCCGGATTCTCGTCCACGATGCGATTGAACGGAACGAATTCCTCGCGGCGTTCGTCGTACCCCGTGCCGGGTCGGAGCAGGAGGCGGATCACGACGAACGGCGCTTCCACAGGCACCGTCTCCGCCTGCAGGCCGGGCATCGGCATTCCGGACGCCGCGTTGTACACGTGAGCGACCTTGTGGCGCAGGAGCACCTTCCGGTATTCGGCCGTGAGAAGCCGCGGATCGCGCAGCTCGACGGCGTAGGAACCGGCGCGCGGAAGCGCTTCGAGGAACCGGTCCAGGGCGGACGCGAACGCGTCGGGCGTCAGCCTCGCCTCGCGCGGCGCGGGCGGGAACTGCAGCAGGAACGGACCGGTGTGCGCGGCGAAGCCCTCCCGGAACGGCCCCAGCATCTCGTCCTCGAACCGGCGGGGGTTCAGGAAGTCCGGGTTCGCCGCCCGCGCGCCGGGCAGTGCCGCGCCCGTCACGGAGGCGGGCGCCTTCGCGCAGCAGAGGAATCCTTCCGGCAACTGCGAGGAGTAGACGCGAAGGTCCTCCCTCGGGATGGGCGCATAGAAACTTCGATCGATCCCGACCGTAGTCAAGAGAGGATGCCGCGCGTATTCGATCAGCCCTTCGCGGGCGAGCCGGGACGCCGTCGCGCGCCGCGGATACACGATCCCCTCCCAGCCTGGGAAGCTCCAGGAGCTCGTGCCGAAGCGGACGTTCCTCGGGAGCCGCTCCCTGATGAGCAGCGCTTCGGCGCGCTCCCTCTCGAGCCGCCGTTCCGACGGGTTCGAGGCCCCCGGGGCGGGCTCGGCCGCGAAGAGCGGGATCTGGCCGGATGACGGGCCGCGCGGATTCATGGCGGGTCCGGGATTCTGACACGTTAGAATTCGATCACCGGAGGAACAGGATGTTCGGCTGTCGGAAGGCGTTCCGCATCGCCATCGCGGTGGCCGTGTTCCTCGTGACCCTGGGCTTGAAGGCGCAGAGCGGGGCGGCGCCTCCGGATCGAAAGGCGCCGATGGACTCAGCCGACAGGCTCGAAACGGAGCTCACCACCCGGTACGGGGCGGGCGAACGGGACCGGATCCGGCGCGGAGTTTCGCAGGTGCGGGAGTTCTGGCGCGCCTCCGACGGCGACGACAGCGCCCTGGCCGACTTCGTCGGGAAAAACTTCGCGGGAGACCCGGTTTCCCGCGAGGCGATGTTCTCCCGTCTCGAGCTCGCGATGGAGTCCCTCGACGGGCACATGCTCGAGATCGGACGCGATTTCCGGAAGCAGTCGGACCTCGACCTCGGCACGATCTATCCCTTCGACGAGACGCTGGCGGGATACGACCCCTCCGCGCACGTCAGCGACGACCTGTTTGCGAACAAGCTCGCGTTCACGGTCCTCCTGAATTTTCCGCTCACCAAGCTCCAGGAGCGCCTCAGTTCCGGGGAGACGTGGTCGCGTCGCCAGTGGGCGGAGGCCCGGCTGGCGCAGCGGTTCGGAAAACGCGTTCCGGCGGAGGTCAACCTCGCTGTCGCGCAGGCCGCTTCGAGCGCCGCCAGTTACATCGCGGGCTACAACGTCTGGATGCATCACCTGGTCGACGGAAGCGGCAAGCGGCTTTTTCCGGCGGGCATGCGGCTTCTTTCGCACTGGAACCTCCGCGACCAGCTCAAGTCGGATTATTCGAGCGGAAAAGATGGGCTCGCGCGCCAGCGGACGATCCAGAAAGTGATGGAGAGGATCGTCACGCAGACGATCCCCGAATCCGTTATTGACAACCCGGGCGTCGACTGGAACCCGCTCACGAACGACGTGAAGCCGTCAGCCGTGAAGGATTCCGACCGTCCTCTTCCGCCGGGCCGCAGGGCGACTTCCGCGGCCGAGCCCGATACGCGATACGCCCGGCTGCTGGCGGTTTTTCAGGCCGTGCGCAAGGCGGATCCCTACTCGCCGAACGCACCGACCCTGATGGCGCGCCGCTTCGACGAGGACCGCGAGATCCCGGAGCCGCGATTCCGCGCGATGCTCGAGCGGGTTGTGTCGTCGCCGCTCGTCCCCCGCGTCGCGCGGCTGATCACGACGCGTCTGAAGCGACCTCTCGAGCCGTTCGACATCTGGTACGCGGGGTTTCGCGCGAAGAGCCCGTACCCGGAAGCGGAGCTCGACGACATCGTCCGCAGGAAATACCCGACCGCGGCCGCCTATCAGAAGGACATCCCGAATCTGCTCGAGCACCTGGGGTTTTCGAAGGAGAAGTCCCGGTGGCTCGCGACGCACATCGCCGTCGATGCGGCGCGAGGCTCCGGACACGCCTTGGGCGCGGGGCGTCGCGACGACTCCGCGCACCTGCGCACGCGGGTCGAGAAAAACGGCATGAACTACAAGGGCTTCAACATCGCCGTGCACGAGATGGGGCACACCGTCGAGCAGACCTTCTCTTTGAACTCGATCGACCACACGCTGCTCCAGGGCGTCCCCAACAACGCGTTCACCGAGGCGCTCGCGTTCGTGTTCCAGGCGCACGACCTCGAGCTGCTCGGCCTCGCGCGCCCGGACCCGGCGGCGCGCGCGTTGAAGACCTTGAACGATTTCTGGGGGACCTACGAGATCGCCGGGGCCGCGCTCGTCGACATGGACGTGTGGAACTGGATGTATGCGCATCCCGACGCGACACCCGCGCAGCTGAAGGCCGCCACGCTCGACATCGCGCGCGCGGTCTGGAACCGTTTTTACGCGCCGGTCTTCGGACAGCGCGACGCCGTGCTGCTCGCCATTTACTCCCACATGATCGATTCGATCCTGTACCTGCCCGACTACCCGCTCGGCCACATGATCGCGTTTCAGATCGAGCGGAAGATCGAAGCGTCCGGACACCTCGGCGAGGAATTCGAACGGATGGCGACTGCGGGCCGCGTCGCGCCCGATGTGTGGATGAAAAACGCGACGGGATTGCCGGTCGGCCCCGACGCGCTGCTCGCGGAGGCCGAGAAGGCGCTCGGCGAGATAGCGAAGTAGGCGGGGGTCAGACGCCAGGGGTTAGTAGTTAGGGGTTAGGGGTTAGGGGTTAGGGGTTAGGGGTTAGGGGTACCGTAATCCGGCAGAATCCGATTCATGAAAGCCCTCGTCTTTGCTGCCGGGCGCGCGCGCGTTTCCGAGATTCCAATTCCCCGTCCCCGGCGCCGGCATGCCCGGATCCGGGTGCTGCTCTCCGGCATCTGCAATACGGACCTCGAGCTGCGCCGCGGGTACCACGGCTTCTCCGGCGTGCCGGGTCACGAATTCGTCGGGATCGTCGAGGGGCCGCGGGACTCCCGTTGGCTCCATAAGCGCGTCGTTGGCGAGATCAACCTCGGGTGCGGCCGGTGCGCGCAATGCCGGGACGGGCTCGCTCGCCACTGCGCCAGGCGCCGCGTGCTCGGGATCCTCGGCCATCCCGGTGCGCACGCGGAATTCCTGACGCTGCCCGAAGAAAATCTTCGCGAAGTTCCTTCCGGGATCTCGGACGAGGGGGCCGTCTTCGCCGAGCCGCTTGCGGCGGCGTGCGAGATCCTCGATCAGGTGGACGTCCCGGCGGGCTGCCGGGCGGCGGTGCTCGGACCCGGAAAACTCGGCCGCCTGGTCGCCCGCGTGCTCGCGCATGCGGGTGCGAGCGTGTCGTTGCTCGGCCGGCGATCCGGCGCGCGGAGCCGCTCTTTCGATCTGGTCGTCGAGGCGACAGGAGCCCCCGAGGGAATCACCCGAGCCATCGAGCTCGTCCGGCCGCGAGGCACGATCATCTGGAAAACGACGCACCACGGCCCGACCAGTTTCGACGCCGCCCCGCTCGTGATTTCGGAGATCACCGTCATCGGGTCCCGCTGCGGCCGCTTCGAGCCGGCGCTCGACCTGCTGCGCGAGCGGCGCATCCGGGTCGACGACCTCGTGAGCGCCGAGTTTCCTCTCGCACAGGCCTCAAAGGCGCTTCGAGAAGCCGGGAGGCCTGGAGTCCTGAAGGTGCTGCTGCGGCCCTGACTGAAGAAAATAATCGCGCGCGGCCTAGATCGTTCCCGCCTTGACCGCCTGCAGAACCGCACGTGTCCGGTCACGCACGCCGAGCTTCGAGAGGATGCTCGAGACGTGGTTCTTGACCGTGCCCTCCGCGACGAAGAGCGCGCGGGCGATCTCGCGATTGCTCTCGCCGCGCGCCATCAGCCGGAGCACTTCGATTTCACGCCCGGTGAGCGGGTCCGGCGGGTCCAGACGGGGGAAATCGGATGCGAGAGACTTCGCCGCGCGGGCTGTGTCGTTGTCGAGGACAGGCGCGACGATTGTGCCGCCCTCCATGACCGTGTGGATGGCGCGGACGAGACCGTCGAGCGAAACGTCCTTCAGCAGAAACCCGCGCGCTCCCGCGCGAAACGCCTGCACGACCAGCTCCTCGTCGTCGAAGGTCGTCAGGACGATCGTCGGAGGAAGCGCCCCTCGGGCCGCAAGGGCCTCCAGCACCTCGATCCCGGACAGACCCGGCATCCGAAGATCGAGCAGCACCAGATCGGGATGCGAGGCCTCGATCGCGGCGACTGCGGAGGCGCCGTCTCCCGCTTCCGCGACGACGACGATGCCCGGCGCGAGGCCGAGAAGGCTGCGGATGCCTTCGCGAACGAGCGTCTGGTCGTCAACGAGGCAGACGCGAACGGGCGCCGCGCTCATCGATTCAGCCGGCGGGGAGAACGGCGACGACTTCGAAGCCGGCGCCGGGCTCCGACCGCACCGAGAGCCGGCCGCCGCGCTCTTCGAGGCGCTCGCGCATTCCCGTCAGCCCGACGCCCGGACCCGGCGAGGAGGAGCCCTGACCGTCGTCCCGCGCCTGGATCTCGATCGCCCCTCCGCTCGACACCACGCTCAACCAGAGGTTTTCTGCGCGCGAGTGTTTGACCGCGTTCGTGATGATCTCCTGCGCGCAGCGGAGAAGAATCTGAGCGGAGCCGGGATCGGGGACGGCCAGGTTGTCGGCGAATTCGACGTGGATGCGCGGGCTCGGAATGCCCTCCGCCAGTCGGCGAATGGCGGCGTCGAGGCGGATTTCGTCGCCGCCGGAGCGCAGCGCACGCACGGCATCGCGGATCTGGCCCAGAAGTTCGCGCGAGCGGTCCCGGGCCGCCTCGATCTGCCCGCGCGCCGGACCCGTCACCTGGTGGCTCGCGACCTCGAGGTTCAGCGCGAGCGCCGTCAGATGGTGGCCCAGCACGTCGTGGAGATCCCGCGCGATGCGGAGGCGCTCGGACATTCGATGACTCTCCGCGAGAAGGTCGCGGGTGGCGTGCAGCTCCGCGTTGACGCGGGCGAGCCCCTGGCGCGCCGCCCCCTCGCGCGCGAGAAGGTGCGCCGTCCAGAACGCGAGGAGCTGGAACGGAAAGTAGGCGCCCGCAATCATGATCCCGGAGTGCACGCTCCAGTGAAGTGACATTCCGAGAAAAAAGAGAGCGCTCTGCGAGACGATCCAGGAGACCCCCGCGGCGGGTGAAAGCCGGCCGCCGAGCTGGATGGCGACCAGCACCATCAGCGCGCCCTCGAGTCCGTAACAGGGCGGGAGGGCGACGAGCGCCAGCACGGCCGCCGACTGAGCGGCGAGCAGGAGGAGGGCTCCGCCGCGGTCCCGCTCGAATCGCCCTTCGCGCGAAGTGATCGAGTAGGCGACGGCAAAGAGAAGGAACGCGGCGACCCACGCGGCGAACCCGAGGGCGCTCGAACCGGAAGCGCGCGCCTGGCTGAAACTGGTCAGGACCGGGAATCCGACGAGGATCCACACGGCCCCTCCCGCCAGCCGGAGCAGGCGCGGGTACTCGGCCGGGAAGGTCCCGTTCATTGGAGTGTCGAAAGTATAGGGGCGGCGCACCGCCGGCACGTGCCGGAAGTCACGTTTGTCGGGAAGGGACTTCCGGCACATGCGCCGCACGCCCCCGGCGCAGACACTCACCACGCACCCCCACAAAAGGAGAATCCAGGCGAAAAAAGCTCGCCTTCGGCTCGATCGTCCTGCTGATCCTCGTCGCTCTCCAGGCCGCCCGCACCGCCGCGGAAGAACAGCCCCCGGAAGTCACGCTCGAGGGCACGGTCGTGGACCTGCACTGCTACGTCACACACGGGATTCACGACGCCGCCCACACCGCTTGCGCAAACGCGTGCATCGCTCGCGGAGTGCCCGCCGGTTTCCTCGCGCAGGACGGAACTCTTTACGTGCCGTTCGAGGAAAAGCCGTTCTCGGTGAAGGACCGCGTCGCCAACCTCGCCGACGTCCCGGCGACGGTACGCGGGAGGGTCTCGATCCGCAACGGAATGAAGGGGATCCAGATCAGCTCGATCGAACGGAGGAAGGCGTAGGGACAGGTTGCGTATCGATGGGAGGCGCGGCTAAGCCCCTCACCCCAACCCTCTCCCGCCGGGAGAGGGGGCGGAGCTGCGCTTCCGGCGAGCTGGTGGCTAAGCTCGCATCGAGAGGAGTCTCCTGACCGAA
>JBDTRB010000089.1:0-15680 GCA_039931865.1 Acidobacteriota bacterium | reverse complement strand
CGGAGGAGCGGCAGCAGCCGGGGCCGCGGATTTACGGGGAGCCGGGCCCGCCGATCGCCCGATCCAGCGCCGCGCGCGCCAGGAGACGCGTTGAGTCCAGGGTCGGGAGCGCGGCTTTTTGGGGCCGCACGATCAGCGGGATCTCCGTGCATCCCAGGACCGCGGCGTCGCAGCCGGCCTCCTTCAGTTTTTGAATTTGTTCGTGGAACATCTCGCGGGTCTTCTCTTCGAATATCGCGTTGACGAGCTCTTCGAAGATCGCCCGATTGATCGTCTCGCGCTCGGCCGCAGGCGGGATGCGCATCTCGATATTGCGGCGGGCGAGCGCCTCCCGATAGACGGGACCTTCCATCAGGTAACGCGTGCCGAGGACTCCCAGCCGCCTGTACCCTCGAGTCTCCGCTTCTGACGCCACGACGTCGGCAATGTGGAGCCACGGGATTGGCGACCGGGAGAGCATCGCCGGGAATGCCTCGTGAACCGTGTTGTCGGGACAGATCGCGAACGACGCCCCCGCACGCGCCACTTCGACCGCGCCGTCCAGGAGGAGCTCCGACACGCCTCCCCAATCGCCGCGCCGGATGAACTCCATGTGGCGGGCCATCGGTATCGCGCACAGCGTGACCCGGGGATGGTCGTGCTCGCCCATCCGGGGAATCGCTTCCAGGCAGATCGTCCGATAGCAGAGCGCCGCGCCCTCGGCGCTGCAGGCGACGATGCCGATGTGTTCGGCGAACATGAACCGGATTCTATGGAGTTTCGCCGGAGAGGACGCGGGTCACGGAGGGGGAGTTCGGCGCCTTGAGGCTGACGGCGCACTTCCCGCTCGAGCTTTATCGGGCCCGGGGTGAAGCTGGCTCGGACGAGACCACCTCCGCGTCGATCGCGTCCGGATGCTTCGCCTGCTGCACCGAGCCGGCTCCGCGCGTCGCGAAAAATACGGCAGCCGTCCAGGTCGGCACCAGGTCGAGGCCCGGCACGAGCTCTGCGACGAAAGAGGGCAGGAACGACCAGTGCCAGCCCACCAGCCAGGTCATCGCACCGGCGACTGCGACGTCGAGGGCGTCGTTCACCGGAGACGCCGCGCCCGGAGCAAAGAGAGGAAAGACGCCGATCTGGAGCGCATCGGCCGCCATCGCGAGCAGGCGCGCCGTTCGGACCCTTCCGTGTCCCGTCATTTCCATCGGACTCTTCACATCTTCCCCCTGGCTCCGTCACGCAACAAGCGAGAACCGCGCCATGCCGGAAGCCCTTCGGCTCCTCTTTGAGTTAACCCGCCGGGCAACGTGACCCCTGCGATAGAGCGAGGCGCCTCGGTGTCCGCCTTCCGCACCGGGAACTACCCAACCTACGACTACGGCCGGTCTGGGAAGCCGATCGGAATGCCGCGCATCCTCCGGCGAAGTAGAGAGCAGATCAGGGGACCTCAGCCCTTCGATTTACGATTCCCGATTCCCGATTCCCGGACCACCCATCCGCCTGCCGATATTCTTCGCTTCATGCCTTCAAGAAAAGACTGGCTCGACCTCATCCGCTCCACCTTCCACGCGGTGGGCCGGAAGGACATCTCGGGCCTCTATGGCCGTGAGTGGCAGCGCGCTCGCGCGAAGCTCACCGCGGACCACGCCCACGAGCTGGAACGTCCGGGCGGCCGCGTCAAGCGCTTCTTCCGGACTTCGAACGCGGTGTTGTTCGGGCTCTCCCGGCGGCTCGCGCCGGCGCGGAGGGTCCTCTTCGCGACGGCGCTGCTCTGCCTGCTCTTCTCGTTTCAGGGTCCCTCTTTCCTGCACTCCACGCACAAGCACGGCAACGTCCTCAAGACGACCGAGTACCACTTCTACTTCGACAACGGCTGGCTGTTCATCGCGCTCGTGGTCGTCGTGCTGCTTCTCGCGATGGAGCTCGTCGACAAGATCAACTTCCGCGACGAACTCGAGCTCGCGCGCGACCTCCAGGCGAGCCTGATTCCTAACACGCTGCCCGCAATTCCGGGATGGGAGCTCGGCGCCCACAACGAGATCGCCAACACCGTCGGCGGCGACATCTACGACTTCGTGCCGCTGCCCGACGGCCGCCTCGCCGTCCTCTTCGGCGACGCGTCCGGGCACGGGATGGCGGCGGGACTCGTCATGGCGGTGGCGCACGCGTCTTTTCGCACGCAGCTCGACATCGATCCGGCTCCGGAAGCGATGTTCGCGACGTTGAATCGGATCCTCTGCCGCACCGGCGGACCGCGGGCCTTCTTTTCGTGCGTTTACCTGTTGCTCAGCCCGGACGGCGCCTACCAGGGAACGGTCGCGGGACATCCGCCGGTCCTGAAGCTGTCGGCGGAGGGCGCGGTGCTCGCGCGGATCGGAAAGGGCGCGTACCCGCTCGGCATCCGGACCCCGCTTTCGTGGGAGGTCGAGGCGGGCCGCCTCGAAAGCCGCGAGCGGCTCCTTCTCTATTCGGACGGTGTTTCCGAGGGACGCGACGCGGCGGGAGTCGAGTTCGGCGAGGAGCGCGTGATCCCGATCGCGAGGGTCGGCGCGGGGCTCTATCCTCCCGATCTCGTCGAGGCGCTCGCCCGGGAGCTGCGGGTCTTCCGGGGGGACGAGGCGCCGGAGGACGACGTCTCGATCACCGTGATCGGCCGGCTCTGAGCCCGGCGCCGGTCAGGAGGGCGGGCGCGGGGCCGCGGACGCCGGAGTGGGCGCGGGAGACGAAACGGTGACCCGCCGCCGGCCCCCGGCCCGCGCGGCCATGATTCCCACGGCCAGCCCGAGCAGAGCGCCGACGCCGCTCCCGATCAGCTGTCCCTTGATGAGCCGCGTCGTGGTGTAACGGATCACCTGCGGGATGTTGACCAGCGCCTGCACCGGACCGCTCTGCGGCTGCGAAAGAAACCCCGATTCGTTGTACCAGCTGAGCGTCGGGGGCACAATCAGGGACGCGGCCACGGCTCCGACCAGCGCGCCGAGGAGAACGAAAATCAGAACGGTTTTCATGGAGAGATCCTAGTCCTTCCTTATTCTCCGGCGAGATGACGCGACGCCGAAAACGAGAAGCAAGACCCGGGCCGCAGACGGATGGCCTGCGGCCCCGGATCCCGAGACCCTAATTGCTTTTCTTTTCCGCGGACTTCGCCATCGCGGCCTTCCAATCGGTCGGGCCTTCCGCGAAGCGGTGATGCAGCATGTTCAGGAGCTGGGCGTTTCCTTTCCCCAGGTAGTCGAAGGCCTTGTCCCATTCCTCTCCGTCCTTCCAGCCGATCTGGGCAAGGCGCACGCGCGTCTGCTTCTCACCGACCGGCTCGAATCGGAAAACGGCGATCGTCCGGTCGCGCCGCACGTTCGGAAACCATTCGGGGGCCATGGCGTGCACGGCGAGCATTTCCATCGGGAGCCAGCTCAGGACGGTTCCTCCGGCGGGAGCGCCGGCGCCGAACGAGACCTGCCACTCGCCTCCGAGCTCCAGCCGCACTTTCGCGCTCGGCGCGAGCCAGCTCATGAGCCCGTCCTGAGTCGTGACCGCCGTCCAGACCTGCTCGACCGTCGCCGGGACGACGACTTCGAAGTCGAGCCGTTTGACGGGTGAGCGCGTCTCAGTGACCTTCACCGCGCCCTCCGTGAAGGTGTTCACCGGCTTGACGGCCGGCGCCGCCTCGCCGCTCATGGAAGCGGTCGTGAGAAGCAGAGCGAGGATCGAAGCGTTCTTTGAAGCGCGAAAGGGGGCCATGGTCACTTTCTCCTTTTCGTTGCGGGTTTGATGGGCCGAGACGGTCTCGCCCCGGTCTCGTAGAGACGCTCGAAGTAGTCCCGGAGGGACGCCACGGCGGCGTCGAAGGGAGCGAGGCTCTTTCGGGCGCGCGCCTGCATGATCCCGCCCTCCATCACGATGAGGACGAAATCCGCCAGAGCGTCGAGATCGGTGTCGGCCGGGAAGCGCCCCGCCCCCTGGCGGAGCCATCCGGCGACGGCGGCGGACCAGTTCTCGAAGTTCGTCTCGACCTTCCGCCGCAGGTCGGGATACGCGTCGCCGAGCTCGAGCGCGAGGTTTCCAATCGGGCACCCGAGGGTGCAGGAGGTCATCTCGAGGCCCATGCGATAGACGCCGAGGAGCGCGAAGACCCTCTCGACTGGATCCGCTGCGACGGCCTCGGCGCGGGAGAGCATGTCGGGCTTCAACCGGTCGACGTACCGGTCGAGGACCGCGCCCAAAAGGTCCTCCTTGCTCGAAAAGAAGTAATAGAGGCTGCCGCTGTGCACGCCCGCCTCCCGGAGGATCGTGCTGACCCCGGTCGCCGCATATCCCTGCTCGTGGAAGAGCCGGGCGGCGGTTTCGATCAGGCGTTCGCGAGTGTCGGTAACAGTCATTGGTTGAACGTTCAATCAACTCTGGCCCGAGGCGTCAACCGAGTCAAGAGGTAATCGTTGAGCGGCTCGCTGAACATCTCCCTCTCCCCCGCGGTCGGGGGAGAGGGTTGGGGTGACGGGGTCCCCCTCGCATTGGCTCTCTCGGGAGACTCGCTCTGCGGCACCCGGTGAAAGAGCCCCGGCCCTCACCTGCCCACTCCCGCGGGAAGAAGGTGTCGCCCGACGTCAACCGCTCGGGCCCCCTCTGCTCACGATCGCGCCGGCCGCTCAGGCCCCCGGCGTCGGACCCGGGGTCGCCGGCGTCACCGATTCCGCGGGCGCCAGCGCGGACCTGTAGGCGCTCCACGTGACATCAACGGCTCTGCTTCCGCCGCCTGAGCCGCGGCGTCCGCCCCGCCCTCCGCCGCCGCCTCGTCGCCCGCCACCGCCCCGGCCGCCGCCGCCGGACTCGCCGCTCCCGCGCGGCCGGTCCTGCGGGTCCGGTGTATCGGCTGTATCGCCCGTGCCCGGCGTTTCTCCCCCGTTTCGCGACCGCGCGGCGCGCTTCATCCTGCCCTTCATCGAGGAACCATCGATTTTCCCGTCCGCGTGCTGGCGCCCCGCCGCCCCCTCGAAGTCCCATGCAACCGCGTCCGCCTTCAGCGTGAGATTCGAGAGCTCGCGCTCGTTCCCGTCGTGCCCCGTGAACGTCCCGACGAGCATTCCTTTTTCGACCTGGAAATGGAGGCTTCCTTCGATCGTGCGCCCGCCGGTTTTCATTTCGAACAGCCAGTACCCGGCGAGCGCCTCCAGCGGGATCGTTCTCGCGGGCGCCTCGGCGGCAGGCACCGCGGACGGGGCCGGGGCGGGCAGGTGGGAAGCGCATCCGCTCGCGGCAGTCGCTACGGCCAGCAGGAACCCGGCCCGCGTCAGCGCTTTCTGGTTTTCGGTCATGGGACCTCCGCAGCTTCTAAAGGCGAAGCATGCTTCTAGAACGACGGGCGGGGGGCCCGGTGGATTACGCCGCTTCTCCCGGAACCGTCTCACGAGATGGCTTCTTCTAGAATCCACCCGTGACTTACTCCCGCCGCGGGCTCTTCGGCATCTTCGGAAAAGCCGCCGGTTCCGCCGCGTCCGCCGTCGGCTTCGAACGTCCGTCGCGGGAGCCGGCCGCACCAACCCCTCCCGCCGAACCCTCCCCCGCGCCCGCTCCGGAGGCGCCTGCCGGCTTGGAGACCGCCGCAGAAAAATCCGCCCGCGAGACGGCCCTCGATCTCCTGGAAGGCACGGGTCCCGAGTACGGAGGCGGCCTCTCGAATCACGGCCCGATGGCGGCCGAGGCGCTGATCGTCCTCGGGCGCGCCGAGGAGATGGTTCCCTGGCTCGACCGCTACCGCCGCGGCCTGGACGCGCGACCCACGGAGCGTTCTCCGATCGGAATGGGTGACTGGCCGGAAGCGCTCGGCGCATACGACCGCGCCGGCGACTGGAGCGCGTTTTTTCGCGCGAGACTCCTCGAAGAGGCCTGGACGACGGTCCTCGCGACGTGGTGCGACCGGCTCGCACCCGGAATCTCGGCGGCCGCGTTCCACGGCGTCATCCGAACCGCGTACGCGGCCCGCAACCTCCGGCGCGAGGAATCACGCGCCAGGCACCACGAGCTCGCCGAGGGGCTCGCCTACTGGGCGGCGCGTTACCGGAGACTTCCGGAGTCCGCTTCGCACAAGCACAAGCACGTTTCGACGACGCGCCAGCCCTCTGACGTCCTGGGCACTCTGGACGCGCTCCCGCTCTCGCTTCGATCGGGAGGTATCGACGACCAGCTTCGCGCGCTCGACGATCTGCCTTCGTTCGCGCGCGTCGCCGATCTCGTCGACACCTCCGGTGATCCCTCGCGGTTCTTGACGGAAACGACCGAGGCCTTTTCAGAAGCCTGCCTCGCGCACGCGACGCCCTCGACGGCCATCGCGTGGGTGCACACCGTCACGGGCCCGAGCGCGGTGCGGTTGCTGCTCCCGCTCGTCGAGCCGGGAACGGCGCACTCACTCGCTCGCTACGCGTGGCAGGCAGCGGCGGGGATCCATTCCGCGTTCTCGCTGCCGGTTCCGAGGATCGATCTGCCGGCGCCGCCGGAATCCGGCGACCTGATCGAACGTGCCGTAGAAACCGGCGACGAGCACGCCTTCAAGTTCGCCGAGACCTGCCTTCGGGAGTACGGGATCTCGCCGCGGCCCGCCTATCTCGCGGCCGCGCACCACATGGTCGGATTGCTGCGGGCCGGTTGAACGCAACCGCCGCGCGCTGAACGCCAGGGCCTCGCGCTACGCGCGGCGGATCTCTGGCTCCCCTTCTCCCGCCGCGTAGGCAGTGAGCGCCCAGACGACGACGATGAACGCGCCCACGATCATGTAGAAGCGGCGTGCCGGAGACCCGGGGGCGTAGCCGGCGATCGTCGGCAGGATCAGCAGAAAGATCCCGACGACGAGCTCGACGATGCCGTGGACGACGAGCGGGATGCGCTTCCACCGGCCCATGGGAAACCGGGTCGACAGCGTCATGACGAGATGGACCACCGCGAGCGTGTACGAGATCAAAGCCGGGGTTCCTCCGAGGCCGAACAGAAGGGGGCCGAGCGCGAAAACGGCCACCGTGGCGAGATCGAGCACGCCGTGAATCCGGGGGTTCAAGATGCGCATGGTGCGTCCTCCGTCCGGACAGTCTAGGCGACTCAGCCTCTCGCGGCGTCAGGTCGGGTACGCCTCCCCGGGAGCTGACGGATGTCCATCGAAGAAGGCGTCCGTTGGGCGGCTTGCGAGCCTGTCCGAGTCCTTTCCGTCGCGAGCGCGATGAGGCCGAAGGGGCCGCTCACCCGGGCCGCAAGAACGCGTTCCCTGACCTTCGATCTCAGCGGGCGCCGGCGGACGGAAATTGCGGGGCTTCCCGCTCTAGAATCTACGGCATGAGAGACGAGACCGAGGTCATCGAGCAGGTGCGCCGCGCTTTCGACGGCACCGGGGAGCGTCAGGGGAAATACTCGCGTGTGGCCGAGGCGCTGCGGAAGGCGGGCGGCTACCGCTGGGTCGGCATCTACGACGCCGGCGAGAAAGAGATCGTGCTCCTGGCCTGGAGCGGAGACGCGGCGCCCGCGCATCCGAAATTCCCCCTCTCGCACGGCCTGTGCGGGGAAGCGGCGCGGACCCGGCAGACTGTCATCGTCGGAAACGTCGCGAGCGATCCGCGGTACTTTGAGGCGTTTGCCTCGACACGTTCGGAGATCGTCGTTCCCGTGATCGATGCGGTCACCGGCCGCGCCCGCGCCCTGATCGACGTCGAAAGCGACCGCCTTGACGCGTTCGGGGACGAGGACCGCGCCTTTCTCCAGCGCGCGGCTTCGGCGATCTCGAGCGCCGTATCGGCCTCTCCCGGATAGCGGCCGCTCGATTTTTCGCTCCGCCGTCAAGCCGAGCCTTCTCAGAGACTAAGAGGATTCGGGCGGGCCGCCGAGGCCTATCCGTCTCGCGCGAAAACGGAGGGCGCCCTTACAATCAACCCACTCGATGCCTTTCTCCACCACTCGGTGGGGAGTGCAGAACGCCGCTTTCGGGAGGCGCTCTCTTCTCTCCACCGGACCGCGGGCGCAAGCGCCCCGTCCCGGCCCCCGCGGCCTGGCGTCCCGACGCGGCCGGGGGGCGTTCCTCGCGGCGGTCCTGGGTTGCGCCGCGGTCCTCTCCTCCCCCGCGCTCGCTTCCCCCGCCGTGTACTACGTCGCGCCGCCGCCGGCGGGCAGCGACGCGAACGTGGGAACCGATCCCGCTCCCTGGGCGACGCTCCAGCGCGCCGCGGGCCAGGTCGGAGCCGGCGACACCGTGATCGTGCGCGCCGGGACCTACGCGGGATTCGTGCTCGGGTGGGACTTTCCGCAGAACGGAACGTCCGCGAGCCCGATCACGTTCCACGCGGACCCCGGCGTGAAGATCAACGTGCGCAACGCGAAGACCCCCGATGGGATCAACCTCGAAGGCGCGAGCTACATCGTGATCGAAGGGTTCCGGGTGGAGAGCGTTCCCCGGGCCGGGATCCGGTCGGTCGTGAACACGGGCGTCGTCATCCGGAACAACACCTGCGACTCCAACGGAACCTGGGGAATCCTGACCGGGTTCTCCGACAACATCCTGATCGAGAACAACGTGACGAGCCGTTCGGGCACGCAGCACGGGATCTACGTGTCCAACTCCTGCGTCAACCCTGTCGTCCGCCGCAACGTCGTGTGGGGAAACTTCGCCAACGGGCTGCACTTCAACGGCGACGTCAGCCAGGGCGGCGTCGGTGTCATCACCGGAGCGCTCGTCGAGCGCAACGTGATCTTCGACAACGGAGCGGGCGGAGGATCGGGAATCAATTGCGATGGCGTACAGAGCTCGGTCTTCCGGAACAATCTTCTTTACGGCAACCACGCCAGCGGGATCTCGCTGTACCAGATCGACGCGTCAGCCGGGGCGAAGAACAACGTGGTCGTCAACAACACGATCGTGATGGCGGCGGACGCGCGATGGGCGGTCAACATCAAAAATGGCAGCACCGGGAACACCGTGTCCAACAACATCCTCTATAACCTGCACCCTGCCCGGGGCAGCATCAACATCGTCGCGGACAGTCTTCCCGGATTCACGAGCCACCACAACGTCGTGATGTCGCGCTTCTCCGCGGACGACGGGGACACCGTCCTCACGCTCGCGCAATGGCGCGTGGCGACGGGACAGGATGCCACTTCAGTCCTGTCCGACCCCGCCGCGCTCTTCGTGAACCCGCCCGCGGGCGACTACCACCTGACGGGAACCAGTCCCGCGATCGACCTGGGGGCGGCCGCGTCGGCTCCTCTGTCCGATCTCGACGGGCGACGGCGCCCCGTGGGAGCGGGATGGGACGCAGGAGCTTACGAGTTCGGCGGTCAGGCCGCGGACTTCAACGCGGACGGGAGGCTCGACATCCTCTGGCGAAACGGCGCGACCGGAGAGAACACGGTCTGGCTCATGAATCGGATGACTTCGACGGCCGCGGCCGCCCTTCCCCCGGTGTTCGACCTCAACTGGAAGATGACGGGCTCCGGCGACTTCGACGGGGACGGGAAATCCGACATCCTCTGGAGAAACGCCGTCACCGGTGAAAACGTGATCTGGAAGATGAATGGGACCGCGGTCGCCGCACTGGTCGCGCTCCCGCCGGTCTTCGACTTGAACTGGCGGATCGCGGGCGTCGCGGACTTCGACGGTGACGGGAAACCGGACATCCTGTGGCGCCACGGCGGCAACGGGCAGAACCTCGTCTGGCGGATGAACGGAACCTCGGTCGGCTCTCTCGCGCCGCTGCCGGCGGTCTCGGACATCGGATGGCAGCTCGCCGCGACGGCCGATTTCAACGGGGATGGCTCGCCCGACCTCCTCTGGCGGCACGCGATCACCGGCCAGAACACGATCTGGCTGTTGAGCGGCACCGCGGTGATCGGCCAGGCCGCTCTCCCCCCGGTCGCGGACGGGAACTGGACGATCGGCGGCGCCGGCGATTTCAATGGAGACGGCTCCCCGGACATCCTCTGGCGCAATGGCGCCACGGGCGCAGACACTGCGTGGCTGCTCACGGGAACTTCCGTGACGACCGCCGCGGCGATTCCGGCCGTGCTGGACCTGAACTGGAAGATCTCCTCTCCAAAATAACTTCGCCAGCTTTCCTACAGCGCCACAGCATGACGTGCCGTCTCCCGCGCGCCGGCTGAGAGAGTGAGGGTGAGGTCGCTGGAACAGCCAGTTGTGCCCGTTGACGTCAGCGGCGCGCACGGCCCCTCCTATAATCACCCCCCTTCAGGAGGACTTACGAATGCGCTCACTCTCCGCGGCTCTCGGCGCCGTGTTTTTTCTCGCCTCCGGCGCCGCCGGAGCGCTCACTCTCGACGAGGTGCTCGCGCGCAACCTCGAGGCGCGCGGCGGCGCGGCTCGCATGCAGGCCGTGCGGTCTCTCCGGCTGACCGGAAAGGTCGTGTTCGGGTCCGGCGACGGGCGGATCGAGGCGGGATGGGGGCAGGTCCAGAAGCGCCCCGCGATGATCCGGACGGAGGTCACCCGCCAGGGACTGACGGCCGTTGACGCCTATGACGGGAAGGAGAGCTGGAGCCTCGACCCGTTCGAGGGCCGGCGCGACGCGCAGCGCAATTCTGCCGACGAAGCGAAGGAAATGGCCGAGGACGCGGACATCGACGGCCCGCTCGTCGGGTGGCGAGAAAAGGGCCACCGCGTCGAATACCTGGGCACCGAGGACGTGGACGGCACTCCCGCGCACAAGCTGCGCGTCGTACTCAAGAACGGCGACTCGAAGGAGGTCTATCTCGACCCGGACTACTTCCTGGAGATCCGCGTGGTCTCGACCGTCCACGTCCGCGGCGCGGAAAAAGTCACCGAGACAGACTTCGGCAGCTACGAACAGGTGGACGGGCTCTGGGTCCCGTTTTCGATCGAGTCCGGCCGCAAGGGGGCGCGGCGATCCGCCCGCGTGTCGGTCGAGCGCGCCGAGGGCAACGTCGAGATCCCCGAGACGCTCTTCCGCTTCCCCGCGGCCGGCGCGGCCATCAACCGGTCCGTCCTCTCCGGGCCCGTTCGCGCGGGGGCGGCCGCGGCGGCAGCGAAACCCGCCCCGCCGGCGGCGGCGGCGGTACGCCCGGTCTTCGACTCCGGAGTCGTGTCGGGGCTCGGCATCCGGAACATCGGGTCGGCCACGATGAGCGGCCGCGTCTCCGCGGTCGCGGCGCGCACTGAGGGCGGAAAGACGACCCTTTTCGTCGGCGCGGCGAGCGGCGGAGTGTGGAAGTCTCCGGATGGGGGCACCACGTTCAAGCCTGTGTTCGATAAGACGACGGTCCAGTCGATCGGCGCCCTGGCGATCGACCCATCGAATCCGTCGACCGTCTGGGCGGGCAGCGGAGAGTCGTGGATGCGCAACTCGGTCTCGGTGGGAGACGGGATCTACAAGTCGACGGACGGCGGCGGATCCTGGACCAACATGGGACTGCCGGAATCGGAGCACATCACGCGGATCGTCGTGCACCCGAAGAACGGCGACGTCGTGTACGCCTGCGTTCCGGGCCGCCTCTGGAGCGACGGCGCGGAGCGCGGGCTGTATCGGACGGCCGACGGCGGCAAATCGTGGTCGCTCGTCCTCAAGGGCTCGAATCTCTCGACCGGCTGCTCCGGCGTCACCGTCGACGCAAAGAACCCGGACGTGATGTTCGCCGGCCTCTGGGACTTCCGCCGCAAAGGCTGGACGTTCCGTTCGGGAGGCGACGGCCCTGCGGCGGCGAGCGGCAGCGGTCTCTTCCGTTCGGCCGACGGCGGAAAGACGTGGACAGAGCTGACCGACAGGACGAACACGGGACTCCCCCCGAAGCCGTGGGGGCGCGTCGAGGTCACGGCCGCGATCTCCGATCCGCGCGTCGTCTACGCTCTGGTCGAGTCCGAGCACTCCGCGCTCTACCGGTCAGGGGACGGCGGAAAGACCTGGGAGCGGCGCGATGACAGCCAGTCGATGATCTGGCGGCCGTTCTACTTCGCGCGCCTGGTTGTGGACCCGACGAACCCCGACCGTGTCTTCAAGCCGGGAGGGAACCTGACGGTCAGCGAGGACGGCGGCCGCAGCTTCTCCGGAAGCGGGGGTCGTGGTTCGCACGGCGACTGGCACGACCTCTGGATCGATCCGCTGAACCCGAAGTTCGTGATCGCGGGGGACGACGGCGGCCTCTGGATTTCCCAGGACGGCGGCAACCGCTGGGTCAAATCGCAGAACCTGCCGATCTCCCAGTTCTACCATGTGAGCGTCGATGCCCGGGACCCGTACCAGGTCTACGGCGGACTGCAGGACAACAGCTCCTGGGTCGGCGACTCGTCGCATCCCGGCGGCATCACGAACGCGCGGTGGGAAAACCTCTACGGCGGCGACGGCTTCTGGACGGTCCCCGACCCGACGGATCCCGACGCCGTTTACGCCGAGTCTCAGGGGGGTTACATCTCACGCATCGACCGGCGCACCGGCGCGGCGCGCGACATCCAGCCCAAGGCTGGATACAAGGAGAAGCTCCGCTACAACTGGAACACGCCGATCTACGCGAGTCCGACGGCGAAGGGCACGATCTACATCGGCGCGCAGTTTCTCTTCCGATCGCGCGACCGCGGCGACACGTGGGAACGCATCTCTCCCGACCTCACCTCGAATGATCCGGAGAAGCAGAAGCAGGAGCAGTCGGGCGGGGTCACCGTCGACAACTCGTCGGCCGAGATGCACACGACCATCTATTCGATCTCCGAGTCCCCGCTCGACGGAAAGGTGCTCTGGATCGGCACGGACGACGGCAACGTCCAGATCTCGCGGGACGCGGGCAAAACCTGGAACGACGTCGCGGGCAACGTCCCGGGGCTTCCGAAAGCGTCGTGGGTGAGCTGGGTCGAGGCGAGCCGCTTCCATGCGGGCACCGCGTACGCGGCATTCGACCGCCACACCTTCGGCGACATGGCTCCGTGGGTCTACCGAACCGCGGATTTCGGGAAAACGTGGACCCGCATCGTCGGCCCGGATCAGGGCGTGCGCGGGTATGCGCACGTGATCCGCGAGGACGCGGTGAAACCCGGACTTCTCTTTCTCGGTACGGAATTCGGTCTCTGGATCTCTCCGGATGACGGGAAGACGTGGGGTCAGTTTCGAGGCAACGACTTTCCGGCAGTCGCGGTCCGCGATATCCAGGTCCACGGCCGCGACCACGACCTCGTGCTCGCCACCCACGGACGCGGCATCTGGATCGTGGATGACCTGACCCCGCTTCGGACCCTGACCGCGGAAACCATGGCGCGCGACGCGGCGTTCCTTGCGGGGCGGCCGGTCCAGCAGCGGATGCCCGCAAATGGCGGCTGGCCCGAGGGCGACGCGACGTTCGTCGGCCAGAATCCGGCCGGCGGGGCAATCGTGACGTATTACCTGAAGACGCGCCATCTTTTCGGCCCCATACGGCTCGAGATCCTCGATTCGGCGGGCAAGGTCGTCGACACGATTTCCGCGACGAAGCGGCGGGGATTGAACCGCGTTGCCTGGAGCATGCAGGTCAAGCCGCCCCGCGTTCCCCGCGCGGCGCAGCTCGCGTTCAACGCATCCCAGGGCCCGCGCGTGCCTCCCGGCACGTATACCGTCCGGCTGACCCGCGGAGACGCGTCGATCGAGACAAAGCTCGACGTCGGGGTCGACCGGCGCGCGACCTACACGGCGGCGGACCGACGGGAGCAGTTCGAAGCCGTGATGAAGGCGCACGCGCTCTTCAACGACATGAGCGCCCTCGTCGATCGGATCGACGCGGCGCGGCGCGCTGCTTCCGAAAGGGCGAAAGCGGTCCCGGAGACGGACCCTTCCGGCAGGAGGCTGCGCGAAGCGGTCAAGGCGCTCGAAGAGGTGAAGCGGAAGATCGTCGCGACCAAAGAGGGCGGGGCCATCACGGGGGAAGAGCGCATCAGGGAGAACCTCGACACGGTTTACGGCGCGCTGAACGGCTGGGAGGGAAAGCCCGCGCGGTACCAGGTGGAGCGCGTCGAGGTCCTCCGTCGCGAGTTGAACGACGTTTCGGCGGAGCTCGACGCGCTCACGGCGCGGGAGTTGAAGCCGCTCGGGGTGGTAGGCGCTGCCGGCCCGCCGCCGGCGGCTTCCGGCACGGGCATCACCGGTGCGGGGCCGGTGTCGGTGCGGATGAGGCCTTAGGGAGCCGAGTCCGCTCCGCCGGGACCAGGACCATGGACCGGCATGGCGGGTTCGGTTCGACCGGCGCCCCGCGCTACCTGTCCCGGATCGGGACCGTTTCGGCGGCGCGTTTGCCGGGGCCGGTGGCCATGATCCGCTTGACGACCCGGGCGTGGCGCGCGTCTTTGTAAACGACGCCGCCGCGCATTACGAACACGACGCGCGACATCGCGGTGATGTCCCTCTCCGGGTCACCCGCCACCGCAATGATGTCCGCGTCGAGGCCCGGGGCAAGAGAGCCCACCTCGTTGTCGAGCGAAAGGGAGCGCGCCGCCCCGGAGGCGGCCGAGACGAGGGCGGCGCGGGCGGACTGTCCGGCCGCAACACGGCAGATCAGCTCCTCCGCGTTGCGGCCGTGCGCGCCCGCCACCGCGTCCGTTCCGAAGACGATCCTGAGTCCCGGCGTCGCGAGAGCCTGGCGGAACGCGGCCGCGGCCGTCGGAAGGGCGCGCTCCATCGCGGCGAACCCTTCCTCCGTGTAGTTGCCGATCCCGAGAAATCGCGGCCTGTTGTCGAGGTAGTTGCGGAAGACGAGGCAGACCTGCGGGTCATAGAACGTGCCCCGCGATGCCAGGGTCTCGAGCGCCTCGCGCGTCGCGAAGACTCCATGCTCGACCTGCGTGCATCCGGCGAGCGCCGCGGCGCGCATGCTCTCGGGGCTGTGAGCGTGCACCAGCGTTCGCAGCCCCATGGCGCGCGCCTCCCCGCAAGCGGCCTCGAGCTGCTCCTGCGAGAAGGTCTGCTTTCCGCCTTCGCGAATGCTCCTCGAGGCGAAGATCTTGATGACGTCGGCGCCCTCCGCCTTTCGGTCGCGGACCGCCTGCCGGAGCGCGTCCGGAGTCGCCTTCTCGTCGGAGAGGGGCTCGAGCGAGGTCAGGACCCGCGGTCCGGGAAGTCCGCGCTTCTCGACCGCGTCTCGCAGGTCTTTTTCGGCGGGAGAGCCGACGCTCTGCACCGTGGTGAAGCCCGCCTGCAGCGTGCTCCAGAGGTTCGCCGCCTGAGCGAGCGCGGTCTGGGCGGCAGTGTCCGAATCCTTTTCGGTGTGGAGCCGACCCTCGGCATTGAGCGTCCACGCGAGGTGCACGTGCGTGTCGATCAACCCGGGGAGCACCGTGGTGCCGGTGAGATCGTAATCGGCTTTGGCTTTGGCAATACCGCGCGGGGTCGCGCCGCCCTCGGGGGTGATCGAGACGATTTTTCCACCCGAGACGGTGAGAAGGACCGGTCGATCGGTGCGGCCACCACGGCCGTCGAGGAGAGCGTTCGCGCGGATGGTGAATGGCGTGTCCTGCGCCGGTGAGGAGGCAGGAACACTCAGCAGCAGAAGAAGGGCGACGCGGAGAGGACGCTTCGAGAAAACGGTTCTCATCGGCGCAGTGTAGCTTTGGGTTGGAGCCCGGACACATGGTGAACAGGTGTTCGGGCTGAACACTCCCGCGGGGAGAGGAAGCGGAGCTGCGCTTTCGTCGACGTGATGGCTAAGCTCGCCCCGAGAGGAGTCTCCCGACCAGAGGGAGGGAGGAGCCTCTC
>JBDTRB010000088.1:0-16154 GCA_039931865.1 Acidobacteriota bacterium | reverse complement strand
TCCTTCTCGCGGTTTGCGATGGCGTCGGCGGGCGGCGCGCGGGGGAAGTCGCGTCTGCGCTCGCGCTGTCCGAGCTCGCCGCCGAAATGGAGGCCGCGGGAGACTGCCCTCGCCGAAGCCTGTTTGGAGAAGCCGTCGAGCGCGTGAATCGCGCCGTGTGGAAGAAGGCACACGAAGACCCGCGGCTCGACGGAATGGCGACGACGCTCACTGCCGCGGTCGTGTGCCGGCACCGGGCGATCCTCGCGCACGTCGGCGACTCGCGCGCCTATCTCATGCGCGGAGGAACGGTCCGTCAGGTCACGCGCGATCAGTCGTTCGTCCAGTCGCTCGTCGCCGGCGGGGCGCTCACTGAAGAAGAAGCGGCGAATTCGCCTTACAGAAACGTGATCCTCCAGGCCGTCGGGAGAAAGAAATCCGTGGAAGTCGCGCTCGACGCCTGCGAGCTCGAGGACGGCGACGTGATCGCGCTCTGTACGGACGGACTCTCCGAGAAGTGCGCGAAGGAGGACCTCGCGCGCGAGCTCTCCGGCCCCGATCTCGCGCAAGGGGTCCGCAAGCTGGTCGCGCTCGCCAACGCGCGCGGCGGCGAAGACAACATCACCCTCCTCGCGGCGCGCGTCACTCTGTAATCGCCGCTCGCGCCGCGTCATCGCCCGCTCGCGCCGTCCGCCGTACGGCGGACGCTCAACGCGGGGGACTCTTCGATCCGCGCTCGCCGCCGCCGAGAGCGGCGCGGTAGCGGAGCCTTCGCCTGCGCCCCTCCTTTCCCGGGGTGAGGAGCGCGGCTCCGTAGCGCGCCGCGGCGCCCGCCCGGAGGACGACGCCCGCCAGGACCCCGGCGGCGTGGCCGTGGTGCTTCGTGACGTAGCGCGCGAGAGACGCGTGGAGAAGCCCGAAGAGCCGGTCCCCTCCCGACGCGCCACCCACGTGCACGACCGAAGCGGACGGGACGTACCGGGTCCGCCAGCCGCTCCGGGCGAGGCGGGCGAGAAGATCTGTCTCCTCGGCATAGAGAAAGAAGCCCTCGTCGAATCCGCCGACCTCATCGAACGCGAAACGGCGGACGAGCAGCGCCGCTCCCATCAGGGTCTCGACGCCCTTCGCTCGTGAATGGTCCTCGCGGGTTTTCGTGTGGCCGCGGAAGAACCCGCGCCCTCCTGCGAGCGCCGCCAGTCCCGAGCTCTCGCAGAACACCCGCCACGGAGTGGGGAACCGGCCGATCGACGGCTGCAGCCGCCCGTCGGGGCCCGAGAGTCGCGGACCCGCGACGGCGGTCCGCGGGTCGCTCTCGAGCGCATGGACGAGCGCCGCGACGGCTCCGGCCTCAACCCGTGTGTCGGAATTCAAGAACAGCAGGTAAGGCTCCGGCGTCGCCCGCGCGCCGAGGTTGCACGCCGCTCCATAGCCGGCGTTGACGGGAGACACGACGACGCGAGCGGACGGGACGTCCCGGCGCAAAGTCCCGCCAATCCCGTCATTCGAGTGGTTGTCCACGACGACGAGGACGCACCCCGGACACGTCTGTGCAACCGCTCGGGCCGCGGCGACCGTTTCAACGGGCGTCCGGTAGTGCACGATGATCGCGGCGACCGATCCGGAAGGAGGAGAGCTCACGCAGAGCCCTCCGCGAAAGCGGCCCGCGAAGCCGTCCGGGGACCCGTTTCTCTCTGTCCGGACGAGGGTTGGAGGCGATCTCCCGTGGTATAAACGCGAGGGTGACCCCCACCCTGACGGGCCCGCCGGCGGGGCCGCTCCTGTCGATCGTCATGCCCACCCGGAACCGCAGCGCGATCCTCGAGAAGACGCTTCAGAGGATCGACGGCACGGACGAGATCGGACCGTCGGACCTCGAAATCGTCGTCGTCGACGACGGCAGCCGGGACGGCACCGCTGCCTTTCTGTCCGGAGCCCGCTCCCGTTTCCCGCTCAAAATCCTGAGGACGGACGGCGCGGGCCCGGCGGCCGCCCGCAATCGCGGCATTCAGGCGGCGGCTGGAGAACGGATCCTTCTCCTCGGCGACGACACGCCTCCGCGGGCGGGGACTTTGCGCGAGCATGCGGCGCCTCCGGCTCGAGACGTGGGAATCCAGGGCCTGATCGAGTGGGATCCCGAGGTCCCGGTTTCGGGGGTCATGAGCTTTCTCGCTCCCGAGGGGCCGCAATTTTACTTCAAAGGGCTGTCGCACGGCCGCCCGATCCCCTGGACCGCGGTGCTCGCCTCGAACGTCTCGGCGCCGGCGGCCTGGTTTCGCGAGGACCCGTTCGACGAGGGGTTCCGCGATGCGGCCTTCGAGGACACCGAGCTCGCGTTCCGCTGGAACCGGAAGGGGCGGCGGGTTCTCTATTCGTCCACCGCGGTCTGCTGGCACACGCACGTCTACTCGACGCTCGAACCGTTTCTCGCGCGGCAACGACGTGCCGGGCGCGCCGCCCGGTACGCCGTCCGACGACACCCTGCGATGTTCCTTCCCGCGATCGCGCAGCCTCTGGCGGTCGGGGCGGTATTCGCCCTCCGTCACGCGGCGCGCTCCGTCTTTGGGAAAGCTTCGGAGCGTTCCGCGTGGGACCTGCGGGTCCGCGGGGCGTTTATCCGCGGACTCCTGTCGCGCGAGCAGCGCCCCTCCGCCGCCGACCGGCAGCGCGAAGATCCCGGCGTACCGCTCTCCCCTCTGCCTCTGCGCGGAGACCACCGGCCGTGAGCGCGCGAGCCGTCCCCGCGGTCGGGCATCGCACGGACTCTTCCCGCCGCCTGTTCCTGCTGTGGCAACTCTCCGTGCGCGAGTTCATCGGTCCTTACAAGGGCACCTTTCTCGGAGCGGCATGGACGATCTTCTATCCGTTCCTCCTCCTCTTCGTGTACGCGTTCATCTTCTCCGCGGTTTTCAAGATGCGCTGGGGCATCGGCACCGAGCAGGGATTCGGGTCCTATGCCCTGATCCTCTTCTGCGGCTTCATTCCCTATACGTTCCTCAACATGGCCGTGCAGCGGTCGACGAACATCATTCTGTCAAACGTCTCGCTCGTCTCGAAGGTCGTATTCCCTCTCGAGCTGCTCCCCGCGAGCGTGATCCTCGCCGCGTTCTACAACGCGATGATCTCGACGGCGGTGGTCCTCGTCGCGCGGACCCTGCTCTTGAGAGCGTTCTACTTCGACGTCATAGCGTTTTTCCCGACCCTCCTGAGCCTCGTCCTTCTCACCACCGGGATCTGCTATTTCGTCGCGTCCTTCAGCGTCTTTGTGCGCGACTTCGCCTCCGTCGTCAACATCCTCCTGCAGATCCTTTTCTTCATGACTCCGATCACCTATCCGGAAGAGGCGGTCCCCGCGAAGTACCGCTTCATCCTCTCGTTCAACCCGCTCACCCCGATCGTCCGGGAGTGGCGCCGCGCCCTGCTGACGGGCCTGACGCCCCGGTTCTCCTCCGTCCTTTTTTCGCTGGCGACCTCCGCGCTCGCCTGCATCGTGGGCGTTGCGTGGTTCGTGAAAACGCGCCGGGCGTTCGTCGAAGTTCTCTGAACATGCCGGCGGCGGTCGAGGAGGGTTCGTAGTGGATTCGGTGGCGGGCGCCTCGAAGGTGATCGAGGTCACCGATCTCGGCATGCGGTACAGGATCTACCGGGCGCCGATCGACCGGCTGAAACAGATCATCGTGCGGTCGAGACGGACGTATTACCGAGAGCACTGGGCGCTGCGGGACATCTCGTTCGACGTCGAGCGCGGCACGACGTTCGGCATCATCGGGCCGAACGGATGCGGAAAGAGCACCCTGCTCAAGATCGTCGCCGGGCTCCTCACTCCTACGACGGGCCGCGTGACGCGGGTCGGCCGGGTCGCGGCGCTCCTGGAGCTCGGCGCGGGGTTCAATCCGGAGTACTCGGGCAAGGACAACGTTTTCTTGAACGGCGCCATCCTCGGCTTGACGCGCGGCGAGATCCGGCGGCTCTACCCGGAGATCGTCGAGTTCAGCCAGCTCGAGGAGTACATGGACCAGCCGGTCAAGACGTACTCGAGCGGCATGTTCGTCCGGCTCGCGTTCTCGATCGCCGCGCACCTCGAACCCGAGGTGCTCATCATCGACGAAGCCCTCGCCGTCGGCGACGCGGTGTTTCAGCACCGCTGCATCCGGAAGCTTCACGAGCTCCAGCACCGGGGCGCGACGATCCTGTTCGTTACTCACGACATGAACTCCGTCGCATCGATGTGTAACCGGGCGCTGTGGCTCGACCGCGGCCGGGTCCGCCTGATCGGAGCGCCCGACCAGGTCGTGAAGCACTACCTCGCCTGGGCGTACTCCCAGCAGGACCGCGAGCTCAAGATGGAGAGCACGGTCTCGACGGGACCCGCCGCTCTCCGCTACGGCAACGGGAAGGCGACTCTCCTCGACTCGCAGCTCTACGACGCGAGGGGCGAGGCGACCCGCATCGCTCACGCCGGAAAGATCTACTGCATCCGCCTCCAGGCGACGTGCCGCGACGCCGTCCGGGACCCGATCCTCGGATTTCAGATCCGCGACCACTACGGCCGCGAGATTTTCTCGATCAACACGCTTCAGGGCGCGGAGCCGCTGCCACCCGCGCGCGCCGGCGAGACGATTACGGCGGACTTCCGGTTTTCCTGGCCGGAGATTGCGGAAGAGGTGTACAGCCTCTCCCCGGCGGCGGCCGACGGAACCCAGGAGGCACACCAGGTGCTCGACTGGATCGACAGCGCAATCCTGATCCAGGCGGTCCCGAGAAGCCGCGTCCTCGGCGTCTTCCGCGTGCCGGACGTCGACATCCAGGTCCGGACGGAAGCCGCGCCGGCGCACGCGAGATGACCGAGCGCTTCACTCCCGGACCCGTGGACGTCTATACGTCCTACGAGCACTGGCACCGGTACCTGTGGGTGCTCTCCCGCGCGAAGGATCGAACGGTCCTGGATCTCGCCTGCGGCAGCGGGTACGGGAGCTACCTTCTGTCGCGCGTCGCCCGGAGCGTTCGCGGGGTGGACCGCGACGAGGCCTCGATCGCCGAGGCGCGTCAGCGGTTCGTCCGCGAGAACCTGACGTACGAGGTCGGTGACGCCGAGGCCTATCGCGGGGACCCGGTGGACCTCATCGTCTCGTTCGAGACCATCGAGCATCTGGAGACACCCGAGAAGCTGCTCGACGTCATCCGGCAGAACCTCCTGCCCGACGGAATCGCGCTGATCTCCACTCCCAACCGGAAGACCTACTCGGACGAGACGGGGTACGTGAACCCGTTTCACACGCGCGAGTTCGACATCGAGGAGTTCCTCACGATGCTCGGGCGGCATTTCCCGACGGTCATCCCGTACGGCCAGAGACTCGTCACCGGCTCTCTCATCTCGTCGATCGAAGGCGAACGGTTCCGCCGCGGCACCGTCGCGGTCGAGCCGGTGACGTTCGACGGCGAGGGCGCGCTCGAGAGCACGGCCGGCAGCGGACCTTCCCCGACGTATCAGCTGGTCGAGGTTTCGCTCGCGCCGGGAAAGGTGCTTCCCCGGTCGGGATCGGTGCTTCTCGACCGAGACGCGCTTCTCTGGACGCAGTTGGCGCGGGGCACCGCGGGGAGCACGTCGCTCGCCGGGGAGCTTCAGAAGCAGATCGAGAACATCCTTCTCGTCCAGGGCCAGATGATCTCGCTCGAGGCCGCGATGCACACGCTCCAGACGCAGCAGGTCTCCGCAGCCTCCCTGGCTCCCGAGGTCCAGAAGCAGATCGCGATCTCGCTCGCCCTCCAGGGGAGGCTCGCGTCGCTCGAGGGGTCGCTCGCCGCGCTCCGCGAGCACGAGCTCGCCCCGATCCGTGAGGAGCTCCAGCGCCGCATCGAAGCGGGCGCAGAACAGCGCGAGGCGTGGAACGCGCTCGCCTCGGAAATCCGGCCGGTGGCCGCGGGCGCTTCCGCGGTTGCGGCGGAGCTGCAGAAGCAGATCGGCGAACGGCTGCGCATGGAACAGGACCTCGAACAGGCGCGCCGCATGGCGGAGGAGGCGCGCCGCATGGCTGAGGAGTCGGAACAGCGGGCCTCAGCGCTCGAGAGCCGATTGCAGATTCTCGAAAATGCCCGACCGCCTCGGCCCGCCGTAGACCTCTCGAGCGAGCCGACACGCGATCGCGCGGAGCGGCTCGTTCACGCGCTCCAGGTGATGATCGAGGACGTCGCCGCGGACAACCGGGACCTCCATAGGCAGGTCGATGCGCTGGTGTCCGGTCTCCAGGAAGCCGGCGCTTCGTTTCCACGGCCCGCCCGACGCGAAGATCCGGTGGCCGCTCCTCTGCCGGTGCGCCTCGCCCGCCGTCTCCCTCGGCCGGTCCGGGGGCTGCTCGTCCGGGGGCGGAACGCGTTGACCGGAAAGCGCCCCCCTGCCGCACCGGCCGGCGCTCCGACTCCGCAATTCTCGCGGCTCGATCTCTCCGCGGTGGCGCGCCCGCCGGTTCGGACTCCCCTCCTCTCGATCGTCATCGATCCAACGGCGACCCGCTGGCGCAAGATCGCCCGTGAACAGACGCTCGTCGAACGCGAGTGGCTTCTCTGGGATCCCACGGCCCGCCGGCTCCGCGTCGAACGGGAGGACGGGACCCTCGTCTCGGAACACAGCGCCCCGGACGCGGCGGCCGTGCGCTCGGCTGCCAGCGGCGTTTATGTCGTGCGGCTGGACGAGGGGATCGCCCGGGCGCCGCGGACCTGGTGGGAAACCGCCGCGTTCGTGATGGCTGGCGAAGGACTCGCGTTCTTACGGACGCCCGCAATCGAACAGCGGCCCGGAGAGACTTCAATGCCCCCGTTCTCGATGGTTCAGAAGGAGGTGTGGAGTCCTGAGTCCGGCATCGACGCGGAAGCGCTCCGGACGCAGGTCTCCCGCGACGGCCGGGCGCGCGTCGCGGGAAAGGACGTCGCGGGGACGTTCGCGGGATCCTCACTCGCGCCCGCTTTCGAGCTGCCGCCGATTCCCGGGTTCCTGCGGCCCGTGGATCTCTACTGGGTTTCCGGGCCCTCGGATGCCGGACCGGTCCGCCACGAGATTGCGGCGATCGACCAGCTTTTGTCGAACGCCGTCTCCCGCGACCCCCGTCCGTCCGTCCTCATCCTGCTTTCCGACGGACCGGAGGACGAGGACCTCTTCGCGGTTCTCGAGGAGACGGAGTTGCGCGTGCTCGCGGTTTCCTGCGCACCCATGACCCCCACGCTCCAGGCCGCGCTCGAACGGGTCCGCGAGCTCACGCCCCACGTCTACGCGCTCGGCGACGCGCTTGCGCCCCAGCTCTTCTTTTCCGCGGTGTCACACCTCCTGCGCGGGTACGGCGTCGTATCGATCCTTCAACCCGGAGAATCCGCCTGGTTCCGCGATGCCGTTCGTCCCTTGAGGCGAGAGTTTCCGGGGGTCCGGGTTGTCGCGGCTCCGCGGGCGGGGTCGGACGTCCGTGCGGCGGCGGAAGACTCGGACCTGATCCTCGCGAAAACGTCCCGGCAGCTCGAAGATCTCGAGAGGTCCGGAATCCCGGCGACCGGACTCGCCCGATTCCCGGGCGCGCTCCCGCCGCCCGTCGCCCGGGAGCCGCGGCCGTCGGAAGCGGAGTCGCAGACGGTCGTTGCCTGGATCGGAGACCTGGTCCCCCGCGAACGGCCGGAAGACTTCCTGGCGATCGCCCGCCGTTTCCGCGGCGACGACGGTTTCGTGTTTCACATGGCCGGAGACGGCCCGCTCGCGCCCGACATCGACAGCCTGATCGAGAACATGGGCCTTCGAAACGTGCGCCGCACGGTCGGCGGAGTTCGAGCCGAAACGGTGCTCGCCGGCTCGGACGTCCTGTGCGCAACCGGAGAGACTCTCGCGTTGCCCCGCGCGGCCCTCCAGGCGCTCGCCTCGGGAATCCCGGTCGTTTCGCCGGCGCTGTCCGACCTGACCGGAAATACCGACATCCGGCCCGTCGCGGCCGGAAACATCTCAGAGTTCGAGTCGGCGCTGAGATCGCTCGGCACCGCCGAGGCCCGCCGGGCGGCGGCCGCCGAATTCCTGTCGTTTCTGGGCTCCGTACCGACGGCCGCCGCAGCGGCGCGAGAGCTCACGCGGCATCTTCTCGGCGTAGCAACCCGATGACACCGGCGGCGGCGCTCTCGGTGCTCATCCCGACCTTCAACCGGCGCACGCTGCTCGAGCGGGTGCTCCGCGCGTATGACGGTCAGGACGTCGCTCCGGGCACATTCGAGGTGGTCGTCGTCGACGACGGGTCCTCGGACGACACGGCCTCGTTTCTGCGCGGCTGGAAATCCGAGCGATACGGGTTGTCGTTCCTGCGCCAGAAGAATGGCGGTCCCGCGCGGGCGAGAAACGCCGCGATCCGGACGTCGTCCGCGCCTCTCGTGCTCTTCACGGGAGACGACATCGTCCCCGCGCCGTCTTTCGTCCGGCGCCACCTCGAAGCGCACGCGCGCCGGCCAGAGCGGGAGCTCGTCGTGCTCGGACTCTCGATCTGGCCGTCGGATCTGAAGCTCACGGCGACGATGAGGCACATCGACGGCGCGGGCGCCGAGCAGTTCAGCTACCAGTATTTGAAGCCGGGAGACGAATACGACTTCCGCCACTTCTACACTTCGAACATCTCGCTCAAGCGCGCACTGCTCGACTGCGAGCCCACGTACTTCAGCACCGAGTTTCAGAAGGCGGCGTTCGAGGACATCGAGCTCGCATACCGCCTTTCCCTGCACGGGATGCGCATCCTCTACGACGCGCGGCCGCTCGGAACTCACTACCATCACTACGACGTTCGCTCCTTTTTCCGGCGGCAGGTCGGATGCGGCGCGATGGCCCGCCTCTTTTACGAGAAGCGCCCGGAGCTCCGAAAATGGTTCGGAACGCCGGAGCTCGAATGGGCGCGCATCGAGATGCTCGGCGACTCTCCCGAGGAGCGGCGGCGCATCGATGAGATCGCGGCGGCCCTGCCGGCGTGGGAAGAGCGTCTGCTTCGGGTCGCGGGTTTCTTCGAAGACGAGCGCGAGGCACCCCTTCTGGACGCGTTTCTCCTGGCGCTTTTCCGCTACGCGTACGTCAAGGGCCTCGCGGAAGCGTCTTACCCCGGAGTTGCCTCGCGGCGGCTCTGCGCCCGTCTCTTCCTTCAGCTGCCGGGCCCCGCGTGCCGCGCGTTTTTCGACGGAATGCGCGGCCGCGGCGCGTCGGTTCCGCGCGCGGACCTCGACGCCATCCTCGGCATAATGGAATCTGAGACTTTGAGCCCGGCGGGGGTCGCCACCGGCGGGCTCGGATTCACTACGAAGGAGGCGCGATGAAACTTCCATTCTTCCGGGGCCAGGAGCCCGCGGGGGCCGGCGCGGACGCCGCGAACGCCGCCAAGGGGACCGGAGACCTTCCGGACCCGAAGAAGAGCTCGGTCGCCGGGCTCGAAGACACCTGGTCAGACTACGCGCGCAACTGGCGCAAGCGGCAGGACGTCGACGACTCCCACAAGGTGCTCGGCGAGGAGTGGGGTAGCCGGGAGCAGTGGGAGGAGATCTTCCGCCGCGGCGCCGAGAGGTTCCTGAAGCCCGAAGCGGTGGTCGTCGAGCTCGGGTGCGGAGGCGGCAAGTGGAGCCGGATGCTCGCGGGACGCTGCCGGCTGATCTGCACGGACATCTCCGCCGAGATGCTGGAGCGGACGCGGGCGGCGGTCGGCGAAGGCAAGGACGTCCAGTACCGGAAGCTTTCCGGATACGACTTCGGCGCGATCCCCGCGGGCTCGGTCGATTTCATCTTTTCCTACGACGTCCTCCTGCACGTCGAGCCGCAGGTGGTTTTCAGTTACCTCGTCGACGCGAAGCGGATCCTCAAGCCGGACGGAGTCTTCCTGCTCCACCAGATCAACATCCTCTCGGAGGGCGGGCAGCGCCATTTCATGCAGCAGTTCGAGCAGGGCACGTGGCGACACGGCTTTGCGGACCCGGGCCGCCACGGCCACATCTACTACTCCGCGCCGGACGTCGTTCGGGCGATGGCGTCGATGGCCGGGTTCGACGTGATCGCGATGGATACAGAGCTTCCTCTGCCCGGCCAGACGGGACACGACGGGCGGGACATCCTCGCGCATCTCAAGCCCAGGTCGGCGTAGCGGCGTGACCCGACTTCACGAGTGGCCGGCCGCGCAACGCGTCGCGCGCGCCGTCTTCTCGCGTTTTCCGGGAATCCACGCCGCGTACCACCGACTGCTCGGACGACCGGGCGTCGTGCGGTACGCCGCGGCCGACGCGGACCCTGCCGCAAAGCCTTTCGTCGAGCTGCGGGTCTCCGCGGACGGGCCGAGTGCGGTCACGCGGGAAGCGGCTGCGTCGTGGTGCCGGGCCCAGACACTGCCGGAACTGCGGGCGGTGGGATTCACGGGCTCGGAACGGATCGCCTGGGTCGTCGAGCCGGAGGGCGCGTTTCAACCCGCGGCGGCCGGCTCCTCCCCCTGGTTTTTCGCCCCTCGAAAACTGCCCGAGGTCCTGCCGGCGTTCCTCGAGTCCGCGGCCCTCGTTCTCGCGGCCGAGCGGATCGACGCGCTCGCGCTTCCCGCCGGATGGAAGGGGGGCGAAGAGCACACGGTTCACGCATCGAAGGGATTCGACTTCGTGCCATTCGCGGGAACCGTCGCCCCCCGGACCGACACCTTGATCGGCAAGACCACGGGCGCGGCGCCTCCTCGCGCGGGAGAGAAAGGGTTTGCGCACCGCCGGGAGGCTTACGTGAGCACACGGCCGATGGGCGAGATCTTCACCGTGGGTCTCCGCGATGCGCGCGCGGTGCTCAGGCGGGCCCCGGCGCGATCCGACAGGCCCCGTGTCCTGGTGCTCACGAGCTATCTCGCGCGCGGCGGCGTCGAAGAAGTGCTCTACCAGGTTCTCTCGCGCCTGACGAGCCGGCTCGATTTCGTGATCGTCACGCTCGCGCCCCACGAGGAACGGCTCGGAGACCGGCGCCCCGACTTCGCTCGCCTGACCCCGCGGCTCTTCAGCTTCGGCGATCTCGTGCATCCGGACGCGATGTTCGGGATGCTCGGAGCGCTGATCGACGCATGGACGCCCGTGGCCCTGTACAACGCGAACGGCACCACGTGGTTCTATGACGTCGCTCCCGAATTGAAGCGCCAGTTTCCCGGCGTGCGTCTGATCGACCAGCTCTACGATCACCGCGCCGGCTACATCGACCGGTACGACGACCGGATCCGCGGCGCGATCGATCTCTGCGTGGCGACCAACGGCCGGATCGCGCGAGCTCTGATCGACGAGCGGGGCTGGCCGGCAGAGAAAGTCCCCGTCATTCGCCCCTGCGTCGGTCAGCCCGAACGCGTCCCCGCGCTCGAGGCGGCGTCCCGCCGGAGAGCGCTGCGGAACGTCCTCGGGGCCGCAGACCAGGATGTGGTCTTTTTGCTGGCCGCCCGCATGCACGACCAGAAGCGGCCGCTCGACCTCGTGCGCGTCGCGGGGCGCGTGCGCGACCTGCCGCGGCTCCGCTTCGTCATCGTCGGCGGCGGAGGTCTCGAGCGGGAGGTCGACTTAGAGATCGCGGCCCAGCCGCCGGGCGCAAACGTCGTCCGGCTCCCGTTCCGGCAGGACGTGCCCGCGCTCGTCGCGGCCGCCGATGTCGGCTGCCTCGTCTCTGACTACGAAGGCCTGCCGGTCTTTCTACTCGAAGCGCTCTCGGCGGGCGTGCCGTTTCTGGGAACGGACGTCGGAGAGATGGGAGAGCTCCTGAGATCGAGCGGCGCCGGCCTCGTGGTGGACCGTCCCGGAGATCTCGACGCGCTCGAGGCCGCCGTGCGGCGGCTCGCCGATCCGGCCGTGCGGTCCGCCCTGGCCGTTCGCGCGCGCGACGCGGCGGCGGCCTTCGACGCGCCCTCCTGCGCCGAAAAATACGAGCGGGTGTTTCTCGGGTGACGCCGTCCTTCCTGGCGCGCTGCGAGGGATGGTTCTGGGATCACAGCGTCCGGCCTCGCGCCGCGACCCGTGCCCTGATCGGACGCGCAACCCTTCTGCGTCGCCTGCTCTCGACCCGCGGCGGACGGCATCGCATCGCTTCCCCACCCCTCCTGGTGTTTGACGCGGATCTGACAGCCGCGACTCCGTTTTCGGTTCCGGCGGTCAGGGTTTTTCCCGGCCACGGCGTTCCCGTCCCGCAGCTCGAAGCATTTCTGGCCCGCCAGACGGCCGTAAGCGGAAGCTCCGCCTCTTCCGGCACCACAGCCGGCTCCCCGGGGCCTTCCTTCTGTTACGCCGCCGCCGAGAATCTGGACGGCGCGCCTGACGTCGAGATCGAGGCGCTGCTTCTCGCCGCCGCGTGCGAAGACCTCGCGTTCGTCGAGGCAGTCGGAAGCAAAGGCCGGAGCGGCCGTCCGCTCATGCGGCTTCCCGGGCCCGGGGCCCCCTCGGAAACGACCGGCAAGTGGCTCACGCGCGTCATCGATCCGGACTCTCCCCCGCTGCTGCCGGAACCGCCGTGGGGATTCGCCGCCGCGCAGAATCATCTGCTTTCAGACGACGCGTCGGCGGGAGCGTTTCCCGTGAAAGTCTTCTCGCCTTTCGAGCGACTCGCCGCGCTCCCTGTTGTCGCGGGGCCGCGGACCGCGCTCTTTCTTCTCCCGTACCTCGCGATCGGAGGCGCGGAGCGGGTTCTCTTCGACCTCCTTCCGGAGCTGCAGTCCCGGCATCGCGTCCTCGTCGCGACCCTGCGCCCGCATGAGGAGCGGCTGGGAACGACAATCGAGGAATGCCGGCGCGTGGCCCCACAGACGTATTGCCTCGGCGACTGGCTTCCGCGTCCCGCCGTCCCGGAGGCGGTGCGCCACCTGATCCGCCGGTACGCCGTCGAGACGCTCGTCTCCTGGAACGGCACGCCGGAGTTCTACGATCTCGCCGCGGCCTGGCGCGCGGAATTTCCGAACCTGCGGATCGTGAACCAGCTCTTCGACCACAAGCGAGGGTGGATACGCCACTACTCCGCGCCCGTCGTCGCCGCCGTGGACGCGCATCTCGCAGTGAATCCCCGCATCGGAAAGGAGCTCGAGGCGCGATGGGGAATCCCGGAGGCGAAGATCTGCGTCGTCGGCCATGGCGTCCGGGCAGTCCCACCGCAGGACACCGGGGAGGGCGAGCGGCGCCGGCGCGAGGCGCGCGCGCGGCTCGGTCTTTCGGCGGAGGGCGTCGTGTTCGGCACGTTCATCCGGATGCACGACCAGAAAAGACCGCTCGACGTCGTCCGCCTGGCGAGGAGGCTCGACGGAACTTCCGCGCGCTTCCTGCTCGTCGGCGGCGGGCCGCTCGACCGGGAGCTGGACGACGAGATCGCGAAGGATCCGCCGTCCAACCTGAGGCGTCTCGGTTTCACGCGGGATCTCCTGACCCTTTACGACGCGATCGACGTCTGCCTTCTCGTATCGGAATACGAGGGCTTTCCGCTGTTTCTCCTGGATGGGTTCGCCCGAGGCCTTCCCTGTGTCGTCACCCGCGTCGGAGATCTCGCCGCCATTCTCGAGAGCGGCGGCGGCATCGTGGCCGGCGCGCCGGGAGACCTCGAAGCGCTCGACAGCGCGGTGCGCGAGATGCTGAAGCCGCAGCGGCGATCCGCCGAAAGCGAGAGGGCTCGTGACGTGGCCCTTCGCCACGGCCGCTTCGAGGATTTCGTCGAGGGTTACGAGCGGGCGATCTTCCCATGAGCTCCCGCGCGCCGCGCGTTTCCGTCGCGATTCCCTCCTACAACCACGCGGGCTACGTGGAGCACGCCGTCGAGAGCGTCCTGCGGTCCGACTTCGAGGACCTGGAAATCGTGCTCGTGGACGACGGGTCGTCGGACGACTCCCTAGCGAGGCTCTCGAGGCTCGAGTCCGACGCCCGGCTGCGCGTGTTCCGCCAGGAGAATCAAGGGGCCCATGCAGCGCTGAACCGGGCCCTCTCGCTGTCGCGCGGCGACCTCCTCTTCATCCTGAACTCGGACGACGCCTTCGCTCCGAGGCGGATCCGCGAATTCGTGCGGCGCTTCGACGCGGACCCCAATCTCTCGGCGCTGTGCTCCTGGATGCGGATCATCGATCCCGCCGGCGCGGTCCTCGGCGTGAAGGAGGCCTTCCGGAACATGCCACCCTGGCCGCTCGCTCCGGGAGGCCTCACGGAAAGGGGAGACCCGGTCCTCGCTCTCCTCGAAGCGAACTACATCGCGACGACGTCGAACTTCGCCTTCCGGCGCATCCTCGTCGAGGGAGCTGACGCCCTTCGATTTCTGCCGCTGCGCTACGCGCACGATTGGGATTTTTTTCTGGGCTGCGCGACGCGCGGCTCTTTCGACGTAGTCCCTGAGGCCCTCGTCGACTACCGGGTCCATCCGGCCAACACAATCAAGGAGGGAGTCGACGCGACCGGTGGCCGCGACGCGATGCGGTTCGAGATTCTCTGGGTGCTCGGCCGCCACGCGGACCGCGTGATGCGCGGGACCGAGAGTCGCGCTCTCGACAAGGCCGACCTCGCCGCGCGGGCGCGTCGCTCTCTCCAGGTCTTCGGTTCGCCGGAGCTCTTCGACCTGCTTCGGGTCCTGCGGGGAGGGGCTTCGACGCCTCCTGCCGCGTACGACCATCTGCTCGCGGCGGATCACCCCTTCCGTCGAAGAGCCGAGGCCGCGCTCGCGCGAATTCCCTGAGAGGCGGGACCCTCTCGCGGGCCGCGGGTCAGAATGGGAAGCAATCTCAGCTTCTCGCGAAAACGCCCCGAGTGTCGAAAACCTTCAGCCGGAGGGACGATGAGTAAAACTACTTACGGCGCGGTGTTTCTTGCCCTGCTTCTGCCGAGCGCGAACGCATATGCTGTTTCGGGGAACGGCTCGCTTCAGATCAACACGGGAACCACGGTGGTCGGGGCCATCGCCGCCAATACAGTGGTGACCGTCGTCGGATGGGTACCTGTCGTCAACAGCATGAGTGCCTCGTTCGGGAACATCGCCGCGTTCGTAAACTGCGGCCTCTGCTTCTTCGCGCAAATCGGGCTCACTCAGTCGCCGAACGCCTACGTCGGCCAGTTCACCGCTCAGGCCGGCCCCCCGATCATCCTTTACCCCGCGTTCCAGAGCAATGCTCCCATGCACCTGAACAACGCCGGTACAAACGGAAGCATCGCGTGGGGGTGCCAGGGCGGGAATGTCACCGGAGCCTGCCTCTTCAACATCCGAACCACGCCTTCGACCGACCCTCTTTTCTGATCTCGACGGGGCGGCGAATTCCGCCGCCTCGTCTTTCCGACTCGAAGGTCTCAACGCATCGACTGGTCCGCCGACAGGAGACGGGAACGATATGACGTTGCCGGGCAGGCTCGAGTTGTTGACGAGCTTTCCCTGATACGCCTTCACCGCCTGGATCCCCGCAGGTGCCGATACGCCCGCCCGCCGCCTACGACGACCTCTTGGACGCCGGTCATCCGCTCAGGCAAAGCGTCGAGCGGTCGTTCCGATAGCCGCTCTGATCCCCGGCGTGCCACAATAGGGCTCAACCACAACGGTTTCGCGCGGCTTCTGACGGTACGTTCAACGGCAGGACTTTCGAAGGAGACGGCGAATGCGCAAACTCACGCTCAGGAGCATCGCACTAATTTTCGTTCTGGCGGCGCCGGCCGCGCTCGCCGCCACGGGCACCGGTGAAGTCGTGGTGAACACAAACACCTCCGTCGCCATGACCCTCGGCGCCAACGTAACCCTCGCCCTGGTTGGTTGGGCACCCGTCATCAACACGATGTCCGCGCGGTTCGGGAGCATCAACGCTTACATCAATTGCAGCACCTGCACGTTCGCCGACCTGAACGGCGGCACCGGTCAATCCGCGATCACGCACGTCGGACAATTCACGGTCGAGTCGGGCCCTCCGATCATCGCCCACCTGGCGTGGCAGCAGAACGGCCCGATGAACATCAACAACACCGGCACTTCGAAGACGGTGATGTTCGGGTGCGTGGGGGGCGCCGTCGCGGGCGCATGTCTTTTCAACGTGCGTACGATCCCGAGCGGGGACCCCTCTTTCTGATCCGTCCGCCCCGGTCGAGGGATCGAAGTCCCCCGCGAAAGACTCTGCGAAACGGCTCTTGAACAACGGCATCTGGCCGGGCTGCCGGGGCACCCGTTTCGGAAGAGCGCCGAAAGGGCTTTGAGC
>JBDTRB010000087.1:0-16184 GCA_039931865.1 Acidobacteriota bacterium | reverse complement strand
GCAAGCCCAGCAAGCCCAGCAAGCCCAGCAAGCCCAGCAAGCCCAGCAAGCCCAGGGTTGCATGGGAGGAGAGGGGGCAAGACGGCCCATCGGTTCTAGAATTCGAGGCATGCTTGTCATGAAAATTCGGGGCTTTCTCCTGACGTTGCTTTTCCCAGCCCTGGTCGTGTCGGGCCAGACGCCGGTTCCCTCGCCTGAAAACCTGCGGAAACCACCGCCTCTCTTCTCGAATCTCGGCGACTACCACCGGCCGATCTCGACGCGATCCCGGGACGCGCAGGTCTATTTCGATCAGGGCCTGCGCCTCGTCTACGCCTTCAATCACGAGGAGGCGCACCGCGCCTTCGAGCACGCGGCTTCGCTCGACGCGGGATGCGGGATCTGCTTCTGGGGCATGGCGCTCGTGCAGGGTCCGAACATCAACCTCCCCGCGATTCCCGAGAGGGCCGCCGCGGCGTACGCGGCCGAGCAGCGGGCGCTCGATCTCGCGCCATCGGCGGCCCCGGTCGAGCGCGCGTTGATCCAGGCTCTGGCGAAGCGATACGCGAAGACGCCTCCGGCGGACCCAAAGGACCAGAAGGCGCTGGACGCCGCCTACGCGCGCGCGATGCGGATCGTGGCGGGGCGTTTTCCGGACGATCCGGACGTCGCGACGCTGTACGCCGAGTCCCTGATGGACCTGCGGCCGTGGGACCTGTGGACCAACGCCGGCGCCCCGCAGCCGGGCACGCCCGAGATACTTCGACAGCTCGAAAAGGTCCTGGCGAAGGACCCGAATCATCCGGGCGCGAATCACTATTACGTCCACGCGATCGAGGCCTCGCCCCGGCCGGACCGGGCGCTCGCGTCCGCGCGGCGTCTCGAATCGATGATGCCCGGCGCCGGACACATCGTGCACATGCCCGCTCACATCTACATGCGAACGGGGCGATACGAGGACGCGGCCGCCGCCAATCGCCGCGCGATCGCGTCGGACGCCCGATACTCCGAGGCGGCGGGGCGACGCGAGATCTACCAGATGTACATCGCTCACAATCACCAGTTCCTGTGGGCGGCGGCGATGATGGAAGGGCGAAGCGCGGAATCGCTCCAGGCGGCGCGCGACACCGTCGCGGCCGTTCCCGTCGAGATGCTCCGGGCGATGCCCGGTTTCGACATCCTGCTCACGTATCCGGTCCTGACCCAGGTCCGCTTCGGCCGGTGGGCGGCCGCCCTCGAGGAGCCCGCGCCGCCTCCCGACTTCCCGTTCGCCGGGGCGATGCGGCATTACGCCCGTGGCATCGCATTCGCCGCGACGAATCGCCTGGAAGAAGCCGCCGCCGAAGGCCGGGAGCTCGAGAGTCTGGCGGCCGGCCTCCCGAAGGACGCCCGCGAAAGCCTGAACTCCGCGAGCGCGCTCCTCGGAATCGCGCGCCTCTGTCTCTCCGCGCGGATCGCGGCGGCGCAGAACCGGAAAGCCGACGCGATTGGCGACCTGAACGCCGCCGTCCGAGCCGAGGATGCCTTGAGCTACTCCGAGCCGCCCGACTGGCACTCCCCCGTCCGCCAGGCCCTCGGGGCGCTTCTCCTCTCCGGCGGCGACGCCGCCGGGGCGGAGCGCGTGTACCGGAATGACCTGCGAAAGAACCCCGAGAACGGCTGGTCGCTCTTCGGCCTCGCGCGCAGCCTCGAAGCGCAGCGCAAGTCGAAACATGCCGCGGAGGCGCGACGGCGATTCGAGAAGGCGTGGGCCCGCGCGGACCTGCCTCTCGCGGCGTCGGATTTCTAGGCGATCACGCCCGAGTGAGCGCGCGGGGCGACGGGCGGCGGACGGGAGCCGGAACGAGAGCCCGTACCGGGATTTCCGTGGGCGTCAAGGCGGGAGTCGGGGTCGGCGTCGGGCGAGCCGGCGTCTGTGTGGCGGTCGCCGTCGCCGTCGGAGTCGGAGGAACTCCCACCTGAGCGAGCCGGAAGAAGCTGCCGTTGCTCGTGGCGAGGTAGAGCTCTCCGGAGGCATCCTGGCCGAAGGTGGTCAGGTTGGCGGCGCGGGGAGTCAGGAGTCGTCCGTTCGCCCAGATCCTGCCTGAGCAGTAGTCCCCGTAGAAGTACTGACCCGCAAACGACGGCATCGCGCTCCCCCGGTACACGTACCCGCCCGTGATCGAACAGTCTCCCGCGCTGTGGTCATACTCGTACACCGGCGCCGTGTACGCCGACGACCCGCACGCCGGCGGCGCCGGCGACGTCGAACACCCGCTCATCCCTCCTCCTCCGCAGATCGTCCCCTCCATCACCTTCCAACCGTAGTTCTGGCCTCCTCCGCCCCCGCTCGCACGCGAAGCAAAATCCACCTCTTCCCTCGCCCCCTGTCCCACGTCCGCGATCCACAAATCCCCCGTCGCACGGTCAAACGAAAACCGCCACGGATTGCGCAATCCCTTCGACCACACCTCGTTGACAACCCCTCCCGGCCGAAACGGATTGTCCAACGGCACCGTGTAATACGGCGCCGCGCTCACGTTCACGTCGATCCTCAACAGCTTCCCCAGCAGAACCTCGTCCTTCTGCGCGTTGCACATCGGATCGTTCGCCGATCCCCCGTCCCCCATCCCGATGTACAGATACCCGTCCGGGCCAAACTGAAGCTCCCCTCCGTTGTGATTGGAAAACGGCTGCGCAATCGTCAGAAGAATCACTCCACTCGCCGCGTCCGCCACCTCCGGGTTCCCCGACACCCGGTACCGCGCAATCACCGTGTTCCCTGCCGTGTTCGTGTAGTTCACGAAAAACAACCCGTTCGTCGCGTACTGCGGGTGAAACGCCATCGACAAGAGCCCCTGCTCTCCGCAGCACGACACCAGGCCGCTCACGTCTAAAAACGGCGTCGACTGCACCGACGTCCCGTTCCAGATCACCACCCGACCCGGCTGCTCCGTCAAAAACAGCCGGCTATCCACACCCCCAGCCGACACGATCGACGTCAGACCCGGCAACCCGCTCGCCAACGGCTCCAGCACCACATCCCCGGACAACACAGCCTCCTGCGCCGGAGATGTCGGGCGGGAGTCCGCCGTCCCCCGGGCCCACGCGAGGACAGCTCCCGCGGCGAGAACGGCGAGGGCAGGGGCAAGACGCGGGAGCCGCCGGCCGGTTGGCGGGGGCCCAGGAAGCCGGCCGCTCACCGGGACGCGAACGCGGAAGGAGAAGCGACGCGCGAAAGGACGAGCATCGCGATGCGCGGGGTCATCGTGGCCCCGTGATTATCCAGTTCAGGTCGGAGACCGCGGGAAGGGCATAGGCGCGAAGGGGAACGGTCCGGTTCATCTGCCAGACGGTGTCCGCCCCCGTCGCCGTGTTGCGCCAGAGGATGTCCGTCTGTCCGTCGCCGGTGAAGTCTCCGGCGCCCGCGATCTGCCAGGCGGGATCGGAGACCGGCGGCAGCGGGATCAGGGCCGCGACGGACGCTCCGTTCATGCGCCAGATCGTGTTCTGCCCATTCGAGGCGTTGCGCCACAGGATGTCGGGCTTCCCGTCGCCGTCAAAATCGGCCGCCGCGCCGATGTCCCAGTTCAAGTCGGGGACAGGCGCGATCCCGACCACCGAGGCGACCGAGGTCCCCGCCATGAACCAGATCACGTCCGAGCCTGTCGAGGTGTTCCGCCAAAGGATGTCGGGGCTTCCGTCGCCATCGAAATCCGCGGCCGCCCGGATCTGCCAGTTCAGATCGAAGACGGGTGGCAGGGCGACCTGCTGCCTCACCGTCGTTCCGCTCATCCGCCAGATCACGTTCTCGCCGGTGACGACATTGCGCCAGAGAATGTCGGTGTTGAAATCCGAGTCGAAGTCCGCCTCGGCGCCGATGCGCCAGTTCGCGTCGAAGACGGGAGGCAGGGCGCTCGGAACCACACCGCCCAACGGATTGACGAGCCAGACGGTGTTCTCACCCGTGGCCGTGTTACGCCAGAGGACGTCCGTCCGGCCGTTGGAGTCGAAGTCGCCCTTGAGCCCGAGCTGAGCGAGCCGGAAGAAGCTGCCGTTGCTCGTGGCGAGGTAGAGCTCTCCGGAGGCATCCTGGCCGAAGGTGGTCAGGTTGGCGGCGCGGGGAGTCAGGAGTCGTCCGTTCGCCCAGATCCTGCCTGAGCAGTAGTCCCCGTAGAAGTACTGACCCGCAAACGACGGCATCGCGCTCCCCCGGTACACGTACCCGCCCGTGATCGAACAGTCTCCCGCGCTGTGGTCATACTCGTACACCGGCGCCGTGTACGCCGACGACCCGCACGCCGGCGGCGCCGGCGACGTCGAACACCCGCTCATCCCTCCTCCTCCGCAGATCGTCCCCTCCATCACCTTCCAACCGTAGTTCTGGCCTCCTCCGCCCCCGCTCGCACGCGAAGCAAAATCCACCTCTTCCCTCGCCCCCTGTCCCACGTCCGCGATCCACAAATCCCCCGTCGCACGGTCAAACGAAAACCGCCACGGATTGCGCAATCCCTTCGACCACACCTCGTTGACAACCCCTCCCGGCCGAAACGGATTGTCCAACGGCACCGTGTAATACGGCGCCGCGCTCACGTTCACGTCGATCCTCAACAGCTTCCCCAGCAGAACCTCGTCCTTCTGCGCGTTGCACATCGGATCGTTCGCCGATCCCCCGTCCCCCATCCCGATGTACAGATACCCGTCCGGGCCAAACTGAAGCTCCCCTCCGTTGTGATTGGAAAACGGCTGCGCAATCGTCAGAAGAATCACTCCACTCGCCGCGTCCGCCACCTCCGGGTTCCCCGACACCCGGTACCGCGCAATCACCGTGTTCCCTGCCGTGTTCGTGTAGTTCACGAAAAACAACCCGTTCGTCGCGTACTGCGGGTGAAACGCCATCGACAAGAGCCCCTGCTCTCCGCAGCACGACACCAGGCCGCTCACGTCTAAAAACGGCGTCGACTGCACCGACGTCCCGTTCCAGATCACCACCCGACCCGGCTGCTCCGTCAAAAACAGCCGGCTATCCACACCCCCAGCCGACACGATCGACGTCAGACCCGGCAACCCGCTCGCCAACGGCTCCAGCACGATCGCGGGAGTGGAGACGGGCGCGCCGACGGAGGTCGAGAGTTGAGGGTCGCGAATCGGAGCCGAGGGTGGAGACGAGTGCGGCGTCGAGGACGGGCTCGCCGCATCGTACGCGCGCCCGGCCGCGCCGACGAGGCCCGTCACCCCTGCCACGGCGATGAGCAGCAGCGTCAGACACTTCCTCGAGAACAGGGACCGCAGACGAAGAGTAGCCATGGACACCCCGCCAGCGCAAAGAAGATGCCGCCGCAGGAAATTCCTGCCGGAACGCCCGATCAGCCGGGGAGTACGAAGGCCCGAACGGGGAAGCTGCCCATTCCCCGGACGGGGGCGGGAACGGCGAAGAACCGGAAAGCGCCCGGCCTGACGCTTTCCAGGTTCGTCAGGTGCTCGACGATCGGAATCCCGGCTTTGAGAAGCAGTGTGTGCGCCGGCCGGGCGAGATCCCGAACGTCGTCGATGTTCAGGGAATCGATTCCGACGAGCGACGGGCTCCCGGACACGAGCCGTTCCGCGGCGTCGCGCGTCAGAAAGGGGTGGTTCCCCGCGCCGTACTCGGGCGTGCGCCAGTGAGCGTCCCAACCGGTCCAGACGAGCACCGCGCGGTCTTCGAGCGCCACGTCCGCAAACACCTCCGGGCCGAGCGCCGGCCCTTTTCCGCGGGCGTCGACCACCACGCCCGCCACCGCCGCGACCCGCGGGAGCGACAGCGCAGCGATGTCGTCGCCCTCGGCGAAGCGATGAAACGGCGCATCGAGATAGGTGCCCGTGTTTGCCACCATTTCGATCCGGCCGATCGAAAAGGTCGTGCCGGGCGCATAAAGGACGCCGGAGGCCGCGCGGGAGAGGTGCTCGCCGACGAGAGGCGCCGGCAGCCCGGGATAGGTCGTCATCCCCGACTCGATCGGGTGCGAGAGGTCGATCGGCGCGCCCGTGATCGGGTTCAGGATGGTCGGGTTCATAAGCTTCCCTTTCCGGCGCTTGCCGCCAGCGCCCGGACGAGCCGGATCTGGCCCGCATGGTAGAGGTCGTGCGCGGCAATACCGCGGACAAGCCGGGGCGCGGACTGGCGTCCGGTGGATGCCCGGCCGTGAAAAACCGACTCCGGGAGGGCCACGATGACCTCGCGGAGCAGCCGATGCTCACGATCCAGCAGGGACAGATCGGCGCGCCAGGACTCTTCGGTGCCGGGCCGCTCGATCCAGTTGCTTCCCTCGAGGGCGAACGCTGCGCGCTTTCCGCCGGTGAGACGGCGGCGCACGACGTATTTCCAGTACGCCGCGTGGACGACGAGCTCGCGGATGTTGTGGCGGCCGCGTCCCGGACGCCACGAGGCCTCGCGGGCGGAAACCCGGCGCACGGATCCACGCAGGTTCGGGCCGTGCCAGGCGCTCGAGTCGTACGCTTCGTCGATCAGGGGGAGGAGCAGCGCGAGGGAAGGGGGGGCCGCGTCGGGCCCGATCGGCGCAGCGCTTTTGGACGGCCCGCTCAAGAGGCCTTTTCCCGAACCACGGCACGCTCCGCAGGAGGCGCGAGCGCGGGTTTCTGAGGCGTCTCCCCGCCGTAGCGGACGATGAGCGCGACCGCCCCGACGATCGCCAGGGCCGCGAGGCCGATCCGAACCGTCAGGGCCTCCCCCGCGAACGCCCATCCGAGAAGCACCGCGACGACCGGGTTGACATACCCGTACGTCGTGACGCGCGCCGGAGTCGTGACCTTGAGAAGCCAGATGTACGCCGAGAATCCGATCAGCGACCCGAAGACGATCAGGTACGCGAGCGCGAGCACGGACCGCGTGGAGATGGCCGCCAGGTGAATCCGGGCGCCCTCGCCGAACGCGAGGCCGAAGATCCACAGGATCGTTCCGCCGGCGATCATCTCGATCGCGATCGCGAGAAGCGTCGAGGCGGGCAGTACGGCGCGGCGCGAGTAGAGCGAACCGATCACCCACGAGAGCGCAGCGAACACGAGCGCGGCCGCGCCGAGCGGGTCGACGTGGCCGCCGCCGCCGAATCGTCCCGGAAGAACCAGCAGCACGAGCCCCGCGAGCCCGACCAGGAGGCCCGCGAGGACCGGAGCGGGAGGACGGCGGCGGCGAATCACTCCGTGCACGATCGCCATCCAGATCGGTACGGACGCGACGATGAGGGCCGCGAGGCCGGAGGGCACGCGTTGTTCCGCCCAGGAGACGAAACCGTTTCCGCCGAGCAGCAGGAGCCCGCCGATGATCGCGGCGGACTTCCAGTGGCGTCGATCAGGGAGGGCCACACCGCGCGCCCGCAGAAAGGCGAACAGAATGAGACCCGCCGTCAGGTGCCGTGTCCCCGCCATGACGAATGGAGGAAACGACTCGACCGCGAACCGGATCGCGAGGTACGTCGATCCCCAGAGGATGTACACGGCGGCAAAGCCCGCGACGAGGTGGGCGCGCGCCGGCGCGGGCGCCATGAAGACGCCGGAAGGAGTCCGCGTGCCGGCCGCCGCGTCAGCCACGGCTCGCAGCGACCGCGCGCTCCTGCTCCGACGTCAACGGGAGGGCCGACGTCTCCTTCACGACCTCCAGGACGATCGTCGTTCGCGTCGAAGAGATCGTGGCGATCCGCCCGAGCCGCTCGCGCAACAGACGCCCGAGGGCCTCGGCGTCACGCGCCCTCACTTTCGCGAGGAAGCAGTCCTCCCCCGCGACGTGATGCAGCTCGAGGATCTCCGGAATGGCGGCGAGTTTCTCCGCGGTCTGGTCTCCGCCCGGCCGGTCGCTCGACCGGATGAAGATAAAAGCCAGCTGCCCGAGGTCCAGGGCCGCCGGGTCGATCTCGGCGCGGTAGCCGCGGATGATCGATTTTTCCTCGAGCTTCCGGATCCGTTCAAAGACCGCGGAGGGCGCCAGGCCCACCTGCCGGGCAATCTCTGCGTTGGAGGTCCGGCAGTTTTCCTGAAGAATCGACAGTATGGAGGCGTCAATCGCGTCGATCATTCGCCTATCGAACCACAACAGAGTCAGATCGTCAACAGCGCTCTTCAGGGAGCCAGGCTGATCGATCGTCCCGTCCCGATCCCGGTTCGTCGCGACGCCTCTCGTCTGTCTATGGCGGCGCGCGCGCTCCGGCCTCCCGTCAGACGCCGAAGTAGCGCGCCTGGGGGTGATGGACGACCAGAGCCGAGACGGAGGCCTCGGGATCCATCATCGAGCCGTCGGTCAGCTCGACGCCGATCTTCTCGCCCGGGAGGAGACGGAAGACGGTGGTCTGGTCGTTCAGCTCGGGCCACGCGGGGTATCCCGGGCTGTAGCGCTTGCCGCGGTAATGCGCCTGGAAGCGGTCCGTCATCGTCACCGTCGGGTCGTCTGAAAATCCCCAGCGCGCCCGGATTTCCTGGTGGACCCACTCGGCCGCCGCTTCGGCCGTTTCGACGGCGAGCGCCTGGAGCGAATGGCAGAGGAGGTATTCGCCTCGTGCTTTCAGGTCCTCGGCGATGGGGCGGATCCCCTCCCCTGCGGTCGTGATGAGGAGCGCGACGCTGTCTGGAGGCCCTCCGGCCGACGCGGGTCGAACGAAATCCGCGAGCGAGAGCCGTTCCCCGGCGACCTGCCTCGGAAAGTGGAGCAGCGCTTCCTCGCGCCCGTCAATAGAGAGACGCACCGAGCTGCCGTCCGACTCCGCGTCGAAGAACCGATACACCGCTTTCGCGTGAATCCACCCTTCGCGGCGCACGCGGGAGATGACCTTCTCGAGCTCGGCGAGACGCGGGTCGCCCGCCTCTTTCAACTTACGGTAGCTGCCTCGCAGCCCGAGATGTTTCGCGTACAGCATGTGCGGGTTCACGAACTCGAAGATCCTCCCGGGGTCGAGCTCCGGAAGTAGGTGCAGCTCGTGGTCCGGCGCCGGCAGAGCGTCGACGATTTCGATCTCGGAGCTTCGCACCGCGGGTGCCGACAGCGGGCTTTCCGCCGGCACTTCCGCGACTACCACGCCGGCCGCGACGCGCGCTCTGGCCTCCGAGGCCAGCGCCTCCCGTTCCTGATCTCCCGACAGGATGCGGTCGGCAAGGGCGAGCCCGCGCATCGCATCGACGGCATAGACGACCAGCCCGCCGTAAGCCGGCGCGATCCGCTGGTCGGTGAACTTCTGAGAGAGGGCCGCGCCCCCGACGAGCACCGGCACCGTGACGCCTCGCGCCGTCAGGTCCTGGGCCGTCGTAACCATCTGCTGCGCGCTCTTGACGAGCAGGCCCGACAGGCCGATCAGGTCGGGGCGGTGCTCTTCGAACGCGGCGACGAGGCGCTCCGGCGGCACCTTGATCCCGAGATTCACGACGTCGTAGCCGTTGTTCGACAGGATGATCTCTACCAGGTTCTTCCCGATGTCGTGGACGTCCCCCTTCACGGTCGCGAGGAGGATCTTCCCCTTGCGGGAGTCGGTCGCCTTCTCCATGAACTGCTCGAGATGGTTGACGGACGCCTTCATCGACTCGGCGGACTGGAGCACTTCCGCCACGATCAGCTCGTTCGCGTTGAAGAGGCGGCCCACCTCCCTCATGCCGTCCATGAGCGGACCGTTGATGATGTCGAGCGGCGACATGCCTCCGGTTCGGACCGCTTCCAGATCCTCGACGAGGCCTTCCTTCGACCCTTCGAGGATGTAACGCGGCAGCCGCTCGAGGGGAGTCCCGGCGCGCGCGGCGGTGCGAGGGGTCGCGCCCTTTGCCTTGAAGTGCGCCGCGAACGCCGCGACCGGATCTTCGCCGCGCGAAAAGAGAAGGTCCTCCGCGAGCTTCTTCTCCTCGTCCGGGATCGACGGATAGCGCATGATCCGTTCGCTGTTGACGATCGCGAGGTCGAGCCCCGCCTTGACGCAGTGGTAGAGGAACACGGAATTCAGCACCTCGCGCCCCGCTTCGGGCAGCCCGAAGCTGACGTTCGAGATCCCCAGGATCGTCTTCGTCTCGGGGAGCTCCGCCTTGATGAGACGGATTCCCTCGATCGTTTCGACCGCGCTGCCGACGTACTTCTCGTCGCCCGTTCCGCACGGAAAGACGAGCGGGTCGAAGAAGATGTCCGTCGGCGAGACGCCGTACTTTTCGGTCAGAAGCGTGAAGCTGCGCCGCGCGATCTCGAGCTTGCGCTCGCGGGTCACGCCCATCCCGTGCTCCGGGTCCTCGTCGATCGTCCCGACGACGAATGCGGCGCCGTACTTCTGCGCCATCGGCACGACCGAGCGGAACCGCTCCTCGCCATCCTCGAGATTGATCGAGTTCAGAATCGACTTGCCCTGGCTCCACTTCAGTCCGAGCTCCAGGACCTTCGCGTCCGTCGAGTCGATCATCAGCGGGACCTTGACCATCTTCGTCGCCCGCTCCAGAAACGCGTTCACGTCCGCCGCCTCGTCGCGGTCCGGGTCCTGAAGGCAGACGTCGATCACCTGCGCGCCGTTCTTCACCTGTGCCCGCGCGATCTCCGCGGCCGCTTCGAACTTGCCCTCGGCGATCAGGCGCTTGAACTTGCGGCTGCCGAGGACGTTCGTGCGCTCGCCAACTAAAACCGGCCGGTTGTCGACGTCGATCTCGAGCGACTCGATCCCCGACACCAGCGTCTTGGAGACGTGGGGAATGCGGCGAGGCCGCTTTCCGCGCGCCGCTTCCGCGAGGAGGCGTATGTGCTCGGGTGTGGTCCCGCAACACCCTCCGATTAGATTGACCCAGCGTTCGTCGATGAATCGGGTCATGCGCCTCGCCAGAAGCTCCGGAGACTCCGAGTAGTTCCCGTCCACGTCCGGCAGACCCGCGTTGGGGTAGCAGGAGACGTAGCTCTGCGCGATTCCCGACAGCGTGCGCAGGTGGTCGGTCATGAACTCGGGGCCCGTGGCGCAGTTCAATCCGACGGAAAGCAGCGGAGCGTTCATCACGGACGCGTAGAGCGCGTCGACCGACTGCCCGGCGAGCATCGTCCCCATCGGCTCGATCGTGACGGACGCCATGATCGGAACGCTCCACCCGATCTCCGAGAACGCCTCCTGGATCCCTATGAAGGCGGCTTTCATGTTGCGCGTGTCCTGCGTGGTCTCGACGAGCAGCACGTCGGCGCCGCCCGCGAGAAGACCCGCGGCCTGCACGCGGTAGTGCCCGATGAGCTCCTCGAACGTGACGCCTCCGGTCACCGTCACCGAGCGGGTCGTGGGACCCATCGACCCCGCCACGAAGCGCGTCCGCTCCGGCGTCGAGAACTCCGCCGCCACTTCGCGGGCGATCTCGGCCGCACGCCGGTTGATCTCGAACGCCTTCGCCTCGAGTCCGTACTCCGCGAGCACGAGCGGCGTGGCGCCAAACGTATCGGTCTCGACGATGTCGGCGCCCGCTTCGAAATACGCCGCGTGGAGGGCCCGCACGACGTCGGGGCGGGTCAGTACGAGGTTCTCGTTGCAACCCTCGAGCTCGTCCCCGCCGAAGTCTTCCGCGGTCAGGTTCTGCGACTGGATCCACGTGCCGGTCGCGCCGTCGAGCACGAGGATCCGCTCGGAGAGCGCCTCGTGGAGGTTCTCCGTGCGACTCTGCATGGTCCCGGCATCGGGCGCCAATGTGCTCATGGAACCGGGCATCTTAGCCTCATCCGCTGCGGGAGCGGAGCCTTCCGCCTTCCTTCCGTGTGGCCCGGAGCTTGCGAGTCTGTCTCGACATGGAAAAACAGAAGCCGGGTGGCGCGGCGGGGGCCTCGACACCGGAAGAAGTCGAGCAGGCGGACCGGCAACCCGGGCCCAAGGGCTTTCCGGGACAAAGGGGCGCTCGCGAGCCGCCCTCCGGCGGGGAGACCGGCGTGTCGAAGAACCCGCCCGGGAACAATTCCGCGCCGGGGAAGGGTCGCGGCCCTCGCGGCTAGACGGCTGGACGGCTGGACGGCTAGACCACTAGAGCAGCTCGTCCAGAAGCGCTTCGCCCTGCGGCCACGGGCCGAAGCCCGATGCCGCGTTGATGTGCCCTCCCGGACCGATTTCGACGCGGCGGCTCCCCCATGCACGTGCGAACCCGAAGCTTCGCTCAACGGACAGATACGGATCGGTCGACGAGACCACCAGGATGCTCGGGAACGGAAGGCGATGCATCGGGATCGGGCGAAACCCGGCGATCTCGGGGGGCGCATCCTCCCTCTCGGTGTCGGTCGGGGAGACGAGGAGCGCTCCGGAGATGGCGGCGTTCGATCCGGAGAACGCCCAAAAAACGGCCGTGATGCAGCCAAGAGAATGCGCCGCCAGAACCGGCGGCTCCGCGCACGCGGCGATCGCGCTTTCGAGCGAGGCGACCCAGAATTCCCGCTCGGGGCGCGCCCAGTCGCGCTGTCTCACGCGAGTGACGCCTTCGCGGCGGCGTTCCCAGAGACTCTGCCAGTGGCTTGGACCCGAGCCGTGCAGGCCCGGCAGTGTCAGAACGGGGCGCGCCATCGGCTCCCGTCAGCGGCGCGCGGAGCGGCCGCCGGAAACGATTCGAATGGAATGTCCAGGATCGGATATTCGCGCCACGTCCGGTAGTTGTAATGCCACCACTCGCCCGGATCGACTTCGAATCCCTCGGCCTCCATCGTCTTTCGCAGCAGGTCCCGCCGCGCGCGCAGCTCGGGCGGCCCGCCCGCGTAGTCGGGACCCGCGCGGTCCGAGAATTCGTCGTAGCGGCTCGGCATCTCCGACTCCGCGCCGGTCGCGAGGTCATACAGGGAGAGATCGACGGCGCAGCCGCGGTTGTGCTTCGAGCCCTTCGCCGGATTCGCGACGAAACCGCGTGCGCGGTCCTCGGGGGTCACGATCTCCCAGAAGAGCTTCGTCACCGACCACGGCCGGTAGCCGTCGAAGATCACGATCCCGTAGCCGTGCGCCGCGAGAGCCCGATGAGCGCGCACCATGGCTTCGGCCGCGGGCCGCTGCAGGAACGCTCGCGCCTGCCGGTACACGGGGCGCTTTGCGAAATTGTTCGCGGTCGCGTACCGGATATCGAGGCGCACCGTGCGGTCGAGTTGCACGACCTCGACTAAATCCGGCTTCCGAAACGACCCTTTCTCGACGGGGGGGCCCGCCGCGGGGCCGCGCGGTGCGGCGGCCGGGGCGCAGGCCGAAGCGACCGAGAGGCAGAGGGCGGCAAGAAGCTCCCGGCGCCTGTGCAACATGCGGCCAGCATACAGAATGACCCCGCACCCCGCGCCGCGCGGTCAACTTTCGACCGCCAGGTTTCCTCTCTTGACGTTCTCCGCCTGCCACAGGTGCCGGCGTTCGTGTGCCGCCAGAAAAGCGAACCACTGGCCGAGCGTCATCTTGAAACGGCGGCTGATTGGAGACCTCATGCGCACCGCGCCGACGTCGAGCCCGTCGCAAGCCCGCACCCGCTCCGCGAGCTCCTCCTGCAGCTGCAGGATCCGCGGCACGACCTCTTCCGACGGGCGCTCGGGGCGCGGCCTGAACTGGCGGGGCGCGTTGATCTTGAAGCGCACCGGCGGCTCCACGAGACGGACATAGAGCCACCCCAGAAACGGCTGCCGGAAAGGCCCTTCCCCGATGAGGTTGCGATCCCGCGCGTCCGCGATCTTACGGTCGAGCTTCGGGAGGACCATCCAACCGGAGTTCAGATGCTCCAGGCATTCGACGATCGACCACTCCCCGGGAGCGGGATGCCACTGAAGATCTTCCTCCGAGAGTGCGGCGACCAGCCGGCCGATCCGATCGCGGACGGCCGTGAACTGGCGTTCGTAGTCCGCGAGAACGGGATTCATGAAAGGTCGAAGCCTCGAAGTGCGCCGCCGCTCCGCGCGGACCCGATCGCGCCCGGTCGAAACGGCGCCGATCCTTCGTGCCGCACCACGGTGCCTGTATAACACGCGCGCTGTTGCTTCCCGCGCGGTGTCGGTGGGATGTAGTGTTCGGAATCGCCGTGGAACCTTCCATGACGCGCTCCGCACGCGTCAAAGGAGCTCGCGATGATTCTCGTGACAGGTGCCACCGGAAATGTAGGCTCCGCGCTGGTCAAGGAGCTCGAGCCCCTGAAGGTGCCGTTTCGCGCAGCGGTCCGGCATGCGGGCAACCTGAGGATGCAGTCGGCGGCTTTCGACTTCGACAACCCCGACACGTTCGGGCCCGCGCTGGTCGGAGTGGAGAAGCTCTTCCTGCTGACCTCCGGCGGGACGGAACGGGAAGGACCGGCCGTCGATGCCGCGAGAGCGGCAGGGGTCCGGCACATCGTCAAGCTTTCCGTCTGAGGCGCGGACCGCGAGGACTTCGCGTATGCCCGTGCGCACCGCCCGATCGAAAAGAAGATCGAGGCGTCCGAGGTTCCCTGGACATTTTTGCGTCCAAACGGATTCATGCAGAACTACCTGACATCGGCGCGCTCGATCCGCGAAGAGGGAGCGTTCTATTCGTGCGGCAAGGACATGCTCTTCAGCGTCGTCGACGCCCGCGACGTCGAGGCTGCCGCCGCGCGCGTGCTGACCGCGACCGGGCACGAGGGCCGGGCTTACACCCTGTCGGGGCCAGAGAGCCTGTCGAACGCGGACATCGCGGAGAAGCTCTCCGCCGCGGCAGGAAAGCCGATCCGTTACGTCGACCTTCCCGAGGCGGATTTCAGGACGGCGCTCGTCAGCGCAGGAATTCCGCGCGCGACAGCGGACGGGTACATCGACTTGATTGATTACTACATCGCCGGCAAGGCGACGAGTGTCTCGCCCGACGTCGAACGGATCAGCGGAAAGCCGCCGGGCTCGTTTGACAAATTCGCCCGAGATTTCACAGCCGCCTTCAAACCGCACGAGCTGTCATGAAAGACGTTCACCTGAAGGAAATCCGGGAAGTGACTCCGAGCGCGGAAGGTTGCGAGGACTGCCTGAAGATCGGCGCGGCCTGGGTCCACCTGCGGCTGTGCCTGTCGTGCGGACACGTCGGCTGCTGCGACTCCTCTGCGAACCGGCACGCCACGAAGCACTTCAAAACAACGAAGCATCCGATCGTCCGATCGTTCGAGCCCGGTGAGGACTGGCGGTGGTGCTACGTGGACGAAGCTGAAGTCTGAGGGGAATCTGAGCAGACGGAGAGCAAGCGAGGTGCCCCTCCCCCCCGGCTTGTGCCTGAGCTCGCACCGGGAGGAGTCTCCTGACCGAAGGGAGGGAGGAGCCTCCCGGTGCGGGAGCCGGAGCGAACGCTGGGACGAGGCGACCTTTGGTTTCTGGATGTAGGACTCCTCGACGAGAAAGCTATTGGCTGAATGGGCGGCCGGCCGGACGGCGCCGGAGCCTTGCCCGCGCGGGCCGCCACGGTGGCGACGCAGGAAAAAACGAGCCACGCCCCCGTGACCACCCGCTGACGCCGGCTCCTCTCGACGTCGCCGTCTAGAATACGGCCAGATGCCCTACTCGCCGCGAAAGGCTCTCGCAGGCCGGTCCGCCGGCGCCCGCGACGGGTTCCGCTGGCGGGGCGTGGAAGTGTCGAGACTCGAAGGCTTCACCGATGCGGTCTTCGCATTCGCCGTCACCCTTCTGATCGTTTCGCTGGAGGTGCCGCACACCTTCGGCGAGCTCGTGACGGCGATGCGGGGCTTCTTCGCGTTCGCGATCTGCTTCACGCTCCTCTACACCATCTGGTACGAGCACTACCGGTATTCGCGAAGGTACGGGCTCGACGACACTGTCGTGGTCGCCTTGAACGGCGCCCTCCTCTTCGTCGTGCTCTTTTACGTCTACCCGCTGAAGTTCGTGTTCACGATGTTCGTGAGCACTCTGCTCGGCTACGACACGAGCGTCCGACATCCGGGGGGTGTCATCGAACCCATGGTTCGCGCCGCCGACGCCCCGACACTGTTCCTGATCTTCGGCGCGGGCTACGTCGCCGTTTTCCTCGTGTTCGCGCTCCTGTACCTCCACGCGTACAGCCGCCGGCACGAGCTCGAGTTGAACGAGATCGAGACCTTCGACACGCGCGCCGGCGTGGTCTCCGCCATTGCGACCGGCGCCGTCGGCGCGGCGTCGGTCGCCATGACACTCGCGCTCGGCTCGCGCGCGAACGGCTGGAACGGCTTCATCTACTTCGCGAACGGCCCGGTCCAGACTGCGCTCGGCTTCTGGGCGGGATCGACCCGCCGTCGCATCGAAGAGGCATCGGTCCGAACCGGCTAGA
>JBDTRB010000086.1:0-16403 GCA_039931865.1 Acidobacteriota bacterium | reverse complement strand
CTCCGAAGGGCCCGTCTCCCGGATCATTTTAGGGTCCTTCGAGTCGGAGAGTCCGACTCTCTCTCTGGACTTTCCGGCGCTCTGCGCGGATGAGCTGACCCTCGAGCGCCTGGTCGCGGAGCTTGCCGCGGCTTACGAGGGTCGATCTCTCGCCGGGGAGGTCCTTCAGTATGCGGATCTCGCGGAATGGTGGAATGAGCTGCCCTCGAAGAGCGAGTCGAAACCCGGAATCGAGTACTGGCGCCGGCTTGCGACGAGCCAGGAAGGAGTCGCAGGCGTTCGATCCCTCCCTTTTGAGTGCTCGGCCGAGGGGATTACTTCCCTCGTTCCCGCGCGAGTCAGATCGGGGATTTCGGGAGCGACGCTCGAAGGGTTCGACCGGGTTTGCGCTCACCTCAACACGAGTCCGGCGCTTTTTCTTCTGACCTGCTGGGAGATCCTGCTTCGGAGGTTGTCGCCCGACGGCGCATTGACGATCGGTCGCTCGACGGACGGACGAGGTCTCGAGGAGCTGAAGAACGCTCTCGGGCCATGCGGGAGATATCTGCCGATGCGCGCCCGCCCGTTCGAGGGGATGTCGTTTCGAGAGGCGCTAGACCGCCTCGCTGCGGACGTGCAGGAACAGGACAAATGGGCCGACCTTTACGCGCCTGAACAGGAAACTTCGGGGGCGGCCGGCTCCGACGACTCCGATTTCTTCTGGGCGTTCCACTATGGCTCAGCGGGAGAGCCCCCCCCGGGCTGGCGCTTCCAGGAAATCCGCGTCCGCAGCGAGCGATTTCAGGCGCGCCTGACTTGCTGGCGCACCATCGACAATCTCGCGCTCGACCTGGACTACAACGCCGGAGCTCTCCGCGGGGAAGAGGCGAGCCTTCTGGCCGCCCGGTTCCTTCAAACGCTCGAGAGTGCGCTCGAAAATCCCGACTCGCGCGCTGAAGACCTCGAGATCCTGCCTCAGGAAGAGCGCCAGCTTCTCTGGAGCGAATGGAACCAGACCCAGAAAACGTTTACTGACGACCGTCCGCTGTATCAGCGTTTTTCGGAAGTCGCACAGAGGATTCCCGGCGAGATCGCGCTCGTCTGCGGTGAACGCCGCCTGACATATTCCGAACTGAATGACCGCGCGAACAAAATCGCTCACCGGCTCATAGCCGCCGGCGTCGGGCCGGACGTACTGGTTGGACTCTGCATCGACAGATCTGCCGAGATGGTAATCGGGCTGCTCGGAATCTGGAAAGCCGGGGGCGCATACGTTCCTCTCGACCCGGCGCTACCTTCGGAGCGGATGTCCTTTCTGCTGGACGACACTGCCGTCAGGTTCCTGTTGACGCGGGGCAGTCTTGCGGGCAGGTTCCGGAGCAGTCTCGTTCAAACGTTTCTTCTCGACGATGATGAGTCCGGGAGCTCCCTGGATCCGGACCCCTCGGCTCGCCCGAAGCATCTCGCTTACGTCATTTTTACGTCCGGGTCGACAGGACGGCCGAAGGGTGTCGCAGTCGAGCACCGTCAGATCTCCAATTACGTCAACGCGGTCGTCGAGAGGCTCGCTCCAGCTCCCCGAGCCTCGTTCGCGACCGTCACGACCTTATCCGCCGATCTCGGCAACACTTCGCTGTTCCCTTCGCTCGCCCTCGGCGGCCGCCTTCATGTCGTTCTCGAGGAGGCGTCGTCCGATCCCGAGCACCTGGCGGAAGATTTCGACAGAGAGCCGGTCGACTATCTGAAAATCGTGCCCTCGCACCTCGCGGCGCTTCTCTCGGGATCGCGCCCGGAGAAGATTCTTCCGGCGCGCTGCCTGGTTCTGGGGGGCGAAGCGCCGAGCCGGGATCTGATCGAACTGATCCGCACAGTCGCGCCGGAATGCCGTGTCGTGAACCACTACGGGCCGACGGAGGCCACGATTGGTGCCACCACGTTCGAGATTCCGGTGACAGCGCCGCCGGCGGGTCATCCGATCTCGATCGGACGGCCGCTTGCGAATTGCCGTGCGTACATTCTGGATCCGGCGAAACGCGCCGCTCCGATCGGCGTCGCAGGTGAGCTCCATCTTGCTGGGGCGGGTCTGGCGCGCGGATATCTGGGGCGCCCGGAGCTGACCGCCGAACGCTTCATCCAAGTCGGCGTCGGACCGGTGCGGGAACGGCTCTACCGCACGGGAGATCTCGCGAGGTATCGCCCCGACGGGAACATCGAGCTGCTCGGCCGCACGGACGATCAAGTCAAGCTGCACGGCTTCCGGATCGAGCCGGGCGAAATCGAAGCCGCGCTGCGGCAGCACGCGGCGGTGCGGGAGGCGGTGGTGCTGCCCGTCGACTACGGTGCCGGCGTCAAGAAGCTCGTCGCCTACCTGGTGGCGCAGGCGGGGCAGACCCTTGCCCCTGCGGAACTCAGAAGCTTCCTCGTCGAAAAGCTTCCGGAGTTCATGGTGCCTTCCGCCTTCCTGCAGCTGGCCCGGCTTCCACTCACCCCCAATGGGAAGATCGATCGCGGCGCTTTGCCTCGACCGGCTCCGCCCGGCGTAGATGCGGATTCCGCGATGGCGCTACCCGAGACCGACGCAGAGAAGGCGCTCTCGAAGGTCTGGAGCGAGGTCCTGCGCATTCCCCGCTTCGGAATACATGACAATTTTTTCGAGCTCGGCGGGGATTCGATCCTCGCGATTCAGATCATTGCCAGGGCCGCACGCGTGGGACTTCGCCTCTCGCCGCGTCAACTCTTCGAGCACCAGACGATCGCCGAGCTGGCGCGAGTCGCGGGAACGGTCGGGGAAGATCAGTCGGGGGAGCAGGGCGCCGTCGTCGGCTCCGTTCCGCTGACCCCGATTCAACGCTGGTTTTTCGAACGGGAGTTCGAAGATCCCCATCATTTCAATCAATCTGTCTTTCTGGAGTTCCGCGAAGCACTCGATTCGGACACGGCTGCCCGGGCGATGGATGTCGTGGCAGCACACCACGACGCTCTCCGGCTCAGATTCGCGCGGGACTCGTCCGCTGGGTGGCAACAGACGAACGCGGCTCCGGCGGCCGGTCCGGCGGTTCCGGTCGTCCACCTGCACGGGCTGTCGGAGGCTGAAAAGAAGGTCCGCGTCGAGGAGGCCGCCCGCCTGGCTCATGAGGGGCTCGACCTGACCCGCGGACCGCTTTCGCGAGCGGTGGCTTTCGACGACGGCCCGGACGCGCCTTTTCGGCTTCTCTGGGTGGTGCATCACCTCGCGGTGGATACCGTCTCGTGGAGAGTTCTGATCGAGGACTTCGAGCGGGCATACGAACAGCTGGCGACCAATCAGGTCCCGTCCCTTCCACCGAAGACGACCTCGTACCGCCAGTGGGCCGGGAAGCTGGTGGATCTCGCGGCCTCGGGTGCTCTCCGGCAGGAGGGGAGCTTCTGGCTGTCGACGACAGAAGGGCCTTCTCCCCCTCTGGAGCGGGACGCCCGGGGAGAAAACACCTTTGGCTCGGCCCGCAGCGTCACCTCGGAGCTCTCGGAGGAGGAGACCGGGGCGCTTCTCAAGGAAGTGCCCGCGGCTTTTCGCACTCGAATTAACGACGCGCTTCTGAGCGCGTTACTCGATGCCTTCCGGTCCTGGACGGGTCGCCCCTCTCTCCTGATCGATCTGGAGGCCCACGGGCGAGAAGACGTGATCCCGGAATTGAATCTGTCGCGCACGGTGGGCTGGTTCACCGCCCGATTCCCCGTGCGCCTGGAAAGCGCGGACCAGGCTGGTCCGGGCGACCGCCTCGCGGCGGTGAGGGAACAGCTTCGCGCGATTCCGCGGCATGGAATCGGTTATGGACTGCTCAGGTACCTTGCGCCGGCGCAAAGCGCGGCTGCCATCTCCGTGACGGAACCGGAAGTGAGTTTCAACTATCTCGGTCAGGCAGATCAGCTGCTGGACCGTGAATCGAAGCTGCGCGTGCTTCCGTCGATCGGCGCGAGCCGGAGCCCGCGCGCCCATCGTCCTCACCTTCTCTACATCGAAGCCAGGGTGCTTGGGGGCCGCCTTCGTTCTTCCTGGGTCTACAGCGAAAACCTCCACCGGCGCGAGACCATCGAGACGCTCGCCGCCCGCTTCGGTGATTCCCTTCGCGAGCTGACCGCGCTCGCCCGGTCAGGATCCTCCATCGGTTACTCACCATCGGACTTTCCAAACGCCAGGCTCGATCAGGACGACCTGAACACGCTTCTTGCCTCGATCAAGACGTCGCCCGGGAGCGGCCGATGAACGCCGCCCGGTTCGAGGACGTCTACGAGCTTTCTCCCATGCAGCAGGGAATCCTCTTTCACACGCTCTATGACCCTGCGGCGAACATCTACGTCGAGCAATCCCTGGCGACTCTCAAGGGCAGTCTCGAGCCTGAGAGGTTCGACCGAGCATGGCAGGCCGTGGCCGCACGCCACGCAATTCTCAGGACCTCCTTTCACTGGGAAGGCCTGCAGAAACCGGTGCAGGTCGTTCATCCGGAAGCGAGGGTTCCCGTCGCATTTCACGACTGGCGTGCGCTTCCGGCGGAAGAAAGCAGGACACGTCTCGAGGAGTTCGTTTCCGAAGACCGCGCGAGAGGTTTTGATCTCGCGTCGCCGCCTCTGTTGCGGGTGACGGTGTGTCAGACCGCCGACGACGTTTTCGAGTGTCTCCTGACGTTTCAGCATCTGCTCCTCGACCGCTGGTCCCGGTTCCTAGTTCTGACAGACGTCATCGAGGCATACACGGGTGGGGACGCTTCCCTGTCGCGCGGGGGGCCGGTACCTCCTTACCGGGACTACATCGCGTGGGTCCAGCGTCAGGACCCGGGGCAGGGGGAACGGTTCTGGCGGCGCGCCCTGGCCGGGTTTCGCACTCCGACCACGCTTCATATGGACGGGGACTCCTCGCCCGGAACCGAGCGGTCCGGCGAAGCCACCTTGAAACTCACGGAAGAAGTGAGCGAAAGAATTCGAGGCTTCGCACGCCGGAACAGGCTCACCCTCAACACCGTTCTGCAGGGAGCCTGGGCGATTCTCCTGAGCCGGTACAGCGGGGAAGAGGACGTTCTGTTCGGCGCCACGGTAGCGGGAAGGCCACCGGATTTGCCGGGGGTCGAGTCGATGGTCGGGCTCTTCATCAATTCCCTGCCGGTCCGCGCCGCGGTTCCAGGGGAATCGGAGTTGATCGCCACTCTGACCCGGTTGCAGCAGCTGCTTCTCGATCTTCGTCAGTTCGAGCACAGCTCTCTCCTCGACATTCAGGGATGGAGCGAGGTTCCGCGCGGAACGCCGCTCTTCGAGAGCCTTGTGGTCTTCGAGAACGTGGGAGGCGAAGTGGAGGTCAAGTCCGCCGCCCCCGGCCCGCTTGCCGTCGAAGCTGTGCGCTCGATCGGTGGGGGGACGAACTACCCGCTGACGCTCATGGCCGCGCCCGGTACGCGGTTCTCCTTCAAGCTTCAGGGCGATCCCGCGAAATTCGAGGACGCCACGCTCGAGCGCATGATCGCGCAACTGGGGATGCTTCTGGAAGAGATGTCCGCCGCCACGACAACCTCCCGCGTCCTCGATCTGCGCATGATGTCAGTCGAGGAGAGACGGCGGATCCTCGAAGACTGGAATCGAACTGACGCGGAGTTCCCGGGGGAGGCGACGATTCATGGGCTGTTCGAAGAGCAGGCTCGGCGGGTCGCGGACTCCGTAGCGGTCGTGGCGGGAGACGAGCGTCTGACCTATTCGGGGCTCAACACAAGGGCGAACAGGCTCGCGAGCTATCTCTCGAAGCGGAGAGTCGGCGCCGAGACCCTCGTCGGAGTGTTTCTGGACCGGTCCGCCGAGATGATCGTCGCGTTACTCGGTATTCTGAAGGCCGGTGGCGCATACGTGCCCCTCGACCCCGCGTACCCGTCCGCCAGACTCGAGCACACGCTGCGGGATGCCGGCGTGTCGGTCGTCGTGACGCAGAGCAGTCTGGACGCGCTCCTGCCGGAAGGGCCATTCGAGAGAGTGCGGCTCGACGCGGAGCGCGGAGAGATCGAACGCGAACCCGCGTCGGACCTCGAGGGACGGGCGGCCGCGACCAATCTCGCTTACGTGATTTACACATCGGGTTCCACGGGCCTGCCCAAGGGAGTCGCGATCGAGCATCACAGCGCGGTCGCGCTTCTTTCCTGGGCCAGAGAGGCGTACGTCCGGGGAGAGTTGGGTGGCGTTCTCGCGTCCACCTCGATCTGCTTCGACCTCTCTGTTTTCGAGATCTTTGCGCCCCTGGCGGCCGGAGGGGCGGTGATTCTCGCCCGGGATGCGCTGCACCTCTCCGACCTTCGAGCCGCCTCAGAAGTCCGCCTGGTGAATACAGTGCCCTCCGCGATCGCGCAGCTGGTGCGGTTGAACGCATTGCCACCGTCGGTGTCCACGGTCAACCTGGCCGGCGAACCTCTCCTGACTTCTCTCGTGCAGGAAATCCTGGGTTCCGGAGGCGTCAACCGAGTCTTCGACCTCTACGGACCGTCGGAGGACACGACGTATTCGACCTGGGCGCTTCGCTCGCCGGACGGGCCCGCGACCATCGGCCGGCCTCTGCCGAACAAGCGCGCCTACATCCTGGACTCTCGCATGGAGCCGGTTCCCATCGGTGTCTCCGGCGACCTGTATGTCGCGGGCGAAGGCGTGGCACGCGGGTACCTGCATCGGCCGGAGCTCACCGCCGAACGGTTCCTTCCCGACCCGTTTCGTGCGGGCTCACGAATGTACCGGACGGGTGATCGCGCTCGATTCCTCGCCGACGGACGTATCCAGTTTCTCGGGCGTCTCGACAACCAGGTCAAAGTCAGGGGATACAGAATTGAGCTTGGGGAGATAGAAGAGACTCTGTCGCGCCACCCCGGTGTCATGGCGAGCGTGGTCGTCGCCTGGGAGGACGAGGGAGCCAAAAGGCTCGTCGCGTACGTGCGGCCGTCCGGCGCCGCGGTCCCCGAGGCTTCCGAGCTTCGTGACTTCCTCAAGCGTTCGCTTCCGGACTACATGCTCCCGTCGCAGGTCGTGCCGGTCGATTCCTTTCCGCTCACCCCGAACGGCAAGATCGACCGAAAGGCACTTCCTCCGCCCGCGCCGAAAGGCGAAAGGAGCGAAGAGCTCCGCACGGGAACTCCCGTGGAGAGAGTCGTTGCCACGATGTGGCAGGAGGTTCTTCGAGTCGATCGGGTCGGGGTCTCGGACGATTTCTTCGCGCTCGGCGGGCATTCGCTGCTTGCCACGAGCGTCGTGTCTCGGGTCCGAAAGCATTTTCAGATCGAGATGCCACTGAGGGCGATTTTTGAGAATCCTACCGTTGCGTCGCTGGCCGCCGAAATCGACCGTGAAACGGCGGTAAAAGCGAGCGGGTCGCCGAAATCCGTCGTTTCCATCCCGCGGTCGGCTCGGAGGCTGAAGACCTCCGGCGCCGAGGAGAGCTGAGCCCATGGTGCGAGCCTCTTCGTCCGAGACCGTTTCACCGACCCGTACCCCGGAGACCGCGATCGTTTTTCCGGCCTCTTTCGCGCAGGAGCGGCTCTGGTTCCTGCAGGAGCTCGACCCCGAGTCCGCGCTGTACAACATCTTCGGAACTGTGCTGCTCCGAGGGGATCTCAACGTAAAGGCGATTACGGCCAGCGTTCAGGCAATCGTGAGCCGGCATGAAGTCCTGCGAACGACCTTCGAGTTGTCCGATGGACGCCCGGTTCAAGTGGTACATGATGAGCTTTCGGTCTCGGTTCCTCTGATCGACCTGACCAACCTTCCGGAATCGCAGCGTCAGGCGGAAGCGGGTCGCCGGGCATTGGAGGAATCCGCGCGGCCCTTTCACCTCGAAAGCGGGCCGCTTTTTCGTTTGCAGCTCTTGAGACTCGCGGAGCGGGAGCACGCCCTCCTGCTCACGTTTCACCACATCGTGTTCGACGCCTGGTCAATGGGAGTGTTCTTTCGAGAGCTCTCGGCGCTTTACGCCTCCCTCCGCTTCGGCGAGACTCCCTCGCTGCCTCCCCTTGCGATTCAGTACGGTGACTTCGGCGAATGGCAGCGAGAGTGGCTGACCGGCGAGGTCCTCGAGGAGCAGCTTGCCTTCTGGAAGGGGCAACTGGCGGGCGCTCCCGGTTTCCTGGAGCTTCCGACCGACCGGCCGCGGCCGAGTCTTCAGACGTCCCGGGGCGATCGTCACTCTATCGTTCTCTCTCCCTCACTCTCCTCCGAGCTCAAGGCTCTGAGCCGGAGCCAGGGCGCGACCCTGTTCATGACGATGCTTGCGGCGTTCCAAGCCTTTCTAGGTCGTCTGACGCAACAGGAGGACCTCGTCGTCGGGTCGCCCATCGCCGGCCGGAATCGCCAGGAGACGGAAGAGCTCATTGGATTTTTCGTCAACACACTCGTGTTGCGCGCGGATCTTTCGGGCGACCCGACGTTCAGAGAGCTCCTGCAACGAGTCAGAGAAGTGTCGCTGGCGGCCTACGCTCACCAGGACCTTCCCTTCGAAAGGCTCGTGGAGGAGCTGAAGCCGGAGAGAAGCCTCGGCCATAGTCCGATTTTCCAGGTCATGTTCGCGATGCAGAACGCGTCTCGTGAAAAACGCGAGATTCCGGGCCTCGAGCTGGCAGGTTTTCCCGTCAGCCGGCCCGTCTCGCACTTCGACCTGAGCCTGGATGTGACGGAACGCGATGACGAGCTCGTCTGTTCCTTCTCCTACAACACGGATCTGTTCGAGGGCGCGACAGTGGCCCGCCTGGCGGCACTTTTCCGAAGCCTCCTCGAAGGGGTAGCTGCCGACGCCGAGGAACGGGTCTGGAGGGTGCGGCTCTTGAGCGACGTCGAGCGCCGGCAAATCACCGAGGATTGGAATCGGACCGACACTCTGTTTCCCCGGCACAAGGTCCTCCACCAGATCCTCGAGGATCAGGCCGCGCGGACTCCCGACGCCGTTGCGGTCATCGCCGGCCGAGAGCGGATTAGTTATCGGGATCTGGACGAGCGGGCGAATCGGCTCGCTCGATACCTTCGTCGGGCCGGGGTCGGCCGCGACTCCCACGTCGGGCTGTGCATGGAGCGATCGATCGAGGTCGTGGTGGCCATGCTGGGGATCTTGAAGGCCGGTGGCGCCTACGTTCCCCTCGATCCGTCCTATCCCGCCGATCGGCTTGCCTTCATGATCGAGGACTGCGGGGCCGCGACGATTTTGACCGACGAGAGGCTGTCCGGCTCGTTGCCGCAGGGTCCCGCCAGGCTTATTCGAGTAGATGGGGATGCGAAGGCAATTTCGAGGGAGGACGGCGCGCCGTTGGAGCCCCTTTCGACTCCCGAAAGCCTGGCCTACGTCATCTACACCTCCGGATCTACCGGGATTCCAAAGGGAGTGCAGATCCAGCACCGGTCCATCGTGAACTACGCGATTTTCGCCGGCGAGAAATTCGAGCTTGGCCCGGGCGATCGAATGCTCCAGTTCGCGTCGATCAGTTTCGACACCGCCGCGGAAGAGATCTACTCGACCCTCACGCGGGGCGCGGCTCTCGTTCTGCGCAGCGACCTGATGCTCGAGTCACCAGCCGTCTTTCTGAAAGAGTGCGGCGCGCTGGGCATCACTGTTCTCGACCTTCCGACCGCATACTGGCACGAGCTCGCCGCAGGGCTTGGCGAGGGGGGCGCGGCCGTTCCAGAGTCGTTGCGTCTGGTGGTGATCGGTGGAGAGAAAGCGCTGGCAGATCGGGCGAGGCAATGGTTCCGGTCGGCCCCTCCCGGCACGCGGGTCTTAAACGGCTATGGTCCCACCGAAACCACGATCGCGGTCACTTTCGTAGAGGTCGACGCCGCGTCCGTGACCGACGGTCGCGAAATTTCGATCGGGCGTCCGATCTCGAACGTTCAGGCCTACGTCCTCGACCGGTTCCTGGAGCCCGTCGCGATCGGAATTCCCGGAGAGTTGCACATCGGTGGCGAAAGCGTTGCGCGGGGTTATCTCAACCGGCCTGCGCTCATGACCGAGAAATTCGTCCCGGACCCGTTCCGGAACGGTTCCCTCCGGCTCTACAAAACGGGCGACCGCGTTCGTTACCTTCCGGATGGAGCCATCGAATACCTCGGCCGAATGGATGAACAGATCAAAGTCCGCGGTTATCGAGTCGAGCTGGGCGAGATCGAGTCTGCCCTCCGGCGGGCGACAGGAGTCGCGGATGCGGTCGTCGTCGCGCGCGGCGAAGGTGCCCAGAAACGGCTCGTGGCTTACATCGTGCCCCAGCAAAAGCCGGGGCCGAGCACCGCCGATCTCCGGCAACGGCTCGGGCGTTCGCTTCCCGACTACATGATTCCTTCCGCCTTCGTGCTGGTCGACTCCTTTCCAATGACGCCTACGGGCAAGCTCGACCGGAGGGCCCTTCCCGAGCCGGGCTCGGAGCACTCGGAATCCGGCAAAACGTTCACGCCGCCGAGAAATGAGATCGAAGCCCGTCTCGTCGGAATCTGGGAGGAAGTGCTGAACGTGCGGCCCGTGGGCATCACGGACAATTTTTTTGATCTCGGCGGCTTTTCTCTCCTGGCGGTGCGCCTGTTCGCGATACTGAAAAGAGAGTTCGGCCGGGAGCTGCCGCTGGCAACGGTCTTTCGTGCCTCGACGGTCGAGCAGCTCGCCGCGCTACTTTCGCAGGAGACGTCGTCTCCGGCGTGGAATTCGCTCGTTCCGATTCAACCGCGCGGATCGAAGCCCCCTCTTTATCTGATTCACGCAGGAGGAGGGCACGTCATTTTCTACATGGACCTGACGCGTCATCTGGGACCCGACCAGCCCGTTTACGGCCTCCAGGCCAGGGGTCTGGACGGCAAGCAGCCTCGGGGAGAGAGCGTCGAATCCATGGCCGCAGACTACCTCCGGGAAATTCAAGAATTCCAGTCGCGTGGTCCCTATTCGCTCGGAGGCGCTTCCTACGGAGGCGTCATCGCCTTCGAGATGGCCCAACAACTGCTACGGCAGAGCGAGGCTGTACGAATTCTGGCAGTGTTCGACACTTGGGGGCCCGACTATCCGAATCAGAGGCCCAGGAGATCCATGAAGTTTCAGGCCGTGGAATTCATCGAACGAGTTGATCTGCACCTGGGCAATTTCCTGGTGGCCAAAGGTCCCAGAGAAAAACTGATTTACCTCAAGACGAAATCGGGCATCCTCGCCGGGAACGTTTTGCGGGTCAACCGCCGCCGCTGGGCGAAGATGCGGAAGCTGATCGGTCTTCCCAAATCCCTGCGGCAGGTGGAAGACGCCATAGGTAATGCCAAGCGCCGCTATTTTCCTCAATTTTATCCGGGCAAGCTGACGCTTTTTCGCGCAACAAAACAGCCGGCCGGGTATGGATACGACCGGGAGCTCGGTTGGACGCGAGTCGTCGGCGGGGGGGTCGAGGTTCATGAGGTTCCCGGCTACCACGGCGCGATAGTTCACGAGCCCCGGGTCGGGATCATGGCCGACCAGTTGACCCGCTGCCTCGACGAGTGCCTCGCCAAAGAGTCGGCGGGTGAGCCGGACACCGAGTCCCGCAAGAGCATCGATGCCGCCCTTGAACCGGGCGGCACGCTCTGATCCTTTTCGCTACCGACCCGACCACGTGACAACGATACGCACCTCTGGTTCACAACTGGAGACGGGGGGTCCTGCCTCAGGGAATTCCCGGCGGCTCCCGCACTCAGATCGCAGGCGGGTCCTCGTCGACTGGAACGAGACTGACACCGAATACCCGCGCGATGCCTGCTTTCACGAGCTCTTCGAAGAGCAGGCGGGTCGTTCTCCCGACGCGATCGCCGCGATCTTCGAGAACATAGCGGTCACCTATGAGCAGCTCAACGGCCGCGCCAATGCCGTGGCGGCTCGACTTCGGGACTTGCGCGTGGGCCCTGAAATCCTGGTCGCGCTCTACATGGAGCGTTCGATCGAGATGCTGGTGGGGCTGCTCGGGATTCTGAAAGCCGGAGGCGCGTACGTTCCGCTCGATCCTTCGTACCCCCTGTCGCGTCTTCAATTCATCCTCGCAGACTCCGGCGCTCGCATTCTTCTGACGCACCGAACCCTCGAAAATCGACTTCCGGCCGACGACCTTCAGGTTCTCTTTGCGGACGGGAGTCCCGAAGCCTCGCCGGGGACGACTCTGAATGCCGCCAGTGGTGTAACTGCGGAAAATCTCGCCTACGTCATCTACACGTCCGGGTCGACCGGACGCCCGAAGGGCGCGCTGATTCCCCATCGCGGCCTCGTCAATTACCTCACCTGGGCGGTTCGCGCGTATGAGATGGATGCCGGCGAGGGAGCACCCGTTCATTCCTCCCTGTCCTTTGACCTGACGGTCACGGCGATCCTTGCGCCACTCCTGGCTGGCAAATGCGTTCACCTGCTACCCGAGGGGGAAGGGGTGAACTCGCTGTCCGCCTCTCTTCAAAAAGGGGTCCTGTTCAGCCTCGTCAAGATCACCCCCCCTCACCTGGAGCTGTTGAGCCAACAGCTTCCCGCCGTGGCTCGCGTGAACACCCGGGTTCTGGTCGTCGGCGGAGAAAATCTGCTTGCGGAAAGCCTTCGATCCTGGAGGGCCGCGAGCCCAGAGACGGTGATCGTCAACGAGTACGGACCGACAGAGACCGTAGTGGGATGTTGCGTCTACCGGGTTCCTTCCGGGGATGATCTCGCCGGCTCCGTTCCGATAGGAAGGCCTATCGCAAACACGCAGCTCTATGTTCTCGATGAGTTTCTCGAGCCGGTCGCGATCGGCGAAGAAGGTGAGCTCTTCATCGGAGGCGACGGCGTCGCGAGGGGTTATCTCAATCAGCCCGAGCTGACGGCCGAACGATTTCTCACGAATCCTTTTCGAGAGGGGCCGGGGGCGCGCATGTATCGCACCGGGGACCGGGTGCGTTACCGGGCCGACGGGAACCTCGAATTCCTCGGTCGATTCGATGAACAGGTCAAGATTCGAGGCTACCGGATCGAGCTCGGCGAGATCGAAGCGGTTCTCCTCGATCACCCGTCGGTGCAGCAGGCGGTGGTCGTGGTCCGCGGAGAGACGCAGGCTTCGAGATCCATAGTGGCCTATCTTGTCGCTCGGAACGATAAAGTCGTCAACGTGAGAGAGATCCGCGAGCTCGTCCGTGGAACGCTGCCGAACTACATGGTCCCTTCTGCCTTCCTGCTTCTCGACGCGGTACCGCTCACTCCGAACGGGAAAATCGACCGGGCGGCTCTCCCGGCGCCCGACCGATCCGGTCGCGGCCTTAAGGCGGAATATCGGGTTCCGACGAATGCTCGCGAGAGACTCCTTGCGTCGATCCTCGAGAACTTGTTTGAGATCCGGCCGATCGGACTTGACGATGATTTTTTTGGGCTGGGCGGCAATTCGCTGATAGCCGCCAGGCTTTCCACCGAGATCGAAAAGAAGTTCGGGAAACGAGTTTCCCCGGCCGTCCTTCTACGGGCACCCACCGTGGGGTCCCTTCTCCGCGTGGTCGATCGGGAACCTGAGACAGGTCCGTCCTGGACGTCGCTCGTGCCGATTCAAACCGAGGGTTCATTGCCCCCGCTTTTCTGTCTGCACGCCGGGGCCGGCACGATTCTCTTTTACCAGGAGCTGGCACGCACCCTCGGACCTGATCAACCGGTCTATGGCCTGCAGGCTCAGGGTCTGTACGGGGGTGCTCCTCCCCAGGAGACCGTCGAAGAAATGGCGGCCCACTACATTCGCGAAATCCGAACGCTGCAAGGCAAGGGTCCCTACTTCCTGGCAGGATTCTGTTTCGGAGCGATTCTGGCCTTCGAAATGGCGCAGCAGCTTCGGTCCGCAGGGGAGACTCTCGGGCTTCTGGTCGCTCTGGACGGAGCCGCTCCGCACTACGATTACTCCAGTGACCCGGCGGCCAGACCCGCCCCGAGTCCCCGATCGCTCCGGTCCAGAGTCGTCGCCCAGTGGCGGAAGTTTCTAAGTCTTTCAGGCAGGCGCCGTCTCGCATACGTGCGGCACAAAATCGCGAACCAGTGGGCCAATCGGACCGTCGCGGCCCAGTACCGGCTCGGGGAGTGGTTCCGCCGGCGCGGGCGCCCCCTTCCCGGACCGATCCGGCGCTTCTATTTTCTCTGGAAGCACGAGGAATCGGAGAGGCGCTACCAGCCAAGAGTGTATCCGGGCGACATGGTGATTTTCGAGACCGCCGGCCTCTTTCGCGACCGGAACCTGGGCTGGAAAAATCTGGTCGGGGGAGCGCTCGAGGTCTGCGAAATCCCGGGAGAGCATCGGGAGCATCGCGATCTTCTCTCAGGGGACTTCGTTCGGGCACTGTCCGACGAGCTCACACGGCTGATTCGATCGGCGGCGTCCGGACGCAACGCCGGCAAATCGGCCACCGTGCGCTGAACCCCCGGGTCTCATTTCTCCGCCGCTCCCGAGTCGCGAAGCCCGCCCGCAGCCTCACGGCCGGGGCGGGCACGCGATGCGAACCTCAGACGTTACGGCGGGCCAGATAGAGCGCTGCGGCCGCGAGGCTGAAAGCCAGAAAGCCGAGCGACCATCCCGACAGCGTGGGTATGGGCTGAGCCGGCGCACCCCCCTGGCCGACTCCGCCCGTGACAGTGGGTGTCGGGGTCGACAGAGAGGGCGTATTCGTGAGGGTCGGAGTGGACGTGAGCGCCGAGGTCGTTGTGACGGTCGGAGTGGTCGTAGCCGTTGGTGTGATCGTCGGTGTAAAGGTTGGAATGAGCGTTCCCGTGGGCGTGGGGGTACTGGTCCGGGTCACGGTCGGGGTCGAGGTCTGAGTCGAGGTCGCCGTCGGAGTCGAGGTCGTCGTGGGGGTCGATGTGGTCGTGGGAGTCGGAGTGTTCACCACGCCCAGAGTCCCGGTGACGGAGAGCGTATAGGGACCCTGCCGTCTGACGTTCACCGTGTAGAAGGAGTCGACGTAAAAATAGTAGGTTCCCGGCGCGAGACCCGACACCGTCAGCGTCTCAGGGAGATTGTCGCCCTGCGAGTCGGCGCCCGCGCTGCAGGTAGCCCCGTTGCCGCAGGTTCCCAGGACGTAGATCGCGGGATCGTAAGGAAAGTTGACCGGGTCGAGACTGGTCGGGGTCAGCAGGAAGGTCAGATTGTTCCCCACTCCGACTGTGAACGAATACACGGTTTCCGGACCGCCGACGAGACCGTTTGTAATCGTGATTGTCCCGCAACCCGTCGTTCCGTTCCCGACGACATTGACTGTGTTCGTCAATCCCGTCGTGTCCCCCGTATCGGCATAAGGAAGCGCGCCGATCACGGCGGGGACCGCGCAGGTCCCGCCCTGGAGAGGAGCACTTCTCAAGCTGGAAACTCGCTGTGCAGCGTTCCTGTCGGGCGTTTCCCGCTCGATCTGCACCTTACTCCGGCCAGACTGTGCAAGGGCCGTCGAAGCGCAGAGCAAAATACCCGGTATTCCAACCGAGAGTAAACGTAGAGTTCTCATTCCCATCCCCTTAACTGTCTTAAAATCATAACGATGCCGCCCGACGCTTTCTCCCCCGGCGGGCGAACTTCACTTCGCTGCTTCATATTGGGCTCTGGCAGACCGCGCTGTCAAGGAAAAGAGGTTTTTCTGTGCCCTTCTGACCCGCCGCATCCCATCCCGTCGACCTCTGGCCGGCGCAACACCCATTCGTTCCGTCCGGTGCAGCGACAAGTCTCCGGCCTCCGTGACTCTCGTCAGCGAATCATCGCCTCCCCGGGCCGATCGGGTCTCTTGCCCCCGCTCGGGGAGCGGCTGTCCGCCGCGATTCGATGACCGGCGGTGGTCGAGGCTCGCCACGGGACGACTGGTCTTCATCCTCGCTTTGTCCTTCTCTGCAAGACGGCGAGGTTCACGTTTGGAAAGCCGACCTCCGGATCAATCGCGAGGAGCTCGAGCGTGCCGGGGCTGTCTTGAGTGAGGAGGAGCGGAACCGAGCGGCGCGCTTCTATTTCGACAGGGATCGGGAGCGGTTCATAACGGCCCGCGCGATCCTTCGCGTCCTGCTGGCGTCTTACTTGAAAGCCTCTGCCCGTGCCCTGCAGTTCGATTATGCAAGAGAAGGGAAGCCCTCTCTCCGGCAAGGGGAAGCTGTGCGCTCCGTCTCATTCAACATGGCCCACTCTTCACACCTTGCGCTCTTCGCAATCACGTCCCGGCTCCCCGTCGGCGTCGACGCGGAGTTGATCCGAATCGGCAACTGGGAGACGGTCGCCGCTGGTTTTTTTTCACCCTCTGAGGTGTCCGCGCTTCGTCAGGTGCCTCGTCAGAACAGGAACTCTGAATTTTTCCGGATCTGGACCCGGAAAGAGGCGTTCGTAAAGGGACGCGGGAAAGGACTGTCGATCCCACTCGACCGAGTCAGCGTTGTCGGAGACCCCGATCAACCGGTTCTTTGTGACGATCTGGAAACGGCGGGCGAGTTCCCC
>JBDTRB010000085.1:0-16609 GCA_039931865.1 Acidobacteriota bacterium | reverse complement strand
CTCTCCGGGACGCGCTCACGCGCCGGCCAGCGGCTCGCCTGTCGGCTCGACCGCTGACCTCGTCCCTGCGTTCGCTTCGGCTCCCGCCCCGAGAGGCTCCTCCCTCCCTCCGGTCGGGAGACTCCTCTCGGGGCGAGCAGATGGATCAGCTCTGCGAAAATCGAGGAATCGGCCTGTCGAGAATCTCATTGATCGGGGAATCCGCTGGCATTCCGACCGTCTGGTCGCTCGATTCCCGATTCCCGATTCCCGATTCCCGATTCCCGATTCCCGATTCCCGGCTCCCGGTTCCCGGCTTTCCGGCGGGCCTAGCCGTTCACGGCCAGGATCGGGAAGGTGCCGGTGGGGAGGGAGGAGCGGTGGACGCGGCCGCCGAGGTTTGAGAGCTTGACCTCCATGCGATCGTAGCCCCGGTCGAGGTGGTACACGCGGTCGATGATCGTCTCCCCGTGCGCGATCAGGCCCGCGAGCACCAGCGCCGCGGAGGCCCGGAGGTCGCTCGCCATCACCGAAGCGCCGGTCAAAGGGGTGGGGCCCTCGACAATCGCCCAGCGGCTTTCGAGGCGGATCCGCGCGCCCATCCGGACGAGCTCGGGTACGTGCTGAAAACGGTTTTCGAAGACGGTCTCCGTGACGGTGGACACGCCTGCCATCTGGGTGGCGAGTGCCATCCATTGCGCCTGCAGGTCCGTCGGGAACCCCGGGTGAGGGGCGGTCGCGAGGTCCTGCGGCTCGAGTGTGTCGCCGCCCTGGACGCGCAGCCAGTCGGGCCCCGCGGTCACTCTTGCCCCGCTCGACGAGAGACGAGTGGTGAGCGCCTTCAAGTCGCCGGGCCGGCAGCGCGTGACGGTCACGTCCCCGCGCGTCAGCGCACCGGCGATTGCATACGTGCCCGCCTCGACGCGGTCCGGCACGATGTCGTGCTCGGCCCCGTGAAGCCTCTCGACCCCCTCGATCGTGATCACGTCGGTGCCGTCTCCGTCGATTCGCGCCCCCATGGCGCGAAGAAGCTCGGCCAGATCGACGACCTCAGGCTCGCGAGCGGCGTGGACGAGCCGCGTCGTCCCGCGCGCGAGCGTCGCCGCGAGCATCGCGTTCTCCGTGCCGGTTACCGTTACGGTCTCGAACACGATCTCCGCGCCGACGAGGCGGCCGGCCCGGGCCTCTACGTAGCCGTGCTGCAGCGAGACTTCGGCTCCCATCCGCCGGAACGCGTCCAGGTGCAGGTCGATCGGGCGGACGCCGATGGCACACCCGCCGGGCAGAGAGACCCGCACGGATCCGCTTCGTGCGAGCAGCGGCCCGAGCACGAGCACGGAGGCGCGCATCGTCTTGACCAGGTCGTACGGCGCGTCGGCGGATCCAATCTCCCGCGCCTCGACCGTCACTGCTCCCCGTTCAGAGGACAGAAAGACGCCGATGTGCTGGAGGAGCTTCTGCATCGTTCGGATGTCGCGGACGTCCGGGACGTTCGTGAGCCGGACCGCCTCTCCCGTCAGCAGAGTCGCCGCGAGACAGGGCAACGCCGAGTTCTTGGCTCCCGACGTGACGACCTCGCCGGCGAGGCGCGTCGGACCTTCGACCTGGAAGCGATCCATGAGTGCCGAGATTGTAAGGGCGGTTTTCCGGGCCTGCCGCCCGCGGTTCGGTGGCGCGCGTCTACGTCCGAGTCAGCCGCACGACGCGCGGGATCCCGGCCATGTCTTCCGCGATTCCGTCGAAGCGCCAGGCGGCGCGGCTGCGCGTCTCGCGCTCGACGTCGCGCGCCTGCCCGAATCCGATCTCGAAGAGGAACGGCGCGCCCGGCGGCAGGACGGGCGGAACGGCGTCTAAGATCTGCCGGATGCTCTCGAGCCCGTCGTCGCCGCCATAGAGCGCGAGCTCCGGGTCGTGATCGGCGACGGTGCGCGACAGCCCCCGTGACTCGGAACGCGCGAGATATGGCGGATTCGAAACGACGATGTCGAACGGCGGCGAGTCGATCGCCGTCAGCCAGTCGGACCCCGCCAACCACAGCCGCGCGGAGACGCCGAGACGCTTCCCGTTTTCGCGGGCGAGAGCGAGCGCCTGGACGGATGCGTCGAGCGCCAGAGCGCGCGCGCCCGGCAGTTCCTTTAAAAGCGTGATCGCCACGATCCCGCTCCCGGTGCCGAGGTCGAGGATCCGCCGCGCGCCGGGCGCAGCTCCGATCGATTGCAGGACGAGGACCTCGGTTTCCGGGCGGGGAATCAGCCCGCGGGAGTCGACGCGGAACGGCCGGCCGAAGAAGTCCCACTCGCCGACCAGGTGCTGGACGGGGACTCCGGAGAGGCGCTGGCGCCAGAGGCCTTCGAAACGCGCCGCGAGGGCGTCGGGAAGCGGAGCTGCCGGGGGGAGCGCGAGCGGATTCGCATGGCCGAGCGTGTGGGCGAGCAGGATGCGGGCGTCCCAGGTGGTCGCTTCCGAGCGGCCCTCGTGAGCGAGATCGGTCGCCCGGCGGAGGGCTTCGCCGACGGTCATGGCGAGTTTGAGAGGGGAGATCTCAGACTGGAAAGTTCATGGCGCGAGTTGAGAATTCAGAGTCAGGAGCTTTGAGGGACCGCTGAAGTTGAGAGCTGACCGCTGAGGCTGACAGTAGCTCATGCCTTCGCGAGCTCGGCCTTCAGCTTCTCCGCCTGAAAATGCTGGGTGAGCGGCTCGATCAGCTCGTCTAAGTTCCCGTCGAGCACGTCCGCCATCCGGTGGGTCGTGAACCCGATGCGGTGGTCGGTGATCCGGCTCTGCGGGAAATTGTAGGTCCGCACCTTTTCAGAGCGGTCTCCCGAGCCGACCATCTTCTTGCGCTCGGCGGCGATCGCCCCGTCGTGCTTCTCGCGCTCCATCTCGAGGAGCCGAGCTTTCAACACCCGGAGCGCCTTTGCCTTGTTCTTGATCTGGCTGCGCTCGTCCTGGCACTGGACGACGACGCCGGTCGGGATGTGCGTCAGGCGGACGGCGGAATAGGTGGTGTTGACACCCTGCCCGCCGGGGCCCGAAGCGCAGAAGCGGTCCACCCGGATGTCCTTGTCCAGCACCTGGATGTCGACGTCTTCGGCTTCCGGCAGGACGGCGACGGTGGCGGCCGACGTATGGATCCGGCCGGACCCTTCGGTCGCGGGGACTCTCTGCACGCGGTGGACGCCACTCTCGTACTTCAACCGGGAGTAGGCGCCGGCGCCCTCGATCAGCGCGGTGATCGCCTTCAATCCCCCGATGCCGGTGTCGTCGCGATCGACGATCTCGACCTTCCAGCGGCGCCGTTCGGCGTATCGCTCGTACATCCGAAAGAGCTCCCCGGCGAAGAGGGCGGCTTCCTCCCCGCCCGTCCCCGCTCGGATCTCGACGAAAACGTTGCGGGAGTCGTTCGGGTCCTTCGGTAACAGGAGCACCTTCAGCTCCTCTTCGACGCGGGCAAGCGCATCGTTCAACGCGCCGCGCTCCGAAGATGCCATCTGGTAGAGCTCGTCGCCGGGAGGAAGCGAGTCGGTCAGCTCGCGGGCCCCCTGGAGCTCGCGGGCGATGCGGGCCCGCTCCTCGATCTTGCCGACGATCGGCTCGAACTCCGACAGAGTGCGCTGCGCGTCCCGGACCGCCTTGTGGTCCTGCACGAACTCCGGGTCGCCGAGGCGTCCCCGGATCTCTTCGTAACGGCGGCGGATGTCATCCAGTTTTTCGAGCATGGGTCTTTCCGCTGTCGGCTCTCGCCTTCAGCGCGCACACGGAGTTCGTCCCGCTAGTAGAGCGCGGTGTGGGAGGGAGAGGGATGCCAGACGGAGCGCAAAGAGACCGGCTCCTGCTAAGCGGGCTTTTTCTCGTACCGCTTGCGGAAGCGCTCCACGCGGCCGGCGGAGTCCATCAGCTTCTGCTTGCCCGTGAAGAATGGGTGGCATTTGCTGCAGATCTCGAGCCGGAGCTCTTTCTTCGTCGAACGGGTCGTCCAGACTTCACCGCAGGCGCAGTGGACGTTGACATCGTGATATTCGGGATGCAGATTCTGTTTCATAGGAACCGCGCATTCTAGGTTACTTTGCGCCTTCCCGCAAGAGGGGACGCCCGTCTCGATGTCCCCTTCGGCCCCGCCCCCGGCGCCTCTGCGGCAACTTCTTCGAGGGAAAGGACCTGCGCGGCGAGCGGGCGTCGTTCAGTCCCGCGCCTTCGGAGTAGAATCCGCGGAGGTCCGCCGTGTTTTACCTCTATTTGACCGCCCCGGGGATGCCCGCGCAGAAGTTTCTGCTCGACCGGCCCGTCACGACGATCGGCCGGTCGTCCATGAACGACCTGCCCATCCCCGACAAGATGCTGTCGCGGCAGCACGCGCGGATCCTCCACGACGGCAACGGAGGCGTGTCGATCGAGGACATGGGCTCCCGCAACGGCACGTTCGTCAACGGCGACAAGCTCACCGTGCTCTTGCCGCTCAAGTCCGGGGACCGGATTACCGTCGGCGGAGTCACGCTGAAGGTCGAGTCCGAGTCCACGACGCGCGTCCGCATCGACGAGTTCGCGGGCGACGCGTCCCTGGACAACACGATCCTGAAGGCCTCCGCGGAGCTGCTTCGCAAGCCCACCCAGACGGACCCGCGGCTTCCGGCCGAGCAGCTTTCGAAGCTGATCGACTCTCTCCGGGTCGTCAACGAGCTGACAATCGAGCTGCTCCGGGACATCTCCGTCGATGAGCTGCTGAAGTTTCTGATGGACAAGGTGTTCGAGACGCTCGCGCCCGACCGGGCGGTCGTCCTTCTGCGATCGAGCGTCACGAGCGAGCTCCTGCCGGCGGTGGTCCGCGTCGCCGAGGGAATTTCCGCCGAGGACATCCGTCTGTCGAAGACTCTCGTCGCCGCGGTCGTCGAGAAGAAGAACGGTCTCCTGCTGATGGACACCGCGAGCTCCACCGGCGTCTCGATGTCCGAGTCGATCCGTCTGTCGGGGATCAAGTCCGTTCTGGCCGCACCGCTGGAAAACGACGGAGAGGTCGTCGGGTTGATCTACGTCGACGTTCGGCTGGGCCACCGGTCGTTCGAGGAAGCGGATCTGCGCCTTCTGACGTCGCTCGCGAACGTCGCGGCGGCGAAAATCCAGAACGCGCGGCTCATGGGCGAGGCGGCGGAAAAAAAGCAGATGGACCGCGAGTTCGCTCTCGCGCACGAGATCCAGCAGCGCCTGCTTCCCGATCGTCCTCCCGTGGTCCCCGGGTACACGTTTCACGGGTCGAACATCCCCTCGCGCCAGGTCTCGGGGGACTACTTCGACTTTTTAGTCCGGGGCGACGGAAAGGTCTACGGCGCGATCGCCGACGTCTGCGGCAAGGGAGTCGGGCCCGCTCTCCTGATGGCGTCTCTCCAGGCATCGTTCCATGCCTGGGCGGAGGAACGTATTCCCGTCGGAGAGATGACGGAGCGCCTTTCGGCCGCGATCGGGCGCCGCAGCGGCTCCGATCGGTTCATCACGTTCTTCCTGACTCTTCTGGATCCCACGACGGGCGAGGTCGAGTACACCAACGCCGGGCACAACCAGGGGCTGTTCGTCCGTGCGGACGGGTCCGTCGAGGAGCTTCCCTCGCATGGCCTTCCGCTGGCGCTCTTTCCCGGGCGGCCCTACGGCTCATCCAAAATCACCCTGGCCCCCGGCGACATCCTCTTTCTCTACACCGACGGCGTGACCGAGGCGGCGAATGCGTCCGGCGACGAATTCGGTCTCGATCGGCTGAAGGAATTCGTCAAGACGCAGGTGGGCAAGCGGCCGCTCGAGGTGGATGCGGCGCTGGCGGTGGCGCTCGAGGCGCACGCGGCCGGCGAGCATTTCGCGGACGACCGCACGCTCCTGATGCTGCGCCGGGATTTGTAAGGTCATGGCGGGGCTCCTGGGTCACCGGTGAGCCGGCTTCTCGTTGAAGGCGGGACCCTCCTCGGGCTGACCGACAGGGCCGACATCCGCCCCGACACCGACCTCTACGCCGAGAACGGAACGATCCGGGGCGTCGGCAGCGACGCGAAACGGCTGGCCGCGGTCCCGGGGGAGCCCGTCGAGAGAATTCCGGCGCGGGGAAAGTGGGTGCTTCCCGGCTTCGTCCAGGCGCACCTGCATCTCTGTCAGACGCTGCTGCGCAACGGCCCCGAGGGCCTCGATCTGCTGTCCTGGCTCGGAAGCCACGTCTGGCCGGGGGAGGCGGCGCACGATCCGGAGTCCCTCTCCATCTCGGCGCGGCTCGGCCTCTCGGAGTGCCTCGCGTCGGGCGTGACCGCGGTGCTCGACATGGGCACGATCCGCCACTCCGACGCGCTCTTCCGCGCCGCGGCGCGCTCCGGCATCCGTTACACCGGCGGCAACGTCCTCATGGACGACCCGGAGACGACCCCTCCGACGCTGCGCGCGACCGCCGAGGAGGGAATGGCGGAGACGGAACGGTTACGCGCTCTCTGGCACGGCCGCGATCGCGGCCGCCTCCGTGTGGCCGTGCAGCCTCGCTTCGCAGTCACCTCCACCGAGAAGCTCCTGCGCGCCGCCGCGGAGTACTCGGCCGCACATGATCTCGTCCTCCACACGCACGCGAGCGAGAGCCGGGGCGAGATCGACCTGGTGCGCGGACGGACCGGCCTTTCCAATATCGAGTGGCTCGACCGCGTCGGCCTCCTCGGCCCGCGGACCTGCGTGGCGCACGTGATTTTTGCCGAGCCTGACGAATGGGCGACGCTCGCGCGCCGCGGCTCGACCGTCGTGCATTGCCCCTCGTCGAACATGCGGCTTTCCTCCGGCGTGTGCCCGGTCTCGGACCTCCAGGCTGCGGGTGTCCGGGTCGCCCTGGGATCGGACGGCGCGGCGTGCAATGACCGCCTCGACCCGTTCGCGGAGATGCGCCTCGCGACGTTTCTCCCGCGGACCCGCAAGCCACCATCTTCGCTGACGGCGTTTACGGCGCTTCGCATGGCGACCGTCGAGGGCGCGGCGGCACTGCGTCTCGGGCCGGCGCCGGGTCTCGCGCCGGGCGCTCTCTGCGACGTCGTGCTGCTCGATCCGGAGGCCGGTTGGGCGCTTCCGGAGGGCTGGTCGGAGGAGCCCTACGGCGCGATCGTATTCGCGATGGGGCGCGAGAACGTGTTCGCGACCATCGTCGACGGCGTCGTGCGGTATCGCACGGGGGACGCGACGGTGGGGGGGTTGAAGCCGACCGCGGCGGAGGTGAGGGGCGCTGTGGCGGGGATGAAGAAGCGGATGGACCGGGACGGGCGGGCTGGCTTGTAGGCAGATCGTTTTCTATCCTTACCGATCCTTCCCCACGTCACTCCGAGCGGCGGCCAGTGCTACCGCTCGACAGCCTCGCGACTCTGAATCTCCAGGCGTTTGATGATCTCGTGAAGGGTCGTGGGCTTCATCCGCAGCAGCTCGGCGGCGCGCTTCTGGACTCCGCCCGTCCTTCGCAATGCGGTGCGGACCAGCCGGCGTTCGTATTCCTCGACCATGTCTTTGTACGTCGCTCCGTTTTCGGGCAGCCTCACGGGGAGCTCCGAGCGGTCAGGCGAGAGCACGCTCTCCGGCAGAAGATCCAGCTCGATCCTCCCGCCCGGGCAGAGGACCACCGCCCGCTCGATCGCGTTCTCGAGCTCGCGCACGTTGCCCGGCCAGTCATACTCGAGAAGTCCGCGGAGCGCGTCGGCGGAGAGGCCGGTGATCGACTTGTTGTTCTCGGAGGCGTACACCCGGACGAAATGGTCGGCGAGCAGCGGGATGTCCTCCCGGCGCTCGCGGAGCGGCGGGATCGAAATCGAAATCACGCAAAGCCGGTAATAGAGATCGTCGCGGAACCTGCCTTCGGCGACGAGCTTCTTCAGGTCCACGTTCGTGGCCGCGATGATCCGCACGTCGGCCTTCTGCGTCTCGACGCTCCCGACCCGCATGAACTCCTTCTCCTGGATCACCCGGAGGAGCTTTGCCTGCGTCTCGAGGCCGACGGTCCCGATCTCGTCGAAGAATATCGATCCGCCGTCCGCCGATTCGAACAACCCCTTCTTGTTCGCGATCGCGCCGGTGAACGCTCCACGGACGTGGCCGAAAAGGTTCGACTCGAGGAGCTCGGTGGGCATGGATCCGGAGTTGACCGTGACGAACGCGGCGCCCGAGCGCGGCGAGTGCGTATGGATCGCGCGGGCGACGAGCTCCTTGCCGGTGCCGCTCTCGCCTTCGACCAGGATCGTCGACTTGGACGGGCCGGCCAGCCGGACGAGCTCGAAGACCTTCTTCATCCCTTCGGACTTTCCGACGATTCGCCCGAGTCCAAATTTCCGCGAGAGCTCCTCCTTCAGCCGCCGGTTCTCTTCCGTGAGCCGCCGCGTCTCGGCGCCCTTCTCGACGGTCAGGAGGACTTCCTCGTTCTGAAAGGGTTTCGGAATGTAGTGGAATGCCCCCTCCCGCATCGCGTCGATCGCGCCCTCGATCGAGGAGTACGCGGTCACGATGACGACCACCGCATCAGGGTCGCGCCGCCGGAGCTCGCGGAGGACGTCGAGGCCGGATTGATCGGGGAGCATCAGGTCGAGAAGGACGACGTCGTGCGGCTCCGCCTCGAACGCGGTGAGGGCGCGGGCGCCGTTCGACGCGGTGGTGACCTGCCAACCCTGCCTTTCGAGCAGGGTCGCGAGCACGTCGCGAATCACCTCCTCGTCGTCGACCACGAGGATGCGGAGGGATCGCGTCATGAGACCCGCGCGGAAAGCGGCAGCGTGACCCACGCCTCCGCGCCTCCCCCGGATCGGGCGGACAGTCCGATCTCGCCGCCGTGTCGGCGCACGATCTCCCGGGAGATGGCGAGCCCGAGACCCGTGCCGCCCGAAGTCTTCGTGCTGTAAAAGGGCTGAAAGAGCTTTTCTCCGTCGCCCGGAGGCGGGCCGTCGCCGCGGTCTCCGATCATCACGCGTACCGTCCCGACCTCTTCGCGCAGCGCGCAGGAGACTTCGCCATCCTCGGGCGAGGCGTCGCGCGCGTTCGTGAACAAATTCACGAATACCTGCTCGAGCTCGCGCGGATCCCCCTCGACCCAGACCGGTCCGTTCGACCCGTCGACGTCGAATGCGAGGCGCCGGGTGCCAAGCGTCGTCTCCACCGACTCCGCGGCGTTCGAGAGGATGCGCTTCAAGTCGGTGCGTACGCGTGCCGCGGCGCGGGGGCGTGCGAACTCGAGGAGGTTGTTGACGAGATGCGCGGCACGGAAGGTCTGCCGCTCCATTTTTTTCAGGATCGCGTAGCGGGGATCACCCGGCGCGGTGTCGGCCAGGAGCATCTGCGCGTACGAGGACAGGCCCGCGATCGGAGTGTTGACCTCGTGGGCGACGCCCGCGGCGAGCACTCCGAGAGAGGCGAGCCGTTCGCGCTCCGAAAGCGCGCGTTCCGCGCGCAGGCGGTCCGTGACGTCGTCCACGAGGACGACCTTGCGCTCGGGCGCCCCCTGGAACGCGGAAACGGAAACCCGCACGTCGCGCTCTTCGCCGGCGGCATTCTCGAACCTCGCCTCGACCGTATTGTCCGCGTCGGTGAACTCCGGCAGATCGACTCCCGGCAGCACGTCCTCGAACTTGCGCCCGTGCAGCTCCGCTTCGGTCCTCCCGACGAGAGCCGCGAAGGACGGGTTTGCGGTGTGCACGCGCTCCTCGGCGTCGAGGACCACGATGCCGGACGAGGAGGAGCGGATGACGCTTTCCTGGTACTGCTGCAGAGTGCGGATCTCCTCGAGCCGCTCCGCGAGCGCGCCGTAGAGCCGCGCGTTCTCGTACGCGAGCCCCGCCTGCGCCATCACGGCGACCAGGAGCGCCTCGTCCTCCGAGGACAAGGGAACACGGCCGTCCTTGTGCCCGACGCCGAGAGCGCCGACGAGCTGACCCGCGCATCGCATCGCGAGGAACGTCCGATACCCGGCGTCGTGGAGGCGGGTAGCCTCTTCAGCGGGCTCCTCGCCGAAGCCCGGAGAGCGCAGCCGCCAGACGTCGGACGCGAGGAGGTGTTGGAGGAGTAGGCGCGCCTCGGGCTGCGGGAGCCCCTTGTCTTCCAGCAGGAACAGCGCACAGGGGACCACGTGCATCCCTTCTTCGACGCGCTGCACGATTGCCCGGACGAGCTCCTCGCGCGGGCGCGGCGTCGAGAAGTCGCGAGCGACGTCGAGCAGCGCGCGTCGGGCGCGATAGGTGTCGTGGTACTGGATGCGTTCGAGGACGCCCGTGATCCGCTTCTTCATCGGAACGAGAAGCGACGCCAGGACCAGTCCGGAGCCGAACGCGATGACGTTCTTGCCGGCTTCGGCCATGCCTTCGAGGGTCCGGTCGAGAAGCGCGTTCAGCAGCACGAATGCCATGCCCCCGAGCACCACGGCGGCGGTCGTCGCGAGCGCCTCGCGGACGAAAATCTCGACGTCCCAGAGGCGCCACCGCAGGATCGCGTACGCGAACGCCAGCGGGATCAGGACCAGCGGGATGACCGCGGCGTTGGCGAGGAGCGGCGATGAGAGGCCGAGGATGCGGGGGAGGACGTACAGCAGCAGGAAGGGCGCGAGACCGACGGTGACGCCGAGACCGATCCAGCGGATCTGCTTTTCCGCGACCGCGTCGCTGCGCGCGCTCCTGAGCAGGCCGCCGACCCGCAGGAGGATCGCCGCCGCGCAACCCGCAAAATAAAGGAGCCAGAAGCGGGTCGCCCACTCCAGGAGCAGCGAGGGATCGGAGACGCGAAGGAAGAACGGGCCTTCCTGGAGGACGAGATAGAGGGCCCCCGGAACGTACAGGAGGGGGATGAGGTTCCGGCGCGCGATCGGCTTCGGGAAGATCAGGAAGAAGTGCAGGAGAAGCGCTGGGAGGACCGCCCGGTATGCGTCTTCCGCGAGGAGAAACGCCCGCCACGCGCCGTCCCGCGGGCCCGCGGGCGTGATCGCGTACACGGCGAAAGAGGCAAGGCAGATCGCGCAGAAGACGCGCGAGGCATCGGACCGGTCGCGCGCGGCGGTGAAGAGCCCGATCGTGAGATAGAGCAGGCCGACGAAGGCGAGAAAGACGTAAGTCCAGTCCGGACGGGCCGCCACCCTGCCGAGAAGGACTTCCCGGATCTCGCTGCGCCTCTCGACCAACAGGCGGTGGGGGAACGGCTTTCTCGCGAGCGCCCGGTCGGGCTCGGGGATCGAGGCCGCCGTGCGCCCGTCCGCGGTGATGACACGGTCGCCGGCCACCAGTCCCGCTCGCGCCGCGGCGCTGTCTTTTTCGACGGAGCGCAGAACGAGAGCGCCCCCGGCGGTCCCACCTTCGAATCCCGCGCGGGTGAAGCTTTCCACTTTCCGGGAGAACGACAGGAACGAAAGGCCCAGAGTCCCCGCCACGAGGACGACCGCGAGGACGCCGAGAAGGCCTCTGAGAGCTCGGGGCAGGGGGCGGGTCACAATCATCCAATTCAGCAAACCGAATGCCATGGACTCCGAGGGGCGATCAGCGTACAACATCCGTGAATTCAGCACTTACGTCTTTTAGAGTTTTCGACCCCGCTTCTCGAAATCCAAAACCTTGAATGCGCTCCAAAATTTCCCGAAACGTTCAGCCTCGCTGCAACTCGTTCTCGGCGAGGAAGAAGTCCTCAATCGCCGCCGCCCGCCCTCCGATTGCCAGATAGAGGCGAGACCCGCCAACCACTGCGCGAGCCGCCTCACCCCGACCCCTTCCCCCCCGGGAGACGAAAAGCACGTCGGCTACTTCCCGTCGTCCGTCCAGCTGAGTTCCGGCCTCCACCAGGCCCTCTCCGCGGGGCCCGGGAAGAGGGAGCGGAAGGAGGCAGAGCTGCGCTCCGCCGGGATGGTGGCTAAGCTCGCAGCGAGAGGAGTCTCCCGACCAGAGGGAGGGAGGAGCCTCTCGATGCGGGAGCCGCAGCGACCGAAGGGACGAGGCCAGCGGTCGAGCCTGCAGGCGAGCCGCTGGCAGGCGCGTGAGCGCGTCCCGCAGTGAGCGGAGGCGACGGAAGCGGAGGCGACGGAGGAGGCGACCCTAAAACGCGATCGCGAGTCCGCCGAGCAGCCGGTTGCTCACGGGCGGATCTTCGCGGTCGCTCGAAGCGGTGCTTCGCGCGGATTCGAGCGCCATCAGGAGCTTGCAGTCCGACCCGAACGGGGTCAGGCCGATCACAGAGAGGTCCTGGGCGATCGAGATCGCGATCTTGTCGGACTGATTCAGGTGAACGCCCGCGGGAGTCGTGAGGTGCTGGCGTGCGCCGCGGAGGAGCAGCGCGATTCCGGTCCGCGTCGGGAGAATTTCGATGCCGGCGCGAGCCGTCCAGAAGCGACCTCGATTTTCGTCGATCCCGAAGAGCCGCGCGGAGGTCGTGCCGATCTGCCCGTCGATCGTGCCATAGCGGACGCCGAGCGTGCCGGAGACGGTGTCCGTGAGCCGGTGCGTCAGCGTGCCCTGATACTGGCGGAGGACGTTCCCGTCGAAGAGGTAAACACTGTCGAAGTCCGTGAGGAAGTCGCCTTCGAAGAACGCGCGCACGGCCTCGTTCATCCGCTGGTTGGAGGCCTCGAGTCGGAATGTAGCGCCCGGACCGGCGCGCCGCTCGATGCCGACCGAGAAGGCCTTGGCGGAAGTTGCCTCGCTCGAGTCCTCGATCGAGGCGACGAGCGGCAGCACGTTCGTCGTGACCGCCGCCGATTCCGCGACGCGGTACAGGCCGCGCACGAAGAGATAGGTCTGATCGCCAACGTTGTATCGGGCCGCGATACGCGGCGCGACGCCGTACCCGCCCGAAAGGTATCGCGCCACGACGCCGCCCTCGAGCTCGCCGCGCGAGAAAACGCGCGTCGACGCGGCGGCCGCGAGGTCCGCGTCCGGCGCCGAGAGGAGCAGGGCGCCGTCCGTCCCGACGCCGGACGGACCGATGGTGCCTTCGCGGTGGCGGTATGTCATCGAAAGGGAGGCGCCCGGCGAGTCTCCCGCGGGCCGGGCGTACCTTCCCTTGACTTCCCAGGTGCGGGAAGCGAGAGGAAAGAAGGAGGTGCCTGCGGACGTCGCGCGATAGAGATTCGTTTCATCGACGTAACGCGCCGCGACGGATTCGACGTAGCCTTCCTCTTCGCCGCGGCTCCAGCTGAGCGCGTGCGTCTGCAGACTCGCCGCGCGGTCGTCGCTGAAGGACAGAGTGTGCCGGCGGCTCGCGACGCGCACGTGATCGGCGTCGGAGGCGGAGAGGTCCACGGAAAGGCCTGCCGAATTTCCGGTCGCGCGCGACGAGTCCGCGATCACCCCGGCGCCGTCGCTCAACGCCGCGTAGTCGCCGCGGAGGTCGTACTTCCAACCGTTCGGGAGTCCCCCGCGCACGCCAACGGCGGTGCGGGAGAGGGACGTCTCAGTCGACATGCCGGCGACGGATCGGACCTCGCCGCCCATCGCGCGATCGAGCCGGAGGTGGTCGCCGCCCGCCATCGCGGGAAGGTTAGAAGGACCATCCTCTTCGAGCGAAATCTCGCGCAGGACGTCCGACGGCACGCGGTCGCGAAGCTCCCAGACGCTCGAAGTCCGCGGCGTCTCGCCGGACGGGACCGGACCCCGGATCTGGAGCTGAATCCTCACGGCGGAGAGCGCACCCGTCAATGACGGATGCCAGATCCGGATCAGGGCGGGAAGGAAGCCTCGCTTGTAGGCCACCAGGTCGTACACGCCGACCGGGGCCGAGGGAACCACGAAGGTCCCGTCCGACGCCGTGCGCGAGCGCGTCATCGACGTATCGCCGAGGTTGTAGAAGACGACGAGCGCGTCGGAGATCGGCTTCTGCAGGTGGCTCACCACTCCGGAAATCGGAGGAGCGGGAGGCTCAGCGGTCGCCGATCCCGGCCAAAGGAGCGGGATGAGAAGTAGCAGGAAAACCGGAAACCGACGTCGCATACTGTCGGACCCAACGGTCCGGCTTCCAAGTATATGCCCCTGAAATTTACGGGGTCAACCCGGTGAGACGCCTCTCATCTGGCAGTGGCAGCGGTGGGGGCCCTTCTCGGCGGGGGCGGTTTCAGGCAGTCGGGCGTCCGGAGGTCCTGGCCGGCCATTCGTCCTCGAATCCAAGGCCTTCGTCGAGAAAGGGCGACGTTCGATTTCCGTTTCCCGACCCATGTTGGGTTGACCGCGGAGTACCGCGGCCGTCTCGCTCCCGCTGGTCGCTCGGCTCCCGAGGCCCCCGTCCCCAGGCCTAACGTCGTTCCCGCGAAAAAAGATTCCGCAGGATGTGCCCGGCGATCGCGGGGTTCTCCTTCAGGCGCCGCATCGAGTACCCGTACCAGGACCGTCCGTAGGGGACGTACACACGGAGACGATGCCCGGCGGCGACGAGACGCCGCCGCAGATCGCCCGCGACGCCGAGAAGCATCTGGAACTCGTACGCTTCGCGTGGAAGGGCAAGCCGGCGGATCGTCGCAAGAGCGCGCTCGACGAGCGCGTCGTCGTGCGTGGCGATGCCGACGTAGCACCCCGCGCCGAGCAGGTCATCGACCATCGCCGCGTAGTTGTCCCGTATCTCCTCGCGGTCCTGGTACGCAATCGACGGCGGCTCGACATAGATGCCCTTGCAAACCCGGACGTTTCCGCCGACCTCGATCACGCGCGCGACGTCCGCGGGGCTGCGGTGGAGGTACGCCTGCAGGACAATTCCGACGCGGGGAGTTCGCTGCCGCGCCTCGAAGTAGATGCGAATCGTTTCTTCCGTGACGGAGGAGTCCTCCATGTCTATGCGCACGAACGTGTCGTGCTCGGCGGCCGCGTCGAGGATTCGCGCGAACTGGCGCTGGCACTCCGCCGGATCGAGCTTGAGACCGAGCGCTGAGAGCTTGACCGAGATGTTGGAGTCGAGCTTTTCCGCCGCCAGGGCATGGAGCGCGCGGCTGTACTCGTACACGGTCTCTTCGGTTTCCTCCGCGCGAGTCACGTCCTCTCCGAGCACGTCCAGCGTCGCCATGCATCGCTCGCCGTTCAACTGACGCACGACCGCGAGCGCTTCCTGCAGCGTTTCTCCGGCCACGTACCGCGACGAGAAAACGCGGACGAGACGTTTCGGAACGAGGGGCAGCGTCCGCACGACGACGGAGTCCAGCGCCCTCACGCGATCACTTCCCTGCGGTCCCACCACGACGCGGGACGGACCTCGTCGTCGCGTGTGGCGCGCGCGAAGCATCGGACTTCTACGGTGCGCGCGCCGGCCTCGACGAGGGCGCGAGCGCATTCCCGCGCGGTGGCGCCGGAGGTCGCCACGTCGTCTACGAGCAGGACCGCTTCGGGCGCGTCCCCGCGGGCGGCGAACGCCCCTCGGACATTGGCGGGACGCAGCCGGGCGGGCAGGGCGCTCTGCCGGCGCGTACCGCGCACCTTGACCAGTCTTCGGGGCCGGAAGGGCGTGTCGAGGAGCGTCGCGACGGCGTGCGCGAGGAGCTCCGCCGGATGATCGCGCCGCAGCCGCGAGAAGCGGGTCGCGGGCACCGCCACGACTTCGTCGAAGCGCGAGTCTTGGTCGAGCGCCGCCATTTGGCGGGCGAGGTGCGGGGCGAGAAACGAGGCGCCTCGGAACTTGAACGCGATCAGCATGTCGCGGGCGACGCCCCGGTAAGGCGCTGCAGAGCGCAGCCGGAGAAACGGGGGAGGATCGACGATGCAACGGCCGCAGACTTGCGCGTCGGGCGCCGGCAGCGGGTCATCACATCGAGCGCATCCGGGCTCCGCCGCGGGAAGTTCGCTCCAGCAACTCTCGCAGACTCCGCCGGCGCGGAACCGGTCGACCGGTTGCGTCCCGCAGGTCAGACAGACGCATGGAAAGAGGACGGATCCGGCAAATCGTGCCCAGGGACTCTGTTTCGAGTTCCGCGAACTCGGCTCCGCCTCCGTAGACATGGGAGGCGGATTGTAGCCTCCGGCTCGACCGCCACCTTCAAATAGTGGATTTTCTCTTCGAAGCTAAACTCCGGACCGGAGGTGCCGATGTTCCAGCGAATCCGGATTCTGTTGTTGATGGCGGGTGCGCTGTCGTGCGGCCTCCCGGCCCTCGCGCAGAGCTGGGCACTCGGCGCCTCGCTGGGCACGGTCGACGACGTGTCGCACCGGTTTTCGTTCGAGGAATTCCGATCGCGAAATCTGTCGGTGTGGGGAGAGTTTGCTCTCGAAGACCGGGTTCGGCTGCGCGGAACGTGGGGCTCCCTCAACACGACCGGTGCGAATTCCGGCCGCGTCGTGACGGACGGCGCCGGCGTGAATTTCCTCGCCCCTGAGCTCAAAAGCCGCATCGACTACGGAACCATCGGCGTGTCGTACGAGTTCTCGGAAGGCGATTACACGTCCGGTTTCTTCGGAGGAATCGGGGGCTACCGCGTCCGCCCCGATGCCGCCCCGGCCGGATTCGCGTCTTTCACCGACCCAAAGGAGACGGTGCTCGGAGGCCACCTCGGCGTCGATGGATCACTCCGTGTCTGGCGGCGTCTCTCCGTCGTCGGCCGTCTGACCGTTCACCTCTTCAAATCGGGAGCCTCGCGCTCGATTCTCACTGCGGATGGCGGAGTGATGTATCGGTTTTAGCGAAGGGCGAAGGGCGAAGGGCGAAGGGCGAAGGG
>JBDTRB010000084.1:0-16942 GCA_039931865.1 Acidobacteriota bacterium | reverse complement strand
GGGAACGTTGGAGGCTTCGTAATCGTGGAACAGCGTCTCGAGATTCGTGATGGCGGCGTCGGCGCCGGTGAGAAGTTTCCGCAGGGGCTCGAACGCGGCGGCGTTCTTCCCGCGGAGCGGCCGGGTCAGGATCGTGTCGCCGGCGAGCGCGACCGTGTAGGCGCCTGGGGGCGCCGGCGTCGGCCCCGGCGCCGGCGGAGACGGGAGAGCCCGCGCCCCGTGCAACGCCGCCAGAAATCCCGCGAGACAGGAGGCAATCCGTCCCCTCCGGAGGATCCGTGGGCTCCTTTTCAAAAGCGGCGCGGGTGCCAGGGATTCTCGAGATACGCGTCGAACAACGTCGGCTCGGTCCCTGGGGTCGTTTTCGCGGGCCGCTGCGCCTGGAAAACGAACGTCGTGCCCGGCACGGGCGCCCGCGAGGCGGGATCCGGGCTCGGTCGCCACCACTGAACGTACGCGACCATTCCATAGCGGGGGTCGGGGCTTCGATACGCCGCCGCCCGCTCCGGCATCAGGGCCCAGATCCTGCCGTCTCGCCGCTCGAACGAGCGCGCCCATGCGCGCTTGGCGTCAGAGTTCGGACCCTCGACGTGGACGTGCGTGACGACGAGAGGATAGGCCGCCGCCGGTTTTTCGTACGCGGCGGCGGGCCCATCCGCCGGCGGCCATGGCTTCAGGTCGATCGTGACCGCGTCGGATCCGCGGCGATACGTGAGCCGCACCGAGCGGGCGGCTCCCGGCTGGCGGGAAAACGGGATTCCCTGCGCCTTCAAGGCGGCCACGACGGCGGCTTCGGGCTGGCCGATCGGTGCGTCGGAGGGAACCGGCGCGGTCGCGGCGAGAAGGATCGCCAGCGGCGCGATGCACGTGAGCATTTCGGCGGTTTTCCTGCAATGATGGTAGCACGGCGCCCCCATCAGACTCTCGCATGACGGACGGAGTCCCGCGCACCTTCCGCCGCGATTCGAGATTCTTTCTGTCCGTCGCCCTCCTCCTGATTCTGTTCTTGAATTTCGTGACGCTGCTCTTCTTTCGCAACGCCACGGAGTGGGGGAGCCGGCAGACGGAGAGGCGCGCGTCGGAGATTTTGAACCGCATGGCGCTGCCGTACGCGGATCCGGCCGAGGCTCTCGACCGGGCCGCTCTCGGCTCCGACGTGCTCTTCGTCGCCTCCTATGACGCGAGAGGCCACCGTGTGCGCGGGTCTTCGCACGGGCTGGAGGCGCCTCCGATCCTGCCGACCGCGCGGCCCATCGGGAGCGAGACGTTTTATGAGTGGCGGAAGTCTCCGCGCCTGCTGCTCGCGACCTCCACGACACGCGCCGGATTCTCGGTGGTCGCCGTCGATCCCGGTCCGGGCGGGGCGCTTCGCTCTTACGCGCGGTCGCTTTCGCTCGTGATCCCCGCGGCCGGCGGGTTCCTCGTCGTGCTCGCCTGGCTGTATCTGCGCTCGCTCCTCGAGCCCTACGACCGGCTGCTGCGCACCGCCGGGGCCGCGCCGCCGGCGCCGGGCGTGTCCGGCGCCGAGCCCTCCGACGAACGCGACTTCCTGATTGCCCGGTTCGAGGCCACGATCTCGGCGCTTTCGGAAAAGGAGCGCGAGCTCGAGCGGCTGGCCCGTGCGGAGAAGGGGCGGGCGGACGACATGGAGATTGCCGCGCGAACTCTCGCTCGAAACCTGCCGACCGGTCTTCTCTCGGTGGACCGCTCCGGGGCGGTGGTGGAACTGAACGAGGCCGGCCGCGAGATTCTGGGCACCGCCGCGGACGCTCGGGGACAACCGTTCGACGCAGTGCTCGCGAACGTTCCGGAGTTCAAGGAAGTGATCTCGGCCGTTCTGGAGCAGCGGGAGGCGGTCGGGCGCCGGGAGACCCGGTGGGGCCCGGAGCGGGTGCTGGGCGTGACGGCGACCCCCGCGACGGGAGCGGACGGCCGTTTCCTCGGCGTGCTCGCGCTTTTTTCCGATCTTTCGGAGGTCCGGCGTCTCGAAGCGCGAGTCGCCCTCGCCCGGCACCTGGCCGATCTCGGAGAGGTCTCAGCGGGGGCGGCGCACGAGTTCCGGAATGCCGCGGCGGCCATCGACGGTTTCGCGGATCTTGCCCTGCGCAGCCCGGACCGGGCCGCCGACCACCTGAAAGCAATCCGGCGCGAGGCGCAGGAGATGAGCCGCGTGACGAGCGACTTCCTGCTGTTTGCGCGGCCCGACGAGTTCGTTCCCGCGGCGGTTTCCTTAGACGGCGTCGCGGAGGGCGCCGCCGACGAAGTTCAGAGGGTCTTCCCGGATGTGGTCGTCGAGCGCGGGGGCGACTTTCCCGAGGTCGCCGGCTCGGCCGTCCTCCTCCGCCGCGCCGTCGCGAATCTCGTGCGCAACGCCGCCGAAGCGACCCCTCCGGCGCGGCGCTCGGAGCCTTCCGCGATCTCCATTTCCGCCGGCTCGGCCGGCGACGAGGTGTGGCTCGCGGTCGGCGATCGCGGCCCGGGTGTCGATCCCGCCGCGCAGGAGAAGATCTTTCTGCCGTTCTACTCGAGCAAACCCGAGGGATCCGGATTCGGGCTCGCGATCGTCGCTCGGATCGCGCAGATCCACGGCGGGACCGTCGAAGTGAGCGCCCGGCCGGGAGGCGGAGCGGTCTTTACTTTGCGGCTGGCGGCCGCGCGGGAGACTGCCGCGCGAGCGGCGGCGCCTGCAGGTCTGCCGTCAGCGTCGCGATCATCGTCTTGAAGCTCTCCCGGTCGATCGAGCGCTCGAGCGCCTCGTCCGGCTCGACGATTCCGCCGCGCACGAGCTCCGCCAGCGACTGATCCATCGAGATCATCCCCTTCGACTTTCCGGTCTGGATCTGATTGTTGATGAGAGAGGTCTTGCCTTCGCGGATCGCGTTGGACAATGCCGTCGAGCCGATGAGGATCTCGAATGCGGCGACGCGGCCGGAGGTCTTCTTCCGGAGCAGCTGCTGAGCGACGACCGCTCGCAGGTTCTCGGCGAGGACGATCCGGATCTGCTCCTGCTCGCTCGCCGGAAACGCGTCGATGATCCGGTCGATCGCCTTCGCGGCGGAATTCGTGTGCAGGGTGGCGAACACGAGGAGCCCGGTCTCGGCGGCTGTCAGCGCCATCCGGATGGTCTCGAGATCGCGCATTTCTCCGACGAGCAGGCAGTCCGGGTCCTCGCGGATCGCCGCCTTGACGCCCTCCGCGAAGGAGCCGACGTCGCTTCCGATCTCTCTCTGGGTGTAGACCGACCGGGAATTGGTGTGCACGAACTCGATCGGGTCTTCGATCGTGATCACGTGGTACGAGAGGCGCTCGTTGATCCGATCGAGAAGCGCGGCGAGCGTGGTGGACTTGCCGCTTCCCGTCGGGCCGGTGATGAGGACGAGGCCGTTCGAAGCGCCGTAGAGCGCGGCGATCGGCTTCGGAAGGCGCAGCTCGTCGGCCGTCGGAACGCGGGACGGAATGAGACGGAAGACCGCGGCGGACCCGCGCTCCTGTCGCAGCAGATTGACGCGAAACCGCGCGACACTGCCCATCTGGTACGCGAAGTCGGCATCCCCGTCGTTGCTGAAGGCTTCCCAGAGCCTGGGAGGCGTGATGGGGCCGACCAGGTTGTAGAAATCGCCTTCCGTCAGGGCGCGGTAGCGGATGCGCTCGAGACCCCCGTCGATCCGCAGCAGGGGAGGCGACCCGACGGCGAGGTGCAGATCGGACCCGTTCCGCTTGGGAAGGATCGAGAGGAATCGGTCGACGCGGTTTCCTCCGGAGGACTCGATCGCGCCGACGCGCTGCATCCTCGGAGCCGGCGCGGCTCGGGGCGGCTCCGGCGGCGCAGCGGGGGCGGCCGGCGCGATGGGCGCCGGGTCGGTCTCGATCGGCGCCTCCGGTTCCCCGGGAGGGGACGGCGCTTGCGCCACGGCCGGTTCTTCGGGGGGCGCTGCGGCCGCTGCCGGCGCGGCTTCCACGGGGAGAGTCCCGGCCGAAGGCGCCGCTTCCGTCGCGGTCACGGTCGCGAGTCCCTCGGGCTCGACCGGGTCTTCCGGGAAGGGGGCCTCCGAGTCGATCACGACGGAGCTCCTTCTTCCGCCTGGACGAGCGCTTCGAAGGGTTCCTTGCGGATCGCGCGATTGTAGGCCGCGCGGGGCTCGATCAGCCCTTCATGCACCATCGCGAGAAGGGACGTGTCGAGAAGCGTCATGCCCGCTGCTGCGCCCGTCTGCATCGCGGTGGGCAGCTGGAATGTCTTGCCCTCGCGGATGAGCCCGGCGACGTTCGGCGTGTTTCGCAGGACTTCGTAGGCCGCGATGCGCCCGGAGCCGTCGCGGCGCGGCAGGAGCGTCTGTGAGATGACGGCCTTCAGCGAGTCGGAGACCATCATCCGGATCTGCCCCTGCTGCTCGGGCGGAAACGCGTTGATGATGCGGTCGACCGTCGAAGCGGCCGTCGTGGTGTGGAGCGTTCCGAGGACGAGGTGCCCGGTCTCCGACGCCGTGATCGCGAGAGAAATCGTTTCGAGATCGCGCATTTCCCCGACGAGGATGACGTCCGGGTCCTCGCGCAGAGACTGGCGCAGCGCCTTCGCGAAAGATTTCGAATGCGCGGGGATCTCCCGCTGGTTCACGAGCGATTCCTTGTTGGTGTGGACGTACTCGATCGGGTCTTCGATCGTCAGGATGTGCGAGCGCTCGGTCTCGTTGATCCGATCGACCAGGGCGGCCAGCGTCGTGGTCTTGCCGCAACCCGCCGGACCCGTCACCAGCACGAGGCCCTGGCTGTAGGTCGTGATCTCCGCGAGGCTCTCCGGGAACCCGATGTCCGAGAGCGACGGAATCTCGAGCGGGACGAGCCGGAACACCGCGTTCATCCCCTTGCGCTGGTAGAAGACGTTCGTGCGGAAGCGGCCGAGATCCGCGTCCTTGTAGCAGAAGTCGAGCTGCCTCGCGGCGAGGAGCTCCGCCCAGGAAGCCCCCACGATCGGAGGGATCCAGTCGGCCATCTGCTCGTCAGTCGTCTCCGGCAGCGGCAGCGGCTGGAGCCGGCCGATCGAGCGCAGATGTGGCCGTGTCCCGGCGGCGAGGTGAAGGTCGGAGGCGTTGACCGCGCGCGCGTGTGCGAGAAGATCACGAAGGCTCGGATAAGGATTCGCTCGAAAATCGATCTCCGTAAACGTCTTCCGGCTGGCGATCCGGGCGTCGTAATAGGGGACGTTGCCCGCCCTCGCCGCGATGATCCTCTCGGCTTTTTCCTGCACGAGCGGGTCCGTCACCATGCGGGCAATCTGCTCTAAGAGCGGCCCGACCCGCGAATCGGCGATCTTCGAGAACGCCTCGAGGATCTCCAGCCGCAGATCGGACGCCCCGCGCTTGAAGGCGTCGAGAAGACCGGGCAGCGCCTGGGGTGCGCCCCAGGACCCGAGCGCCGAAGCCGCGGAGAGGTCGGATTCCGGGTCCGTCAGCATCTTCAGGAGCGGCGCCATGCCTCGGGGATCGCGCATCTCGGCGAGCGCCTGCGCCGCGCGGTCCCGGAGCCACCAGTCGGACCCTTCCAGAAAGAGGATGCAGTGCGGCACCACTTCGGGCGTCCTCAGGTTGATCGCGATCGAGGCGGCGAGGGCCGCAACGCCCCGGTCCGGGTCGTTGTCGCGGTCGAGGAAGGCCTGGATGAACCCGGGCCCGAGCTCCTTCAACCCTTCGATGGCGCGGTCCCGCGCCGGCCCGTAATTGTCGCGAAACCCCTTCAGGAACGCGTCGGCCACGCGGGCCGGGTTCTGCGACTCCAGGATCTTGATCGCGAGATGACGAACCTTGGGATTCGCGTCCGTCAGGAGGGGCAGGATGTACTCGTTGAAGCGCGGGTCCGACTCCTCCCCGGCGAGCGCCGCGTTCAAGAGCGGGCCGAGCGCGGAGAGAGCAGCCTCCTGGACCCGCGCCGAGTCCGCGTTGCACCGGAGCAGCAGCGGAGCGATGTTCGCCTCTTCCGGAAACCTGGCCAGGAACTGGATGGCGCGGAATCGGATTTCCTCGTCGTCATGTCCGAGCGCTTTCCGCGCGAGGAGCACGCTCTTCTTCGACGGCATCGCCTCGACGATTGAAAACGCCTTGCGGCGCACGACAGGCGAGGTCGACGACAGAGCGGGAACGATGCTGTCGAGTGCCGGCTCCGAAGGACTGCGTTTCAGGAAGTCGAGTGCGATCAGGACGACCCCCGGGTCGGCGCTCGCGAGAAACGCCGGGACGTGCTTTGAAAACGAGTCTCCGGCGATCTCTTCGACCGACGCGCTCACGTTCTTTCGCGCGCCGTCGCCATGCGCCGTCAAGAACGGAAACAGCGCCGCCGACGCCTCTTCGAACGGGTATCGCTGGAGGATGGCGATCGAGGCCCGCCGCACCGGCCCGTCGTTCTCCGCGGCCATCCAGCCGACGTCCTCGGCCTCGAGCCCGGGCAGCGCCGCGAGCTTGCGCAGAAGGTCGTCGCGCTCGCCGTCGGTCTTCCAGCCGCGACCGCGGACCCGGGCGAGCAGGGCCCGCGCCTCGGGAGGCGCCGATCGCCGCTTTTTTGACCACATGGAAGAAGAAAGTGTAACTCCTGCGGGAGGGTGGAGGACGACGTGTCGGGGTTTGGGGCGTGGGCGGAGGGCGCTAAGGGCGCGAAGAGCGAAACGTCGCGTCGGCCGGACCTCCGCCCTGGATGCGAAGCGCGTCCGCGTTCGTGAGCCCAAGGGCAGGGGAACGAGGTGAGGGAGTCAGAGGTCAGGCCAGTCCCCCGGCCGGTGCCGCGAAGAGTCGGGATGCGCTACCAAAGGTGACGGTTTCTGGCGGCACAGGCGGCCCCCGGGGTGCGTCTGGGGGAGTGATCTCGCTCGATCGACGTGGCTTACGAGAGGGAAGCCCCCCGGGCACGGGAATCGCTCATAGATTGTCCAAATGGCTCGTCCACAGATCATCTCCGGGAAGGGAGACGACTCTCCCGTGCGCGGTTTTACCGCGGTCGAGCTCATCGTCGTCCTCGGCATCATCGGACTCGTCGCCGCCATCGCGATCCCGGCCCTCGGGCGGACGATGCGGCGCAGCCAGTTCCGCAGCGCCGCGCGAGAGATTCAGACGAGCCTCCTGGCGGCCCGGATGCGGGCGGTGAAACGGAACCTGCCCGCGAGCGTCGTGGTGCTCACCGCGTCCGCTTCCGCCCCGAGCCACGTGCTCCAGACGATCGAAGCGGATCCGCCGTCCCCGACCCCGACTCCGCAGCCGGCGGCACGGCAGGCCATCTCGGCTCAGTCGCTCGTGTTCCTGACGCTCCCGCCGGCGAACAAGATCACTTTCGACGGCAACGGGAGGCGCATCGCCCCCCCCGGGGCGGCGGCGGCCGACATCGTCGTCGAGGGCCCGACGGGCGCGGGCGACCGCAACCAGATCACCATCCGGACCTCCCTGAGCGGGAGGGTCGAAGTGGTGACGCCGACGGTGTGGCAATGACGAGCAACCGGGCAGGCTCGCGACGGGCGCGGATGCGTATTCGAAACGCCGAGAGCGGGCTAACCCTGGTCGAGATGATCATCGCGGTCGCGATTCTCGGCTTCATCCTGCTCGGGATCGCTCCGCTTTTCGTGGCGAGCGTCAAGTCCAACTACTCGGCGAGCGAGTACACGAGCATCAACGTGATCGCGCGAGACCGACTCGAACAGCTGATGAACCTGCCCTTCCTGGACCCGGAGCTGACCCCGGGAGTCAAGGTGAACGACCTTCCGCCGACGCTGCCCGATCCGACGACCGGTCTTCCTCCGGCCGCGGGCGGCGTTCGCAACCCCTTTCAGATCACTTACCAGGTCATCCAGTACCAGATTCCGGCCGCGGACGTCGGGACTGTGCCGAACGGCAATGCCTTCGTGCCGATCCGGGTGACCGTCGCCGGCCAGCCTTATCAATACAAGCGCGTGGACGTGACCGTTATTGCCGGAAGCGGCCCCATGGGGATCGGGAACCGCAGCGCTCGGGTGAGCGGATTTCTGGCGAGCCCAGCTCCCACGGCGGCGGCCTTTCTCTCGGTCGCCGACACCTGCGCGGTCGGAGCACCGGCGCCATGTCCATGACCATTCGCCCCAACATGACCTTTCGCCGCAACATGACGTCTCGCCGCGGCCGGAGCGAGAGCGGCTTCACGCTGATCGAAATGATCGTCGTGGTCTTCATGCTCGGGGTCGCGATGCTCGGGATCCTCGCGGTCTTTGACGCGAGCGCGCGGATCAACAAGAGCGAGCAGGAAGTCGCCGACGCCCAGGGCGCCGTACGTTTTGGGATCTACCAGATGACGCGCGCCGTCCGCATGGCCGGGTCGGGCGGTCTCTTCGTGACGCAGGCGATCTTGAATGCGGCCGACCCGCAGCTCGGCGGCGTCAACGAGGGATCAAACGGACGCGGCTTCGACAACGTGATCGGGGCGACGGTTACGGACCTCGCCGGAAACGCCCTTCCGGTCCGCGACGGTACGGACATGATCGAAGTGCGGGGCGTCATCAACTCGCCCCTGCTCGGGTTCGACCTCGACAGGGCAGCTTCCGGCTGCGGGACCTGCAACGGGGTCAACGCCCTGACGGCGAAAGCCATCACGGGCGACCCGCTGATCGGGACGCACGTCAACGACGACGCCGCCCAGCGGCCCCAGTTCGCCGCCATCGACGCCTACACGCTCGGCGCGAGCGCCGGCAGCCCGCGCTTCGTGCTCGTGAGCGGCAGCGACGACATCCACGAGGGCTGCTCGGTCGCTTTCGGCCCGCAGCGGTACCCGCAGCCGACGTACAACGTCGGACTCATCACCGCGCCGACGGCGCTCGTGGCGTCCAACACTTTTGGAAACGTCAATTTCACGGACGCGTCGGCGGAGGAATTCGACACCGAAACCCCGGCCGAAGCGGCGGTCGCGCCGATCGCGATCAACACCGCGGTCCGGCGCGCCGGGATTCTGGACGACCTGATCTTCTTCATCGACAACTCCGATCCCGCTCACCCGGCTCTGGCCCAGGGGATTCGCCGCGGGGCCGTGTTCGAGGTCGAGCGGCTGGCCGACGACGTGGAAGACATGCAGATCGCGTACGGCGTGGACGGCAATGACGACGACGCCGTGAGACGTCTCCCGGGCGCCCCCCTGAATGCGACCGACACCGACACGAACGTTTCCCAGGTCGTCAACGGAGACGAGTGGTCCCCGAACGTGCCCGGGGAGGCGAACTTCGTTGCCACCGGGTTCATCCGCCCCCCCATTCCGGGAGGCTCGCCGCCCGCGTTCGCACATGCCGGCATCCTCGTGGCGCATTGTCCGCGGCTGCACGGCGTGATGATCTCGCTGGTCGCGAAGTCGAAAGACCCGGACCCGCGCTTCATCTCTCCGTCCGCGCTGGGATTCCGGACCATGAACTCGCCCGGCACTCCGATGACCGCGGCAACGTACCCGACGCTCGCGGGCGAGCCGCATTTCCGGCGCCGGGTCCAGACCCTGAAGATCAACCTCCGCAACTACGCGTTTCCGGGATGACCATGACCATCACCTCCAAAAGATCCGTTCGCCGGAGTCTGCCTGCGTCCCGCTGCCGCTGCGCCGCTCCGGTTTCGGCGGCGCGGCCCGAGGAGCGCGGTGCGGCCCTCGTGATTGCGATCCTGGTGCTCGCGATCCTGACGGTGGTCGGCATTGCGCTCATGCTCGTGACGAGCACGGAGTCGAGGATCGCCGCGAATGAATGGTCCGTCAACCGGGCGTTCTACGCCTCCGACGCGGGCGTCCGCTGGGCGTCGGCGGAGATGACGAATCCCCGCGTCTTCCTCGTCCGGCCCGAATTTACCGCCTCCGCTTTCGGAAGCGTCCTGTTTCAGATGCCGAGCCATCGCAACGGCGGCATCGGGTCTGCCTTCTTCTCCGGAGATCCAACCGAGTCCGACATCCAAGTCCGGGTGCAGACGCCGAGCCTTGTGGGCAGGCGCCCCTACCGCGGGGGAAAATTGAACGAGGGAGCGGAGAAAGCGCAGTTTATGTGGGCCTACGAAGTTCGAACCACGGGCGGAGAGAACGACGCGTTTCTGCAGTACTCGAAGGCGCTGGTGGCCGACATCGAGGTCGGACCGCGGCCTGCGAGGGCGCAATGAACCGCAAGCGGCGATTCTCTCTGATGCGGCTGTCCGCCTTCGCGCGGCGGCACCGGGTGGGCGTGGCGATGCTGCTGCTCTTCGTGACCGCGTCTCCGGCGCTCCCGGACGACCGGCAGCTTCTCCAGGCGAACTCGGGCTCGTCCACCGACGTGCTCGTCATCCTCGACTCCTCCGGTTCGATGAACCACGAGTTCACGGACACGTTCGAGCTCCCCGCCTACATGGACGACTTCCTCTACCCGCAGGGAACCGCGGCGGCCACGAACGGGTCCAAGATCGGCGTCGCCAAGAGCGTCCTCCGGCAGGTGCTCTCGACCTCGCAGAACGTGAACTGGGGTTTTGCGTATTACCGTAATCCGAACCAGACGTTCGGAGCGGCGCAGACGGGCCCCGTCGGAGAAGCGATCGGCGGCGCGCACGTCAAGAATGACCTCCTCGAGAACGGCGGCGTCGAATGGCTGTATTTTGCCGACACGACGACGGACGCCGGAGGCACGCCGGACGGAAACACGCTCGACGCCGTCTTGAACCCGGGCGCGCCCGGAGTGTGGAGCTGGCCCGACATCTCGCAGGGACGCTTCCTCCAGTTCGGGCACAAGGTCATGCACCCCTACGGCAAGTACACGACGAATGAGTCGGCGGACACTCGTCTGCCGTACGACACCGTCGTCGGGACTCCGTCCGCGGGCGAGCCTTCGCAGGGAACCTTCCGCGGGGCGTTTGGACCGAAGGGCCTGAACCAGGGCACGGTCGTCTATCGCAACCCCGCGAAGCCCGGCTGGGAGCTCCGCATGCGCGTGGCGTCCGGCAACTACAGCGACGCGAACCTGATCGTCCAGATCGACGAGTTCCAGCCCCCGCCGACCCCGACGGCGACGCCGACCGACACCCCGACGTTCACGCCGACGAACACCCCGACGAACAGCCCGTCCCCCACGTCGACGACAACACCGACGAACACGGCCACGCCGAGCCCGACGCCGACCTACACCTCAACGAACACTCCGACCCGGACGAATTCGCCGACCCAGACGATGACGGCCACGGCGACGCCTACCTTTACGAAGACGAACACGCCGACGCAGACGTTCACAGCGACGAGCACCCCGACGGCGACGAACACGCCGACGATCACGCCGACGTTCACGAAGACGAATACGCCCACTCAGACGTTCACGAAGACGAACACGCCGACCATCACGCCGACGTTCACGAAGACGAAAACGCCGACCATTACGCCGACGTTTACGAAGACCAGGACGTTCACGAATACGCCGACCGGCACGCGGACGCCGACTGTCACCCGGACGTTTACGAGCACGCCGTCCCCGACGAACACCCCCACTCCGACCGTGACGCAGACTTCGACGGTGACCCCCACGTTCACCCGGACGCCTACGGCGACGCGGACGCCGACGATGACCCAGACGCCGACTGTCACCCAGACGCCGACCGTGACTCAGACGCCGACGAACACCGCGACGAACACCCCGACCCAGACGCCGACGATCACTCCGACTTTCACAAAGACCAATACGCCGACGAATACGCCGACGAACACGGCGACGCCGACGGCCACCCCGACCGCGACGAAAACCCCGACGTTCACGCAGACGCCGAGCCCCACGCGCACGTCGACACCCACCTCGACCAATACCCCGACGGGGACCCCGACGCGGACGAAGACTCAGACGCCGACGCCAGTCGCTCTCCCGATGGGCCAGATGCCCGTGACGAGCACGATGCCCGCGGTCGGGAACTGGGTGACGAGCGCGCTTCGCGGCCTGCTGGCGATGGCGCCTCCCCCGCAGTCCACGTCACCCGGCGTCCCCTGCCAGGGCGTTCCCCAGGCGCTCTTCAGCAGCCCGCCGGCCGCCCCGCTGCTCTGCGGTCCCTGCGCGTACGACCCGACCAGGCTGTGCTCGTTCGTCGACTTAGACGGCGACGGCGAGCCGGACGGCGACCTTCTGCCTCTCCAGTACCGCGGATTCGACGACCCGCAGGCGGACCCGTCCGCCGCGCTCGTCCTGGCGCGCACGGTGTACGTCCGGTACATCCGTGGAGACCTCTACGACCTCCCGCCGGTCTACAACACGACCGTCGATGACATCCTCTTCGGAAACCCGCCCTGGGGCTCGTCGGGCACCGACGGGGACGCCGACGCCGTCGACGACATCACCGCGATCGCGGATCGGCACAACCAGGGCGCGTACTCGGGCGCTCCGAACGCCGACGGTCCGCAGCGCGATCAGCAATTCCCGAACGACGCGATGGCGGAAGTCTCCTGCCCGTTCCCGCCGCTGTCGAATCCCTGCGACGTGTACTCGACGGACTGCGGCGGCATCGCGCTCTACGACGCGGCGAAGCCGATCAACCCGACGACGAATCTCCCCTACGACCCGTATCCGGGCGGATTCGGCGCGAATCCTCCGAGCCAGTCGAGCTGGCCGGTCATCCCGTTCCCGCGCGATTGGAATCCGTTCAAGGCGAGCGACTCCGACAGCACGGCGGCGATCAAGCGCCTGCTTCGGTTCTCGACCTCGGTCGTCAGCTACGACTCGACGCAGCCGCACATGCAGGAGTACCGCCTGGAAGAGGACGCCCGGAACGTCGTGGTGACGGCCCCGGGAACGCCGCTCGCCGGCGCCCTGAAGGACGCATACAACTACTTCGTCAACAGCGTCTTCCCGCAGACGGATGACCCGGCGATCAACTGCCGCAACTTCATCGTCGTGCTGCTGACCGACGGTGTCGACGAGTGCTTCTCGAACCCGTGCGCGGGCGGTCCAACGGGTCTCGGTCCCTCCAAGGACCTCGGCACCGTGACTCTGCCCGAGAACCCGCCGGGCGCTCGCGCGCTGGCCCGCGCGGCTGACCCCAGCATCCGGATCACGGGCATTCCGGTCTTCGTCGTGGCGATGAACACCAATCCGAATGACGTCCGGTTGAAGTGCATCGCGGACAACAGCGGCGGCCAGGTCTTCGCTGCGAATGACCGCGCCAGCCTTGTGACCGCGCTTCAGAGCATCCTCGAATTCAAACGGACCGCGAACTTCATCGCAGCGCCGGCTCTTCCGGCGTTCGCCGGCGGACTGGCGGACACGGCGCAGCTCGCCGCGGTCGTGCCGAGTCACGGCAACATCGACGGGTCCGCGTCCCAGTGGTCCATCTGGAACGGCGCCCTGAAGGCCTTCCGCTTGAACCTCAATGGAACAATCCCCGTCGTCACCGGCGGCACTCCGGTGTTGAGCTATCCGGACGAAACCCTGCCGGACGACCCGTCGCAGACCACCCGCAAACCGGTCTGGAATGCGAGCCGTTCTCTCGGCTACACGAATCCGCAGACCGTTCTGACCGGAGGAGCTGCGGCCTCGACCGCCTCGGCCGCCAACGCTCCCAATGTGAAGGTGTGGCCGGGCCGGAAAATGATCTGGGCGAGCACGACCGGTGCGACGGTTCCGCTGACACGCGCGGAGTTCCACAAGACGGCGTGCGCCGGCGCGTGCTTCGACACCCTGGTCACGGCCATGGGCCTGAACCCGGCCGTGGCAGCCGACCGCACGACGACCTCGCGAACCATCGACTTCCTCCGTGGCGGCCTGACTGCGGCCGGAAGCCGCGACGAGATCCTGAATCTGCCCGGCATCAAGCCTGCGGGTCCTGCGATCGGGCCGGGCGCCGGAGAGCAGCAGCGGTATTCCTACGTTTACCAGGACGACCAGCCGCCTCCGGGTGCTCCGCAGGTGCAGACGGACGGTTCGGCGCCGGTCGGCTACTCGCACAAGCTCGGGGACATCTTCCACTCGGAGCCGGCCGTTCTCGACCCGCCGAAGTACTTCCAGTACCTTTCCGCGAACCTGACCCCTCGTGCGGGTCAGTCCTACAGCGCCTTCGCGAACCTCCATTCGAAGAGACGCCGGGTCTCGTTCGTCGGCGCGAACGACGGCTTCCTCCATGCCTTCGACTCGGGAGTGTGGTCTGACACCCTGGGCGCCACGCCCCGCGATGCGGCGTTCGTCAACTCGTTCGACCTCGGGACCGGCCAGGAGATCTTCGCGTACGGACCGAAGGCCGTCATGAAGTCTGAGCCTCAGCTCCTGCGGTTCCCGCCGCGGCCCTTCTACTTCGTGGACGGGAGCGTGTCGTTCGCCGACGTCTACATGGATCCGAGCCACAACGGAAGCCCGAACGCGGGCAACCGCGTCTGGAGAACGGTCCTCGCCGGAACGCTCCGGCAGGGGGGGCGCTACGTGTTCGGCCTCGACGTCACACAGCCGGACCGGGTGGACCCGACGACCGGGGTCAAGAACGGTGCTCTTCCGGAAGCCTCTCCCGACTGCCTGAACGGCGGCGGGAGCTGCAGCGCGAGGTATCCCAACATTCTCTGGGAGACGACCGACGACTGCTTGCTGAGCCCCGGCACCTGCCTGGGAGTGCCCGCCATCGGACAGACCTGGTCGAAGCCCATCCTCGGCCGTATCAAGGTCATCAACGGCGCCTCCTACGAGGACCGCTACGTCGCGATCTTCGGCGGCGGATTTGACACCGTCTTCAGCGCCGGAGATGTCGTCGCAGGCGCCAGCACGGTCAAGGGACGCGCGATCTACGTCGTGGACGTCGAGACCGGAACTGTCATCTACAAGGCGAGCAAGGGCAAGGACAGCGGTCTCGGCCCGCTGGTGGAGATGGCGCCGGTCCCCGCGACCCCCGCCGTGGCCGACTACAACGACGATGGATACCTCGACGTGGTGTACTTCGGCGACGAGAACGGCAGGATGTGGCGGCTCGACCTCACCCCGGACATCACGTCTGCCGCGTCGCCGAAGCCGGGCGAGATCGTGGCGGGCATGGTCTCCGGTATCACCCCGTTCATGCTCTACGACGCCTCCACGCAGACGTCGGTCGCGACGCAGACCAACCAGCCGGTGTTCCTCGAGCCTTCGATCATCTATCTCGCCGGCGGCGCGCGTCCGACGCTGGGCGTCGCCTTCGGCACCGGCGACCGCGCGAACCTGCTGAAGATTCCGAATCCTTCGGTCAACCGGTTCTTCTTCGTCATCGACAACGGCGGCACGACGACGCTGCACGAGGCGAACCTGCGCAACATTACGCCGAGCGGCGGCGTGACCCCGGTGGGCGTCGGGCCGGGCCCGATCGCCAACGGGACTTACACCGGGCTCTTTCTCGACTTCGCGACTCAGAACGAGAAGACGACCTCAACGGTCTTTTCGACCCAGGGATACCTGACGCTGGTGACCTTCACGCCCGACTCGAACAACCCGTGCGCGACGGAAGGCAGCTCGTACCGCTACCGGTTCTTCTTCCTCGACGGGACCGGCGGGTACAACGTCGGCTCCCCGACCGGCAACTTCAGCGACTATCGCGAGAGCGAAGGCACCGGTCTCGCCTCCGGCACCCAGTCGACCACTCCGGACGGCGATACAATCGACATGATCCTGTGTTCGGGCGGCTGCCTGAAGCAGGACGTCACCCGCGGAACGATCCGGACGATCAATCAGAACTGGAAGGAACAATGAGGAAGACGCGGTCGCTCCTGGCAGCTCTTCTCTTCGGCGCCGCCGCGTTCGGTTTCGCGGCTGACGTGGTGGTCCTCCGCGGCGGGTCGCGGATCGAGCTGAAGTCTCCGATCGTCCAGCAGGGAAACACCGCCCTCCTGACGCGCTCGGACGGGACGCTCCTTTCGGTGCCGCTGACCGAGATCGACTGGAAGGCCACCAACGCGGCGCGCGCGAGCGGCCCCGTCGTCGCGAAGCCCGCGCTCTTGCTGCCGCCCTCCGCGCCCGCGGACGCGGTGAGGAGCGGAAAGCAGGAGAAGGCCCGCGTGCGCGTCACGGACGCCGACGTCGGTCATGCCGAGGCCGCCTCCGCGCCGGGCGAGAAGGAGAAGGGCGTCGAGACGCGAGCCGGAGCGGGTCGAGTCGAAATCGGCGATTACCAGCAGCAGAAGTCCGGAACGAACCTCGTGGTCACGGGATCGCTCCGCAACCCCGGCACGACGCCGGTCACCAACACCCATCTCACTGTTTCGGCGATCGACGAAGCCGGCAACGCGGTGTCGACGGGCAACGCGACCCTCGCGACGGGCACGATCGAAGGCGGCCGCTCGGTGACCTTCGCGGCGACCCTGCCGATTGCGGACCGCACCATCAACCAGGTCCGCTTCTCTCCGATGTGGCAGACGCCGCCGCCTCCTCCGCCTCCGGCCGCTGCCGCGGGCGCTGCTGGAACGACGGCTGCGGGCGCTCCTGCGGCCGCCGAGGGTGCCGCCTCCGCCGCCGCGTCGAAGCCCCCGCCCCCCGCGAGAACGCCATACGGCCAGGGGACGCTTTATGCGGCCCCCGCTCCCTCCGCCCCCTCGGTCGCGCCCGCCGACGGCAAGACCGGATACATCCCGGGCGCTGCGAGCCCGGAGAATCAGCCGAAGCCGCCCCAGTAAGAGGGGCCGCCGGCGCCGCCAGAGCCGCCTCCGGGCGGCTTTTTTGTTACCCTTCCAACAACTCCTGCATGCCGAACATCCTGGTCGTGGAAGACAAGAGCTCGCTGCGGGCGATGCTCGAGGAGATGCTTCAGGCCGAGGGCTGGTCCGTGGTGGGCGTCGGCACCGGCGAAGCGGCGGGGGATCGACTGCGAGCGGGCGAGAAGTTCGACGTCGTGCTCACCGACTGGCGGCTGCCAGGCGCGGATGGTTTGTCGGTCCTCGACGCCGCCCGCGGCGTCGATCCAACGCTGCCGGTGATCGTGATGACCGCGTTCGGCTCGATCGAGACCGCCGTGGACGCGATGAAGCGCGGCGC
>JBDTRB010000083.1:0-17075 GCA_039931865.1 Acidobacteriota bacterium | reverse complement strand
ACTAGTCTCTTAGCCTCTTTTCTGGGGACACCCTCAATCCCTGCAAGACGGCCGCCACAACCCGGGACCGACCGGTCCAGAGCGTCCGGCGTTATCGCGCAGGATTGAGGTTCTGGCCACACTAGACTCGCCTGCGATGCCGTCTGAGCCGTCTGTGCCGTCTGCTGCGCCCGCCCCGCATCGAGACCTGGTCTGCCCCCGGTGCAGGGGGCCGCTCGCGCCCGGTGACGGGGAGCTCTCCTGCGGATCCTGCGGGAGGTCGTATCCCGTGTCGGACGGAATCGCCGATTTCTCCGAAGGCCGGTATTACGACCGGTTTTCCGGGCCCGAGGCGCTCTCTCCGGACAACCTCCGGGGGCTGGAAAACGAACGCGAAGGCGCCCGGATCCAGGATTTTTACCTGCCACTGCTCTCGAGACGACCCCTTGTGTCCCGCGCCGATCGCAATCTGCGCGTCTTGGACTCCGGCTGCGGAAACGGCGAATCGGTCGATGTGTTGAATGCCGCCGGGTTCGACGCATGGGGCCACGACCTGTCGGCGCTGCGCCGGTGGCAGTGGCGGTTGCGGGAGCGCCGCGACCGGTTGGTGGTCGCGGACGGAGCGTCTCTTCCGTTCCCGGACGGCTTCTTCGACGCGGTGATCGCGTCGGGGGTTCTCGAGCACATCGGCGTCGCCGAGGAAGGCGCCGGCGGATATCGCGTCCGGCCGCTTTCGGACCGCGACTCCCTGAGGCAGAGTTTCCTGCGCGAGCTCGTCCGCGTCAGCTCTCCCGGCGGCCGGATCCTGCTTGATTTCCCGAATGGGAATTTCCCGATCGACTTCTGGCATGGAGACAGGCCCGGCGGCGCGCGCGTCCACTCACTTCGCGAGGGATTCCTGCCGACGGCGCGCGAGGTGCGCTCGCTGTGCCGCCGGATCCATCCGGCTCTGCGCGTCCGGCCGCTCAGTCCTCTCGGGAGACTGCGCTTTCGCCAGGTGTCGGCGCACTGGTACGGGAGACTGCTCCGCGGCCCGATGCACGCGCTGCAGAGGGTGATGTCCTTGCCCGGCCTCGGGTTTCTCGCCGCGAGCCCGCTGAATCCCTATCTGATTCTCGAAGTACGGCGACGAACCGATCAACAGCAATGAGGCGCGGAAGGCGGTCGAGTGGAACGCGAACGAATGGCCCCACGCAACCGGCCAGCAATCACTCTTTCGATAGGACCAGGACGTCCTGCGCCTTGAGATGATCGGACCCCGGCCAGAATCCGGGCCGGAAGGTGTCGATACGCAACCCGTTCGCCGTCACCATTCTCGAAAAGTGAACCCTCTCGTAAGCGATCGCGGCCTCCGGCCGAAACTTCAGCCGCCAGCGGATCGAGCGAGCCGCATCCGCGAATGGAAAGACTTTCTCGGGAGGGCTGTCCTCTTCGAAGAGAAATGCCGTGATCAGCGCGGAACGACCCCGGGTCAGAACTCTCGCGATCTCGCCGAGAGCGCGGCGCGCGTCGATTTCCTTCAGATGAGTGAACAGAGACTTGGCGAGGACGAATCCGATGTCTTCGTCGCCGGCCGGGAACCGCGAGGAAGTTGAGCCAAGGACGAATCGAAATCGAGGGTCGGACGCGGCGATGTTCTTCTGCGCCCATCGGATCGAAGCCCCATCCCGATCGAGGCCCACGTACCGTCCTTCCGTCCCGAAACATTCCGCAAGAGGTCTCGCCATGACGCCGAATCCGCATCCCGCGTCCAGAACCGCGTCTCCCGGGCGGACGACCGTGTATTCGCGAACGAGTCGGATCGTCGCCGCCGCGGCGCTCTCGATATTGGAGATCTTTCCCGTGTGACGCCGAAGCCAGAGGGGAGGGGCTTCCAGGTCAGCGGCGGTTTCAAAGGGACTCGCGATCCGTAGACCGGCGCTGCGGCACGCCCTGAGAGTGCGGATCACGATCGCGGGAGCCGTGCTCCACAGCGTCCACAGCATGGTTCAGCTTAAGGGATCGCAGTCTGGACGGCCCGGATCGGGGGTCGGGACCGGAGACCGGACTGTCTACGGCGGGGCCGGGGAGCTCGACCGGGCGAAACGAAGCGGCCGCGGCGTCCGTACCGAATCCGACGATGACCATGCCGAACGCGACATCGAGAGCAGTCCTTCCGCTCCTCTCGGCGTTCGCGGGCGCGCTCGGGGCCCTCCCACTCGTCGCAATCGCGCGCGGCGCCGCGGAGCGGTTTTCCGCACTGCCGGCTTTGCCGGGCGCCGAGAGGCTCCTCGGAGACATCAAGCAGGCGACTTACGCGGAGGCGGCAGTTCTACTCGCGGCCGTGCCCGCCGCCGCGCTCTTCTTCGGAAGGATCTTCCCGGACCGGCTCGAGTCGCGCGGGGTTCCCTTCGCGCGGGCGCAGGGAGCGGGAATCGCCTTCGGGGTGTCGCTGCTGCTGTGGAGAAGGGGTGTGCCTCCGAAAGCGTCTCTGCTCGCCGGACTCCTCTTCGCGGCAGCCGTCGCGTGCGGACCGTGGATCCGTCACTCGCGCGGGGCCGCCGGAGCGGCGCTCTTCGCGCTTTTCCTCGGAGGATTGTTTGCCGCCTGGCGCCCGGACAGCCGGCTGGATCTGTTCGAGGACGGCCAGATTCTCTTCGGCGCCTCGCTCCTCGCCGACGGCGCGCGGCCTTACCTCGACCACTATCCCGTGCACGGATGGGGCGCCGACGGCGGATGGGACGCGCTCTTCTTTCCGCGGCAGGGCCGCGGACTGCGCACGTTCCGCCTCGTGCGCACCGCGATGACCGCGCTCGCCCTCGCGCTTCTCGCCACCGCCGCGTGGCTCTTTTACTCGGACGCCGCCTGGGCCGCCGCCGCGGTCGCGGCGTGCCTCGCCTTCTGTCCGTTTCTATCGGACCGTCACATGGCGGCGCTCGCCGCGGTCTGCGCGCTGATCCGTGCAGCGCGCTCCGCGTCGCCGCGCCGGTGGATGGCGGCGGGCGTCTTTTCCGGGATCGCCCTCTTCGCGACTCTGGACTTCGGCGTGATCGTCCTCGCGGCCGGCGCCCTCGCGCCTCTCGCTCTCCATGTGCTGGCGCGCGATTCGCGCAGAACCGCGCTCGAAGGGACGCTGCGGTTCGGAGCCGGCGCTCTCCTCGGCGCCTCGCCGTTCGCCGCGGCGCTCGCCTCCCGTGGGGCGCTCGGGGAATTCCTCCGGGTGTCGTTTCGCGAGATCCCGGCCACGATCACAGAGGCGTGGGGTCTTCCCGCCGATCGGATCGCCGACACTCTGCGCGACGGATCCGTGCTCGACGGGCTCCGGATCTTTACGCCTGCCAGCACGCCCTCCCTGTGCGCTCTTCTGTTCCTGGTCCTTCTCGCCGCGGTCGTGCTGACGTTTCGGTCCCGAGCCGGAGCGATGGAACCGGTGGACCGCGCCGCCACGGTCGCGCTGCTGCTCGTGGTCTTCGCCCTGAGGGGCGTGCTCGGCCGCGCGGACGCCGGGCACCGGATTCTTTACGGACTCTTCGCCGGATTGCCCGCGAGCTGGCTCTTCTTCCGGCTCGTGCGCTCCTCGCCGTGGCGCTTTCGATGGGCGGCCAGGGCTTTCGCGGCCGCCGCCTTTTTTCTGGTCCTGAGGCCGGATCGCGTCGCGGCCCTGGAGCTCGCGGCCCTGTCGAACGCGAACGAGATCCGTCGGATCGAGTCGCTCGCCGCCGGTGCGCTTTCTCAAGATCGCGCGTCCTCGCTTCCTCTCGAGCAGCTCGTCGACCTGGCGGCGCTCCGCCTCGAGATCGACGCTGCCGTTCCTCCCGGGAAGACGTTTTTCGACTTCGGCAACGAGCCCGGGCTCTACTTTTTTCTGAATCGAAAGCCGCCGATCCGGTACAGCTGCGTGCCTCTGTACGAGACCCGCGACAAGCAGCTGGAGGTCATCGGCGCGCTCGAGCGCCACCGCCCTCCGGTCGCGATTCTGTCGAGCGAGGCCGTTGGGGTGATGGACGGCGTTCCGAACCGGGAGCGAGCGCCTCTTGTCGCGACGTATCTCGACGCGCACTATGTCCCCTACCGGCGGGTAAATTCGCGCATCCTCGGAGTTCTCCGCCCGGAGCGCTGACCGATCGAGGCCGGAGACGGAGAGACGGGACGGGCGGTGGGCCGACGCCTGGGTTCATCCGGCGATGCCCGATAGTCGCATGACGCTCCCATTGCCGCCTCATGTAGATTCAGCCGATGTTGCGGGCTTCCAGAACCCTCCCGGCCCGCAAGACCCGCCGGGTGCCCCCCCTACCAAAGACGGGCAACCTGCTTCTCGAGAGCCTTCCTCGCGCGGAGTTCGCCCGACTGCTGCCGCACCTCCGGCCGTACAAGACGAAGCTCGCGGAAGAGCTCCACTGCCGGTCCGATTCCGACCCGGACGTTTTCTTCCCCGTCAGTTCCGTTTCTTCGCTCCTCGTGCACGGCCTGGACGGTTCCGAGGTCGAAGTCGCGACGGTGGGCAGAGAGGGGGTCGTCGGGCTTCCCGTCTTCATCGGGAGCGAGGCCGTCGTGTTCGAGGCGATCACTCAGGTGCCCGGAGACGGCCTCCGGTTGCCGAGGACGATCCTCGTGCGGGAGCTCCGGCGAAAGTGCATTTTCGCAGAGCGGTTTGCGGAGTACACGGAGGCTCTGCTGCTCTCGGTGGGGCAGGCCTGCCTCTGCAGTCGGATGCACACTCCCGTCCAGAGGTGCGCTCGCTGGTTCCTTTCGATAGCGGACCGTTCGTCGAAAGAGGAGTTTTCGCTGACCCAGCAGTTTCTCTCCTGGATGATGGGCGTGCGGCGGGCGACCGTAACCCTGGTCGCCAGGGAGCTCCAGAGGCGCAAGCTCATCGACTACCGCCGCGGGCGAGTCCGCGTCGTGGATCGCAAAGGGCTCGAAGAGGCGGCATGCGACTGCTACGCGCACGTCCGCGCGGAGTTCGAGGTGCTTTTGCGGCGATGGCGGAGGGATTCCAGGCGAACCGACTCCTCGGACTGAGCGGGTTTCTCGGCCCCCCGACGCCGACGCCGACGCCGACGCCGACCGCCGCCCCGAAACACTCCGCGCGCTGCGTCTCGTCGCGAGCCTCCGGGACCTCCATTGAATCGGGGGTTGCTTGCGCGTACCCTCCGATTTGCCGCGAGAGTGGCGGAACTGGCAGACGCGCGGGACTTAGGATCCCGTGGGGCAACCCGTGAGGGTTCAAATCCCTCCTCTCGCACCAGAGAACCCCAACGACGGGTTCCAAGGCTCCACGACCCGCGTGAATATGATGCTGCCCCACACGAAAATCGTGGTCAAGGTTTGTAGGTTGCTGGCTTCCCTTTGATCATCCCGTAAACGACCGATCCCGCAGCGATCACCGCGTAGACGGAGTTCAAGTGATCCCAGATTATGGCGAGGGCATTCCAGCGGTTGTGCGGAACATTTTCCGCCCGTTCGCCTGCCCGGTTTTTTTCTGCACGCCACTCGAGAGGAGGAACATCCGGCCGGAGTGGTACCCGTGGATCCCGCTCCAGGCCGAACTGATCAGGAAGTCGATCGTCCCGTCTCCGTCGACGTCTCCCAACCCGACCGCGTCGAAGCCGAAGGTGTCTCCCGGCGTGCGGCACGTGAACGTCTTGATCAGCCGGCCGTCTTTTCCCGAAAAGAGATACGCGCGGCCGCCGGACACCGCCGCTCCGGAGTATTGCCACGCCCCGACGATCAGGTCGGCACGCCCGTCCCCGTCGACGTCGCCCGCGGTCGCCGGTCCGATGCCGAAGCCTTCGCCGGCCGTTTCGCCAGTCAAGGTCAGCAGCCGGGAGCCGTCCCGACCCGAGTGCACATAAACGCGCCCCGTCGAGGGCCCTTTCGCCGAATTGGAAAAATCGGACGCGTACACGTCGGGGACTCCGTCGCCGTTCACGTCCCCGGCGACCGAAACGAACATCGCTCCCAGCGCGGCGCCCGTGTCGTCCGAGTCGATCACGAACTTCGGTTTGCTCGTCGCGCCTTCGTAGACGTAGGTGCGCCCGGTCTGCCGGGGTCCCGCGCTCGACGCGCCCACGATCAGAAACCTCTTCTTTCCGGCGGTCGAGCCGCCGACGGTGCTTCCGAACTCGTCACCCGGCCGCTCACCCTTCAAAGCGAGCAGAGCGCGTCCGTCCTTCCCGGAGTAGAGGTACGCGCGTCCGACCGCCTTGGCGTCGCCCTGTTTTCCGGGAGAGCCGACGAGCACGTCCGCGAACCCGTCGCCATCGACGTCGCCCGCGGCCGAGACGTGCCGGCCGAAGTCGACGTCTGCGCTCTCGGCCGTGAAGGTGCGCAGCACGCGTCCGTCCCTTCCCGAGTAGAGGTATGCCTTCCCGCCCCCGGGCGCGCCGGCGATCACGTCGGGGATCCCGTCGCGATTCGTATCGCCCGCGGATTCGACGCCCGTGCCGAGCTCCTCGCCCGGGCGGCCATCCGCGGACCAGAGAAGCTTTCCCGACTTCGTCGAGTAGACGTAGATCCGGCCGGCGGACGCGGCGCCGCCGATTTCCTTGGTCGGCGCGGACGTGACGATGTCATTCACGCCGTCCCCGTCGACGTCTCCGATGTTGCGCGCGATCCATCCGAACTGGTCGTTGGCGGCCTCGCCATCCCACTCGCGGAGGACCTTCACGGACTCTACGAACGGCCGTTCGAAATCCGCCGGTGAAGGAAGGATCGAGGGGAACCGGGGATCTTGACGCAGCGCCGCCAGGTCCGGGTCGACCTGCGCGTACGTCATGTCGATCTTTCCCGTCGCGCGCGCCTTTTTGAGCCACTCGAACGCGGAGTCGGCGTTCTCGCGCCGGCCCGCGACCGCGCCGAGGTTGTACATCGCCCGGGGGGAGCCCGGCTCGATCTCGAGAGTCTTGCGGAACGCTTCCTCGGCGCGGTCGAGGTTCTTCAGGCGCAGCGACGCCGTGCCGAGGCCGCGCCAGGCCGGCGCGTTCCGGGGCTCGCGCGCCACGACCCCCTCCAGGATCTTCGCGGCGCCTGCCGCGTCTCCTCCCTGCAGCTTCCGCATCGCGGCCGGTACCCCGGGAGGCGCGGGCGAAGGAAGGGGGTCCACCGCGGCCATGCGGGAGGACGCCGAGGCGGCCGCGATCATCAGAAGGATGCCGGTCAGGGGGCGCAGGCGCATCGGGGTTCCTCCATTTCGGAGCACGGTATGGAAAGAGCGCCCGATGCGGCTATCAGAATCCTGCGGGGCGAAAGAGTGTCGAGCGTTCGGAGTGGGAGTGATGCGTTCAGCGTCCAGGACTGACCGCCCCCCGGACGCGGCGCGCCGCGAATCACCGGGCTCCTCTGATCCTCCGTCCGGACTCTCGACGCTTGACGCCCACCCGTTCCCTCGTTCAGCGCGTCGCCCGGAGCGCGGCCTCGAGACTCTGACGGGCTTCGACGAAATCGGGGTTGGCTCGCAGCGCGGCTTCGAAATGAGGAATCGCGGCGGAGGTCTTGCCGGCGGCAGCGAGCAGCTCGCCCAGATTCTCGTGCGCCTCCGCGTATCCCGGCCGCGCCGCGATCGCCTGCTCGTACCGCGCCTTCGCCTCGTCGGCGTGTCCCTGCGCGTCGAGCGCGGTCCCGAGCACGTAAAGGGCCTCCGGCATGCCGGGGCGTACCGCGAGCGCGCGCTCCGCATGCTTTGCCGCGTCGGCAGGGAGGTTCTCTCTCAGAAACGAGACGGCTGTCTGGATCTCGCCCTCCGCGAACTCGGGATGCAGCCGCACCGCCTCCTGGAAGCGCTCGCGCGCGGCCGCCGGCTGGCCCTCGTTCAAAGCGAGGGTCCCGACCGCATAGAGCGCGTCTTTCGAGCCTGGCGAGATCCGCAGGGCTTCGGCGAAATGGCGGCGGGCTTCTTCCGTCCGGCCGCGGCGGGCCAGTTCGTTGCCGAGGTCGATCTCCATGGTCTCGTTCGGGCCCGTGACGCCGACCGCGTGCTCGTACAGCGTCAGGGAGTCGCGCCACGTCGCGATCTGCCGCCACGTCAAGATTGAAAGCGCGAGCGCCACCACGGCAGTCGCGACGGCCAGCGCGCGCACGGAAACGCGCCCGCGCGCGCGGTCGGCCGCCTCCCACACGAGCGCGGCCAGGATGCCGAGCGAGGGCAGGTAGGTGTAGCGGTCGGCCGTGGACTGCCACCCGACCTGAACGAGCCCGAGCACGGGAAGGAGTGCGACCAGGTACCAGACCCAGCCGGCGAGCAGCCACGGCCGCCGGGCGCGTACCCGGTACGCGGCCGCCGAGATCGCGGCGAGCACGACGAGGGCGGCCGCGCTCTTCCATCCGAGCCCGGACAGAGGATGCGGATACAGGGGCGCGAGGTGTGAGGGCCAGAACATCTTCCCGAGGTACGTGACATCGGCGACCGCCGCGTTCTCGAGCCTCCCGCCGAGAGAGACCTGGAGAGTTTCCGTCGCGCCGCCGGTTCGCTGCGCGTAGAGGGTGGCGATCGAGGCGCCGATCGAGAGAAGGACAAACGGAATTTTCTCGAGGGCGAGCGCGCGCCATCCTGGTCCCGGTTCTTCTCCGTCATGCCGGGGCACCCGTGCGAGCGGCCAGAAGTCGAGGACCAGAAGCAGAAGCGGAAGCGTGACGAGCGTGCCCTTCGACAGGAGACTCGCGGCGAAGAGGGCGAGGCTTCCCGCGTACGCCCCGCGGTGACGGCGCGCGAGCCAGGCGCCCCACGCGCCGATCGCGGCGAGTCCGAAGAAGACGCTCAGCACGTCTTTCCTCTCCGCGACCCAGGCGACCGACTCGACACGCAGCGGATGCAGGCCGAAGAGGAGCGCGATCGCCGCGCTTCGGCCCGCCGACCCGGTCGCGCGGCGGAGCAGGAGAAAGACGAGGAGCCCGCTGCCTGCATGAAAGAGCACGCTCGTCGCGTGGTGGGCGGCCGCGCGCATGCCCCAGAGCGACACGTCGGCCATGTGGGACATCCACGTCAGGGGGTGCCAGTTCGCCGCCTCCGTCGCCGTCGCCGCCCAGGCCGCGCCCGCGGCGGAGAGCCCCGCGCGCACGTGCGGGTTTTTCAGGACGTAGATCTCGTCGTCGAAGCTGACGAAGCCGTTTCGCAGCACGCCGGAGAAGACGACCAGCGTCGCGGCGGCGAGGAGCGCGCACGCGAGAAGCGGCGAGATCCCGCGGGAGACCACTCTCACGGGGCGGGGCTCGGGACCGCGGCGCGCCGGCGGCTTCCGCTTTCCGCGTTTTCGCTGCGGCGGCATGGCTCGCGAGTCTATCTTCCGCGAGCCCCTTAGCAGGCGGGCACCTGCCGCTCGAGCTGACACTCGGAGAGGAACCGCTTAGAGTTGTCCGGTGACCGGCCTCCGGATGTCTCTCGCGTTGATCCTGTTTCTGGGTACGGCCGTCCGCGCGGCCGCGGCGGGCAGAGCTCCGGTCGACGAGCGGATCTTCGCCGGCAAGGGGCCCGGGGAAGAGGCGTCGTTCCTGGTGGTGCTGCGCGACGCCGCGGACCTCTCACCGGCATTTGCGATTGCCGACCGCGCGGCTCGCCTCCGTTTCGTGTTCGAAGCGCTTTCCGCGCAGTCGGAGGTCTCGCAGGCGAGCGTCAGAGCGCGGCTCGCCGGGCTCGGCGTCGCGTTCCGGCCGTTCTTCCTCGTGAACATGATCGAGGTGCGCGCGCCGCGCGATGTCGCAGACGAGCTCGCGCTCCTGCCGGAAGTCTCCAGCATCGCGCCCAATCGCGAGGCTTCGATGGCGTCTCTTCCCGACGACCGGGACGGGGGGTCCGCGGCGCTCGGCGCGCGGGAATCCGCCGCGGTCGAGCCGAACCTGACGCTGATCGGCGCACCGCAGGTCTGGGCGAAGGGATTCACGGGCCAGGGCATCGTGGTCGGGATCGCCGATACGGGCTTCGCCTGGGAGCACCCCGCGTTGAAGGGCCACTATCGCGGCTTCAGCGCGGGCGCGGGGGGCGTTGCGCACGGCTACAACTGGCACGACGCCGTGCACGACGCCGGAGCGGGCAACCCGTGCGGATCGAACGCCGCGGCTCCGTGCGACGACGACGGCCACGGGACCTCGACTTCGGGACTCTCGGTCGGAGGAGAAGGGGAGAACCAGATCGGGGTGGCTCCCGGGTCCACGTTCATCGGCTGCCGGAACATGGACCGGGGAGCGGGAACGCCGGCGCGATACACGGAATGCTTTCAGTGGTTCCTCGCGCCGACGGACGCCGCCGGCGCGAACCCGCGTCCCGACCTCGCGCCTCACGTCATCAACAACTCCTGGGGCTGCCCGGTGAACGAAGGGTGCACCGACCCGAACGTCCTCCGCGCGGTCGTCGACAATGTCGCCGCGGCCGGAATTTTTCTTTCTGTATCGGCGGGAAACTCGGGCCCGGCGTGCGCGACCGCGAGCGACGTTCCCGTCTTCTACGGTTCGGTTTTCACCGTAGGTGCGACGACGCTGGCGGACGAGATCGCGAGTTTTTCGAGCCGGGGCCCCGCCGCCGCGGACGGCTCGGGAAGGTTGAAGCCGGACATCAGCGCGCCGGGTGTCTCCGTGCGCACATCCGCTCAGCCGTCGTCTTACCGGAGTTTTTCCGGCACGTCCGCTGCGGCTCCCCATGTGACCGGCGCGGTGGCGCTCCTCTGGTCCGCGTCTCCCGCTCTCGTCGGCCAGGTCGCGGCGACGGCGTCGCTCCTGGAGCGCTCCGCGGTGCCGCTCCGGTCCGCCCAGGACTGCGGCGGCTTTCCCGGCACGAACGTGCCGAACGCGGTGTTTGGATACGGCCGGCTGGACATCGCGACCGCGGTGGCGCTCGCTCCCGCCGCGGAGCCGCGGGCGGCCCCCGCCCCCCGTTTCTCGAGGCGGCCCGCGCCGCGCGTCGTCGGTTCGAGATCGCAGTAGACGGGGAGGTAAGGGGTAAGGGGTCAGGCGTCGAGCGCCGACCGGAGCAAAGCGACGTCGCGAGTGGAGCTGTCCCGGTACTCCCGGGTCCAGAAGATCGAACCCTCTCCCGTCTCTCCCCGGCGTATAGACTCCCGCCCCTATGCCTATGGTCGTTCTGAATGCTCACGAAGAGTCGCCGACGCGCACCAGCCTCGAGATCGAGGTGCCGGTCGAAGACGTCGAGAAAGCCTGGAAGGAAGTCACGCGCGCGTACGCGAAGCGCGCGGCGCTCCCCGGTTTCCGCAAGGGGAAGGCGCCAGAGAGCGTGGTGCAGAAGCGCTTCGCCGAGGAGATCCGGAGCGACGTGCTCGAGCACCTGCTGCCCGAAGCCCTGTCCGCCGCCGTCGAGGAAAAAAGGCTGTCCGTTCTCGGGCGGCCGCAGATCGACGCGTTGAACTGGGACCCTCCCGGTCCGATCCGTTTCACGGCGAAGCTCGATCTGAAGCCGCCGATCGAGCCCGGCGAGTACCGCGGGATTGAGGTTAACGACGTCGGCGTCGAGCCGACGGACGAGGAAGTCGAGCGCGTCCTCGAGCGCTTCCGGGAGCAGCACGCCGAGTTCCACCCGATCGAAGGGCGGCCCGCGGCGAAGGGCGACTTCGCGGTCGCGGACGTGGCGGGCACGTTCGTCGAGATCCTCGCGCCGGGACAGAACCCTCGCACGTTCCGCGACGAGAAGGTCACGCTGGAAGTGGGTCACGCCGACTCGATGGAGGAGATCAACGACGCGCTCCGGGGCGCGGCCCCCGGAGAGACGCGCCGGTTCCGCAAGAGCTTCGCTGACGATTTTCCGAACGAAGAGTTCAAGGGGAAGACGGTCGACTACGAAGTGACGCTCGCCGCCCTGAAGGAAAAGAAGCTTCCCGACCTCGATGACGAGCTCGCGAAGCAGGTGGCGGAAGGCGAGACCGCGGACGGGCTCCGGCAGAAAGTGCGGGAAGGCCTGCGCCGCGAGAAGGAAGGCGAGAGGCGGCGCGTTTTCCGGAAGGCGATCCTCGATCAGCTCCTCGCGAAGACCCCCGTGCCCGCGCCGGAAGTGCTCGTCGAGTCGGAGATCACAGGCGCTCTTCGCGACTACGCCCGGTACCTCGCGAACAACGGAGTCGATCCGAAGGAAGCCGACTGGGACAAGCTCCGCGAGGATTCCCGCGAAGGCGCGGTCCGGCGCGTCCAGGAGTACCTTCTCGTGGACGAGATCGCCCGGCGGGAGGGGATCGAGGTCAACGACACCGAGCTCGAAGCCGAGTTCAAGCGAGCGGCGGTGCGCCGGGGTGTCGACCCCGCGGAGCTGCGCGAACAGATGGCGAAGGGGGACGGCCTGGACGCCCTGCGCGACGAGATGCGCCTCGCCCGGGCGATCGACCTCTTGATCGCGCAGGCCACGGTGCTACCCTCGGAGACGGGAATCGAGAAGCGGGAATCGGGAATCGAGGGGGGATCTCGATGAGGCGATCGGGCGTACCGCGGCCGCGGGAGTTTTCGATCCGCGATTTCGGTTTAACGGTTACCGACTGATGGAAGACGACTACGAGGGAGGCGGCATGGTTCTCGTTCCGATGGTGATCGAGCAGACGAGTCGCGGCGAGCGCGCCTACGACATTTACTCGCGGCTGCTCAAGGACAACGTCATTTTCCTCGGGCAGCCGGTCGACGACACGATCGCCAACCTGATCATCGCTCAGATGCTGTTTTTAGAATCCGAAAACCCCGAGAAGGACATCTCGTTCTACATCAACTCGCCGGGCGGCTCGATCACTGCCGGGCTCGCGATCTACGACACGATGCAGTACATCAAGCCGGACGTCGCGACGATCTGCATCGGGCAGGCGGCTTCGATGGCGGCCGTCCTGATGGCGGCGGGGGCGGCGGGAAAGCGTTTCGCGCTTCCCAACTCCCGGTTCCTGATCCACCAGCCGCTCGCCTACGGTCTCCAGGGCCAGACGACCGACATCGAGATCCACGCCAAAGACCTTCTGAAGGTGCGCGAGCGCCTGAATCAGATCCTGGCTCTCCACACGGGCCAGAACATCGAGCGGATTTCGAAGGATACGGATCGCGACTACATCCTCGAGTCCGAGGACGCCAAGAAATACGGCCTGGTCGACACGATCTACCATCGCCGGGACGACGTGGCGTTGAAGGCGGCCGGGTAGACGTTTTCAGCTTTCATCTGTCCTCTTTCAGCTGTAAACCATCACCCGGTAAGACGGAAGACTCCGAACTCAGAACCGCGGAGGCTGGCGAGCGGGGTCCGCCTCGGAGAGCGCAGTCAGGAGTTTGGGCCGGGATCGGCGGTCGGGGAATATGGTCCCCGGGCGGGCGTTAATCTTGCTGGTGTGCTAGATTTTAAAAAGGGGCGGGTCGAGGCGTTGACGGGCCCCCGACAGCCGCCTAGAATCGTTTCCATCCCCGCCGGAGGCTGAATGTCCAAAAAAACCGGAAACGGCGATGTCCTGCGCTGCTCCTTCTGCAACAAGAGCCAGCGAGACGTCAAGAAACTCATTGCAGGTCCAACGGTTTACATCTGCGACGAGTGTGTTGATATCTGCCTCGACATCATCGCGGAAGACCGGGTCTTAGAAACCCAGGCTCCCGAGACGAAGCTCCCCAAGCCCAAGGAGATCAAGGAGTTCTTAGACGGCTACGTGATCGGGCAGGACCAGGCCAAGAAGAAGCTCGCGGTGGCTGTCTACAACCACTACAAGAGGATCGACTACCTCGAGAAGAACCGGAAGCTCGACGTGGAGCTCCAGAAATCGAACATTCTCTTGATCGGTCCAACCGGAACCGGCAAGACCCTGCTCGCGCAGACCCTGGCCAAGCTCCTGTCCGTGCCGTTCACGATCGTGGACGCCACGACCCTGACGGAGGCCGGTTACGTGGGCGAGGATGTCGAGAACATCATCCTGAAGCTCTACCAGGCCGCCGGGAACGACAAGGAAAAGACGGAGCGCGGAATCGTCTACATCGACGAGGTCGACAAGATCGCCCGGAAAGGCGAAAACCCGTCGATCACCCGCGACGTCTCGGGCGAGGGCGTTCAGCAGGCGTTGCTCAAGATCCTCGAGGGAACGGTCGCCAACGTGCCGCCCCAGGGAGGGCGCAAGCACCCGCACCAGGAGTTCATCCAGATCGACACGACGAACATCCTCTTCCTGTGCGGCGGAGCGTTCGTGGGGTTGGAAGACCTGATCAGCCGCCGGATGACAGAAAAGACGATGGGATTCGGGGCAAAGATCACCTCCAAGAAGGAGAAGCGCGTGAGCGCCCTTCTCGAGAAGGTGCATCCCGAGGACCTGATCAAGTTCGGGATGATCCCCGAGTTCGTCGGCCGCCTTCCGGTCGTCGCGACCCTGGCGGAGCTCGATCAGCCGGCTCTCGTCGAGATCCTGAAGGAGCCGAAGAACTCTCTCGTCAAACAGTACCAGACGATGCTCGAGTTCGAGAATGTCCAGCTGCGCTTCACCGACGACGCCATCGAGGCGATCGCCGAGGAGGCGCTGGCCCGGAACGTGGGAGCCCGGGGACTCAAGATCATCATCGAAGACCTGATGCTCGACGTCATGTACCAGATCCCTTCGGACGACGACATCGAGGAGTGCGTCATCACCCGCGACGTGGTCAAGCACCGCACAAATCCCATCACCATCCTCCGCAAGGCCGGATAGGCACCCTTCTCGCATCGTCTGAGCCCGCGGCGGCTCGTCGCGGGCCTAAAGGACCGGAATTTCCAAAATGAAACCAGAGAACCCGACCCGGCTCCAGGAAACGCTTCCTCTCGTCCCTCTTCGGGACATGGTGGTGTTTCCGCACATGATGGCCCCGTTCGTGGTCGGCCGGGAGTCGTCCATTCACGCGCTCGAGGCCGCCCTGGCGACACCGTCCAAGCGCCTCTTTCTCGCCGCCCAGAAGAATCCGCAGCTCGATGAGCCCTCGGCGAGGGACATCTACTCGGTCGGAGTGGTCGCCACAGTCGCCCAGTCTCTGAAATTGCCCAACGGGCACATCAAGGTCATGGTCGAAGGCGTCCGGCGCGGTCGTATCCGGGCGTTTGAAGAGCTACGCGACTACCTCGGCGTCGTTGTCGAGCCGATGGCGGAGCGGCCGGCGGATGCCTCGGAGCTCAAGGAGTACATGGGCAAGGTGCTCGGACTCTTCGAGCAGTACGCCAAGCTCTCGCACCACCTCGCGTTCGAGGGGATCGCGGCGTCGCTCAAGGTCGAAGACCCGGAGCGGTTCGCCGACACCCTGGCCGCGCACCTCGCGGTTTCGACCGCCGAGAAGCAGACTCTCCTCGAGGCGGAATCCGTCTACGAACGGCTTCAGAAGCTGCAGGACCTGCTGGAGATCGAGGTCGAGAAGGTCAACATCGACCGCCGGATCAACAACAAGGTCAAGAAGCAGATGGAGAAGGCCCAGAAGGAGTACTACCTCAACGAGAAGATCAAGGCGATCCATCAGGAGCTCGGCCGCAAGGACGACCGCACCGACGAGGTCGACGATCTGAAGAAAAAGGTGGCCACAGCCGGGATGCCCAAGGACGTCCGCGAGAAGGCGGAAGCCGAGCTGCGGCGTCTCGAAGCCATGCCTCCGGTGTCCGCTGAGGCGACGGTCTCGCGCAACTACATCGAATGGCTCGTCGGAGTTCCCTGGAAAAAGGCGTCCCGCGAGTCAAAGGACCTCTCCCGCGCGGAGAAGATCTTGAACGAGGACCACTTCGGTCTCGAGAAGGTGAAGGAGCGGATCCTGGAGTTTCTGGCGGTGCGCCAGCTCGTCCAGAAAACGAAGGGCTCAATCATCTGCTTCGTCGGCCCTCCCGGCGTCGGGAAGACCTCGCTCGCGAAGTCGATTGCGCGCTCCTTGAACCGGAAGTTCGTTCGTTTGTCGCTCGGCGGCGTGCGTGACGAGGCGGAGATCCGCGGCCACCGGCGCACCTACATCGGCGCGTTCCCGGGGCAGATCGTCCAGATGATGAAGAAAGCGGGCACCGTCAACCCGGTGTTCCTGCTCGACGAAGTCGACAAGATGTCGTCTGACTTCCGGGGCGATCCCGCGTCGGCGCTTCTCGAGGTTCTCGACCCGGAGCAGAACGCGACGTTCGTGGACCACTACCTCGACGTCGAATACGACCTCTCGAAAGTCATGTTCATCGCGACCGCGAACATCGCTGATCCGATCCCGCCGGCCCTGAGAGACCGCATGGAGGTCATCCAGCTCTCGGGGTACACGCCCAACGAGAAACTGGCGATCGCGCGGCAGTTCCTGGTTCCCAAGCAGGTCGACGCGAACGGCCTGAAGCCCGAGCAGGTCGAGATCTCCGACGAGGCGGTTCTCGGTGTCATCACTTCCCACACCCGGGAAGCGGGAGTGCGAAATCTCGAGCGCGAGATCGGAAGCGTCTTCCGCAAGGTGGCGCGCCGCATCGTGCAGAAGAAAGCGGAGACTCCGGTTCGGATCACTCCGGACAACCTGCGCGAGTTCCTCGGGAAAGCGAAGTTCCGGAGCCGGGTCAAGGGGGAAATCTCCGAGATCGGCGTCGCGACGGGCCTGGCCTGGACGGAGGCGGGGGGAGAGATCCTCTCGATCGAGACGAGCCTCCTGAAGGGAAAGGGCGTCTTGACGCTCACCGGGTCCCTGGGAGACGTCATGCAGGAATCCGCCCGCGCGGGAGTGTCCTACGTGCGGAGCCGCGCGGAGATGTACGACGCGGATCCGAACTTCCACGAAAAATTCGATATCCACATCCACGTTCCCGAGGGCGCGATTCCGAAGGACGGTCCCTCGGCGGGTATCACCATGGCGGTCTCGCTGTTTTCCGCCGTGACCAAGATCCCCGTGCTGAAAGACGTCGCGATGACGGGTGAGATCACGCTGCGCGGGAAGGTGCTTCCGGTCGGCGGCATCAAGGACAAGATCCTGGCGGCGTACCGCGCCGGAATTCGCACGATCATTCTGTGCGCGGAAAACGACAAGGACCTGGACGACCTGCCGCCCGAGATCCGGAACGAAATGGAATTTCACCTCGTCAGCAATATGGACGAGGTGATCAAGGTCGCGATGGAAGGGGTCCCCACGACGGCGGCGACGCTGCCGCCCGACACCAAGCCCGCCGAGGGAGGCACGGTCGCGCATTGAGCCCGCGCCGTCGAATCGCTTGAAAAAAG
>JBDTRB010000082.1:0-17141 GCA_039931865.1 Acidobacteriota bacterium | reverse complement strand
AGTCGCCGAGCCCGTGCGTGTTCAGGGCCACGCCGATCGTAAGCGCGCCGTAGGCGCGGATCAGCGCGATTTCTTCCTCGACCGGCGGAATGGGAAAGTCGAGGCCCTCGAGACCCTCGAATTCGATCCGCGCCGGGGCGTGTTGCAGGACGGCCGAGCGGGCGCCCCCCGAGAGAAGCAGCTCCGAGCCGCACGGCCCCGACGGGTTGCGCAGAGCGGACTGGCCTTCCAGAAAGATCACGTCGGGCCGCGCTTCACGGGCGCAGGCGAGCACGGCGTGCTCGAGCTCGCCGGACACGAAGTCGTTCGGGGTCGCGTCGAGAAGGAATCCCCACCTCCCGCCCTGGAGCCAGCCCGTCTGGCCGGTGAAGACCATCTCGGCGCGCATTCCCGCGCGGCGGCAGGCTTCCGTCAAGAGCCTCGCCGTCGTGCGCTTTCCGACGGCGCAGTCCGTTCCGAGCACGGCGACCCGCGGGATGGCAAGGTTCCGGATCTCTCCCGTCCAGAAGTGCAGCTCCGAGACGGGGCGGGGACGCCGGACGTCGGTGATCGAGACCTTCCGACGCGCTGCCGCCGCCGCGAGCGCCGGGTCCTGTGAGACGAGCTCGTGAAGACCGTTGACGATCGAAAGACCAGATTCGATCGCTTCGGCGATCGCGGACCGCAGCTCGTGCGGAATGCGCCCTCCGGACGTCGCGATGCCAACGACGGCGAAGTCCGGGCGGTCGGGCAGGGCGGCGAGCGCGTCGCGCAGCGAAGCGAAGACCGGGATGTCGCGCGAGACTCCGTCGAGCAATCGGCCGGCGTCTTCGCCGGGGCAGGTGGAGTCGACGACCCCGACGATCCGGTATCGCTCTGTCCCTCGCACGAGTCCGTGCGCGGTCTTCCCGTTGTCGGTTCGAAAGTCCGTCCCGCAGAGGACGAGCGCGGTGCCGTCCATTTCAGGCCGCGCTCGCCGCGCCGCGCCGCCACCACATGTACGCGGGGAGCCCCGCCGCGAGAATTCCCAGCCCGATGACGGACTCGACCGGCTTCTCGCGCAGGGTGTTCACGACGAAGACGACGCACACCGCAACGAACACGAGCGGAATCCAGGGATACCCGGGAGTACGGAACGGCCGCGGCTGTTCGGGACGTGTCCGGCGAAGGACGATGACCGCGACACCCGTCACGGCGTGGAAGAGGAAGATTGCAAAGATCACGTAGGTGTAGAGCTGCTCGTACGTTCCGGAGAACGTGAGCGCGATCGCCCAGACTCCCTGGGCCACGAGACTCGCGCCCGGCGTGTGGTGCGTCGGGTGGACGCGGCCGAGCGCGGCGAAGAAGAGTCCGTCGCGGGACATCGGCAGATAGATCCGGGCGCAATAGAGGACCGTGGTCGCGAGGCATCCGAAGATCGAGATGAGCACCAGCGTCGTGATGAGGCGCCCGCCGCCGGGGCCGAAGAGCGCGAGAGCGCTGGCCTCGGCGACACGCGGTGTCCTGGCGAGCTCGGAGACAGTCAGCGCCCGCAAATACACGAGATTGACGAGGATGTAGATCGCCGTGACCGCGGCCGTTCCGACGATCAGGCCGATCGGGAGCGATCTCTCCGGGCGCTTCATCTCTCCGGCGAGGAACGTCGCGCCGTACCAGCCGTCGTACGTCCAGAGCACGGCGATCATCCCGACCCCCGCGGCGGCGAAGCCCGTCGAGAACAGCGACCCGCCGTCGAGGAACGCTCCCGCCCGCGCGGGGAGAAACATTCCGACGACGCCGAGCAGGACGAGCGATCCCACTTTCGCCGCCGTGATGGCGTTCTGAAAACGGGTTCCCGCGCGCACGCCCGCGTAGTTGATCGCGGTCAGGCATGCGATGGCGATCGCCCCGGCGAGCTGGGCTCCCGTCGCGGTCCATCCGAACCGGCCGAGCGGGACGGTCCATAGCCGGTGCGCGCTCGAGAAAAAGGGAAGAAAAGCTCCCAGGTACTCGCCGAATCCGACCGCAAGGACCGCGATGCCGCCCGTCATCATCACGAAAAACGATCCCCATCCGTAGAGGAAACCGAAGAGGGGACCGTACGCCTCCTTCACGTAGTGGTACTGGCCACCGGCTCGCGGGTACATCGCGCCGAGCTCCGCATACGTGAGCGCTCCGGCGAGAGCGAGAAGCCCGCCTCCCGCCCAGAGAATCAGAATTCCCCGGGGATCCGGGACCGCTTTCGCAATCTCGGAGGTGGTCAGAAAGATCCCGGTCCCGAGAGTGGCGCCGATTGTCACCAGAACGGCGTCCGTCGTCGAAAGCGCCCGCTCGAGGGGGGCGTCTTCCGTCAGCGGGTCTGCGCGCACGGCCGACAGAATCTCACGGATGCCCGAGCGGGGGCGACTCGCGCGGAAAGAGCAGAAACGCGTTCTCTGGAAGGGCGGCGCGGCGCTGTTTAAGACGCTGCGCAACTTCTACGGGACCGATCGAATCTTGTTTACGTTCGTCTCCGAAGAGTTCGACGGAGTGACGGCTGATAACAGCGGAGCCATCCGCGGGCCGGTCGCAGCTTCGAGCGAGCTCGCCGATGGCCGCCGCGAGCTTCCAGGGCCGGAAGGAGCTTCTGATTTGTCACGGGAATCGCGGCGCTCCAGAGAAGCACGAGGAGGAGGAGGAGCCCGGAGCCGGGCACGAGGAGGCGTCCGACCGGAGTCTTCCGCGCGTGTTCCGGGTCCATTCCGAGGTGCCCCGATGTGGCCGTCACCGCCGGCCCGCGATTTGCGGGGAGCCGACGCGGGAGGATTTTCCAAAGCGCGCGAGTGTAGCAGGGAGCGCTCGACCTGTGTATGATTCGCGCTCTTCGACTGCGGGGTCGTAGTTCAGTTGGTTAGAACGCCGGCCTGTCACGCCGGAGGTCGCGGGTTCGAGTCCCGTCGACCCCGCCATTCACGCCCACGCACGCGACACGGACCCCGATGTTTCGGGGTTTTTTCTCTTTTCCACACTCGACGTTCATCGTCGCTGCGCGTCGGTTCTCGGACTACTCTCGGATAACAACGCAGTTCCCCTGCGGGACGCGCCGCGTCCGCGAGTGTCTGAGAGGAGTACCCGTACCCAACTCCGCAGCACTACCGACTCCCATTCCGGCAGGCCGTTCGCTCGGAGCGCGCGACGTCAGTCGGGAAGAAAGGGAGATCTGTGTCGCAGGGCCAGCGGAAAACAGGAAGAGTTGTTTGTCAGCATCACGAAAGCGCGAATGATCAGGCGGCCTTCGGGCCGTGCGGCGATGGGTGCGCCGTCGTCTGACTCATGCTGAATCGGCCGCCGAATCGAGGCGGTTCAGGCGCTTGCCACCGCGATCTGTGTTGGCTTCGCCGATCCGGCTGGCACTGAAGTGCTCGCAGGGATGTCATTGGAAACGGCGGCCGAGCCCTTCGCCCTCAGGGAGCCGGGGCAAACCCCGAGAACGGACGAGGAGAGATGGCCCCCGTCGCTCGACCAGTCGATGAAGCGGGCGAATCATCGCCTGAGACGGGACCCGACTTGTCCTCTGGAACACTCACGCCACGAGAACGGACGACGGCATCGTGTGGCGCGGCAGGTCGATTGTAAACACGCAGCCGACGCCGGGCTTGTCGAGCGCGATCAGCGTGCCCTCGTTCGCCTTGACGCTGTTTCTAGAAATCGACAGGCCGAGCCCGAGGCCGGTGTTGTCCGCGCTGCCTCGCTTGAACGGTAGAAACATGTCTTCCGGATTGCCCGGTGGAAGGCCGCCGCAGTTGTCTTCGACGTCGATTCGGATCCGGTCGGCAGCCGAGTACGCGTTCAGTCTGACTTCGGTGTGCTGGCGCGTGAACTTGAAAGCGTTCTGCAAGACGTTCCCGACCGCCGCAAGAAGCAGGTCGCGGTCGGCACCGATCGCAAGTTGTGGGTCGACAGCCGAGACGACGAGGAAGGTGCCCTTGACCTGCGCTTCCAGCGATCCGGACAGCTTCACTTCAGCGATGAAGTCTGCGAGAGAAAATAGCCGCTGGTGCGCCGGTTCTCCGGCGGCCAGGCGAACCTCGCTGAGGGTTCGATCGATGAGGTTGGATAACCCGACCAGGCTACGGTCCAGGACCGCACCCGTCGCCCCCTCCAGCCCCACTTTCCCGGCCTTGATGGCGGCAAGCGCGAGGTTGGCCGTCGAGAGGCGATTTCGCAACTCGTGTGCGAAGAATCCCAACCGTTCATTCAACGAGCTCGTCTGCGAGTCCGCAAAACCAGTGTCGCGTTTAGAAGTGAATTCGGTGACGGCGACAGCGATGCCGTTGTCGAGGCAGCGGTTGAGGGTTCGGAATTCGTCAACCGAGATCGGCGCATCGCGCTCGAACGCCAGATCCGTGATCGCCTGGCAGAGGTCCCCGTAGTCGTGAACAACTTGCTCGACCGTAAACCCGTGCCGCTGCAACTCACGACCGTGTTGTGCCGCCGTCATGCCGATTTCGGATAGGTCCGACTCCACCTTCCCGCCCCCCGACGGGCCGGAGACTTCGCGACTTCGCATCGGGTCAGTCGTCTGCTCCATCTGAAGCGTCTTGATGAGCTGATCCAGGAACAGGGGAATTCCATGTCTCAGCTCGCCCTCGGTCACCTTCGGCTCGGGCCGTTGAGTGACCTTCAGTCTGCATCGGTCGATCAGCTCGTTCCGATTGACCAGGAGGAATTCGTGGAGCATCTGACCACCATACGCCTTTCTGCCAGGGATTCCCGTCGTGTTTGCAAGGTCGGTGTCGCGGCGTGCCATTTCTGCTGGGTCAAGCGGTCAAGTTCGGGCCCGGTCAGCCGGGAAAGGGCCGGCGGGATGACCCGGACGAAGAGCCGCAAAACGCGTTCCGGGATTTCGCGGACGCCAGGCGCCACCCTGTCAGGCACCACCCTGTCAGGCACAGTTGACGCCCTCCGGAGTCGGAGCACGGGTCTCGAAGAGGGCTCCTCCCGCGGTTTCGGGCTGCAGGAATCTCTCTGCCCGTCCCCCCGCCGAATCGCGAACACGCCCGGGACCGATAGCCCGAACGTTGGGGAGCGCCCAGGAGACTCCCAGCAGAAGCGTCCGCGTCGGTCCGGATTGACGTGGCTCGAGAACGAGATCTCCATAGCAACGAGGCGCCCGGGGCATGGCTATTTCTCAGTGGGCTTCTCGTCGGGCTTTTCGAGCCACGCGAGGTCGGGCGGAATCCCGCTCAGCATGTTTCGGCGAAGCTCCTCGCAGGCTCGAGCGAGTTCGCCCTTTCGCAGGGCCGCCAGGATCTTCTGATTATGGCCGGTTGCGGCCCTGACATTCCGTCTCTCCCGCATGTACGCGATCTCGTAGCGTCGCGTTCGCCGTTTGAACTTGCTCGATCAACTCGATCAGGACGACGTTCGGGCATTCCGACAGGAGCTCGAAATGCCACGCGTCTTCGTGCGAGATCACGCTCTCGGCGTTGCCTCGCTCCGTGAGCCTCTTGTTCATCGCGTCGAGCCGAGCGATCCGTTTTGCGGACGGGATCCCCGTAAGCCGCAACGCTTCGGGATCGAGGATCGCCCGGATGGGGTAGAGCTGCTGGAATTCCGAGGCGGTCAGGGGTCGGACGAAGAACCCGATCCGCGGCGAACTCGTTACCGCCCCCTCAGACGCGAGCCGGCCGAGGGCCTCACGAAGCGGAGTGCGGCTGGCCCCCAGAACGTGCCGCGAGATGGACTTCGTTCAGCCGTCCCCTCGGCGGGAGCCGGCCGTCCACGATCATTTCGCCGCCGCCCGATGCCCTCAACCGGCTCTGGCGGTGATTCGTGTGCGGCCTGATATGCGTACCAGGGCCGACGATGCAGGGACGGCGGCGCTGCCGTCCGCGGTGAAGAGGTGCCCGGGGACCCTGAGCAGACCCGGGTGTTTCGTTAAGCTCTCCCGGCCGGGTGGCGAGAGTTCCGAAGGAGGCGACGAATATGGACAGAGCGAAACCCATCGCTGCGAGGCGCTTTTGGATTCTCCAGCCGGCGCCGGCGCCGGCGTCGGCGGCCGGCGGGAGGCCGTCGATAAACCGCGGGGAGGGGAACCGACGGCCCGCGGCGGGGATTCAGATTTTGCTTGCCGAGCTTCTCTTTGTCGTCTGCGCGGTGGCGCCCGGCCAGTCGCTCGGCCGGCGGGAAGCCGCCGTTCCCGCCGATGCCGCTTCGGTGGACTCAGCCGTCGCCGCGTACTACGCCGCCGTGTCCCATAATCCGGAAGCGGCTCCAAATTTCGAGCGCCTGCGCACGATCTTTCTTTACGTCGGGATGGTCATTCCACCGAAGGCGGCCGGCGAGAAGTTCGCGGTCAGCGATGTCGACGGCCTCGCCGACCGTTACGAAAAAGCCGCCGCCGCCCGAAAGGAAAAGGCTGGCGGCTTGATCGAGCGCGAAATCGCGAGGCGCACGGACTGCTTCGGGAGCGTCTGCCACGTCTTCTCGACGTACGAGTCGCGCACGCAGGCGGATGCGGCGCCCTTCGAGCGGGGCATTCACTCGATCCAGCTTCTCCGGGACGGAAGGCGGTGGTGGATCGCGTCGGTGGCGTGGGACGTTGAGCGCCCCGACAATCCGATCCCCCCGGCGTATCTGCCGGGGGCGCCGAAGACTTAAATCTCAGGACTCGCACACGCTGAGGATCGCCGGTTTGCGGCCAAGCTCTATTTTGCGGGCGTCACCACCACGAGGTCTGAGAGATTCCCGAGGGAAGTGTGGCCGAGAAAGACGGTGCCGTCCTTTGCCACCACGCCGTTGCGCGCGCCGGCATGTGTCGGCACCTTCGCGACCAGAGTGAGCTTGCCCGCTCCGTCGAGGCGCGCCGCGGTCAGCGTGCCAGCTTTCGCGGCTCCCACGTAGACCACGCGGGTCAAGGGCGCGAAATCGAGGTCGTCGACGCCATCGCCGGTCTCGATCGAGGAAAGAACGGCGCCCGAGTGGCCCGCGTCTAAGACTTCCGTCTTCGTGCTGCACGCGACGAGCAGGTATCCGTTCTTCTCGTCGAGCTTCAGTCCGTGCGGACCGTCCTCGCCGCAGGCCGGCTTCCAGGTGGCAACCGTTTTGTGCGATTTCAGGTCGATCGCCAGCGTCGAGTCCTTGTCCTCCAGGTTCGTGTAGAAGCGTCCGCGCGTCGCATCTACGGCGAACCCCTCCGGATTTCCTTCGAACGTGAGCTTCGCCTTCTGTGCGAGCGTCGACGTGTCGAGAACCCGGATCGTGTTGTCTCGAGGCGTCGTGACCCAGACCTCGTTCGTCGAGCCGACGTAGGCGAGTCCGTCCGGCATCGAGTCGAGCTTCACCGACGCCCCGAGCTTGTGGGTCCGGGTGTCGACGGCGGTCACGCTGGAATCGAAGCGGTCGCCGATGTAGGCCGTGCCCTTGCCGAACGTGACCGAGCTCGGACCGACCACCCGCTTCCGGTTCCCCGATCCCATCTCGCCCTTCGGGAAGCCCGCGAGCGGGGTCACCGCTTTCGTGGCGGCGTCGATGACGTCTACCGAGCCGGTATTGCCGGCCGGCACCCACACGGCATTCGTGTCGGGGTCGTAACCGAGGTAATCCATGCTGATGCCGGCAGGGCTCGCGCCCGGAAGCGGCAGCATCGTGACCGCGAATTTGTCTGCGTCGGCGGCCCGCAAGGCACCAGACACCAGAGCGAACGCGAGCACAGCGGCCGACCCGGAAACGCGAGTTTTCTTCATCCCGCGAGTCTACCTTTCAGGCGGAGGCCTTTCAGGCGCGGGTGCGCGGCCGCGAGAAGGTCGCGGAGGTTCATCCGATCAGCCGCTCGTACTTCGATCGAATGACTTTGTAGCACTCGCAGGATGCCTCTTCGAGCCCCTCGCGGTCAGTAATCGTGATCCGGCCGCGGCGGTAGCGGATGTATCCGGCTCTCTGGAGAATGCTCGCGGCCGTGCTCACGGAGGCCCGGCGGACCCCCAGCATCAACGACAGAAACTCGTGCGTCAGCGGGAATTCATCGCCGGCGACCCGGTCGTGCGTCAGAAGCACCCAGCGGGTGCAGCGTTGATCAATCGGATGGAGGCGGTTGCAGGCGCCGGACTGCGCGATCTGCGAGAGCAGCGCCTGCGTGTAGCGCTGGAGGAGCGCGTGAAGCGGCGCGCCGGGGGCCGTGGACCGGCGGAGCGCAGCGGCGGGGAGGGCGACCGCCTCGCCTTCCACCTGAACGAAGACCTCGAGCGGCATCGAGTGTGCCCCGAGGAAAACCGGCAGACCGACGAGGCCCTCGTTGCCGACGGTCGCGATTTCGACGCTCGAGCCATCCTGCATCGTCGTGATCATCGAGGCGACGGCCGTACACGGGAAGCAGACGCGCGACATCGGAGTTCCCGGCGCACCGAGGACCTTACGGCGCTCGAGGCGCACCACACGGAGCGAGTCCCGAATGCGGTCGTATTCAGCAGGGGGAAGGGCGACGAGGACACGATTCTCGTAACCCGGGTACGGCTCCGGTTTCGCCATCAATCAACCCTGAGCGAAGGAGCGCATTCTGCAGTCCACGACGGAAGAGGGTATCGAACGGCGTCGGGCGACAACGTACGGCGGCGTGCGATTGCGCGGGAAGCCGTCGCGCTGCGGCGGAAACCGGCGGGCTCTACCGGTCTACCGGTCTACCGGTCTACCGTTCTACCGTTCCGTACTACCGTCTATCGGTTGAGCGGCTTGCTCAGAAAATCCAGGAAGCCGTCGCAGATCGCGAGCTCGGGGCTGTCGCCTTCTCCGCGCGCGATCTCGAGTCCCTGCGGCGCCCGACAGAGATAGAAGTAGCCCGGTCCGCCTCTCCGGTTCGTGGGAGAGACCCCGCCCTGGTAATCCTCGGAGACCTCGAGAAGCTGGCGCAGTTTGTCCGCCTCGGCCGGGTCGCGGGTGTAGCGGAGCAGACGCAGCTGCCCCCCGGTCCGTTTCGCGAGACCCTCTGCGATCCGTCTGTCGGTCGCGTCGTTCGCGTCCTCGGTTGTGAGCACCATGGGCGGAGCTTAGAACAATCCGGGCCGCCGGACGAGACAGGAAAACAATGGGCAGAATGTTTTTGGTTTCGGCGGTTCTCACCCCGCGGCATCGGCGTCCGCCGCCGGCCGGGCCATCTCTCCGCGGAGCGCGGCCAGGACGAGACCCGGCTCGGCGAGAGCGTTGATCGTGAAGTGCGACAGGATGCACGGCGCGAGACTTCTTCCCGCCGCGACCGAAAGGCGTTCAAGAAGACTCGGATTCCTTCCGCCGCGGCGATCCACCCAGGATCCAGGCGGCCCAATGCTCGACGCCCCTCGACGGCCGGGGCGAGGCGCTCATTCCGAAATCGCCGGGGGAGCGAAGGGCGGGGATCGCCGGCACATGTCTCTTGATCGGAGGCTGCAGCGGCTCTCCCCGAATCCGAAGGTCACTCCGCGGCGCTCCCGGTCGAGAGGCGCAGCCCGAGACCGACGCCTCCTCTCCTCTCGCCGCGCACCGGGACGACGTTCCACGACAGTCTTCGAAAGCTTTCGCCGGAGTGACGGTGAACGATGGTCCGGCCGATCACCGTGCCGATGACCGCCCCCGCGGCGACGTCGGAGGCGAAGTGGGCCCGGTCGTTCATGCGGGCAAGACCGACGCCGGTCGCCAGCGAGTAAGCGAGCACCGGCACGACCCACCCCGAAGAGCGCGCGGCAAAGACGGAGGCAACCGCGAAAGCCTCGGTCGTGTGGCCGGAGGGAAAAGACTGGCCGTTCGAAAACGGGCGGTACTCGTCGCCGTCGCCGCCGTTGACGGGGCGCGAGCGGCCGAATGCGGATTTCAAGAGCGGCGTCACGATGCCGGCGGCGAAAATCTCCGCTTCGACGCTGTCGCGCCCGATGTCACGGAGACGTTCGTCCTTGAAGATCAGTCCGGCCGCGAGCGATGCGGCGGACGCGCCGACTGCCGCATAGCTCCCGAACGGGGTCACCGCGCGGGATACGGAGTTCGTGCCCGGGGACCGGTTTCTCTGGACGGCCGCGTCGATCCGGACGTCCTCTTTCGCCAGGATCCCGACCGCCGCCACGACGCCCGCCGCCTCCGCCCAGCTTCCGCCGCTCCAGCGGGTGGGAGCGAGCACGAAGCCCTTCGCGTCCTGCAGGTACCGGCGGGCTTCCGCCGCGAGCGCATTCCCGGGCCCCCCGACGCCGGGCCCCACGACGAACGCGGCGCTCCCTTCCGGTACGGCGGGCGGCGGGAGCTCCTGGCCCGGAGCCGCGCGGCCGGCCACAGCCGCGAGGAGCATCTGTGCGGCGAGGATCGCGATGGCGATGCGCCTGCCGGATGGAAGTTTCACGGGTCCGCCTCCTCGGATCCCGCAAGCAAGAATGCGTCCAGATGTTTCCGAGAGAACTGTCACCGGGAGAGCTACGGCCGCACGAGGACGACCGCCCGATTTTTTTTCCGAAGGTAGCTTTTCGTGGCGCGCTCCACGTCCGCCTCGGTCACGGCGAGCAGGCGCGAAAGCTCCTCGTCCAGCCGCGGGGCGTCGTCAAAACAGGTCACGAAGTGCGACAGCGTGTTCGCTACCTTGAGCGGCGATCGACCGCTTTCCGCGGAGGCCCGACGCTCGGCGTCGCGGGCCCGGCGAGGAGACGGAGGGTCCGCCCCCTCACGCACGCCTGGCGACGCGAGGTCCCTCGGCGGACGACCCGGTGGCGCGCGGTTCGGCCGCCCAACGGCCTTCTTTGGTCTTCCAGGCCCAGACCGCGTGCCCGTGGCCGCAGAAGGCCTCCTGCTTGCGGGAGGAAACCTTCGCCGAGAGGATGACGTGGCTGGCGCATCCCGAGTGACAGCAACCGAGCGATGTCATAGGTCCTCCGTGTGGCCGTCGCCGTCGCGATCCGGAACGACCTTCTCACGAGGAGGTCCCGGGATGATGTTCGGAGCCGTACAAAGGGATATTCTGATCGGACCGGGTGATGCCCCATTTCGCGCGCACGCTCAGAGGTTCCGACCGTCCCGTCCTGCGCGACGGTGGCGGTCATCCGCTCTGCCGCGAATGCGGGGGCGAGGTGCTCCGGCCTCGCCGCACTTTCTGCTCGCAGGACTGTGTCGACATCCTGCTCGTCCGCACCTCGCCATCCGCCGCGCGAGGCCGCGTCTTTGAACGGGACCAGGGCGTGTGCGCCTCCTGCGGGCTCGACACGGAATCGAGGAAGCGCGCGCTCGTGCGTTTGCGGAGAAAGGATCCGACGGACGACACGGTGCGACAGGCGCGCGAGCTCGCCGCCGGGTTCGAACGGGCCGTCACGATTCGCGCGGGGCGGCCCTGGATCGCGGTCGGGCGTTCTCTGTGGGAAGCCGATCACCTCGTGCCGGTGGTCGAGGGCGGGGGAGGGTGCGGTCTCGAGAATCTGCGGACACTCTGCATTCCCTGCCATCACGGCGTGACGTCCGAGCTCGCCCGCCGCCGCGCGGCCGCCCGGCGCGGCGCGGCCGCCCCTCTGGCGGGCGCTGGCAGCGGCTGAACCACTTTCGCCCTTCGCCCTTCGCCCTCTCTTCGCGATTCGACCTCCCCCGCGTCCCGCTCGCCGGGAGTTGATACCCTCCCGCAGCCGGGCGGCGGCAGCTGCGCGCCTGCGATGACAGGGAGGAATTTTCGCCCGCATGAGCATCTCGGATCGCCTCACGCAGCGTCCCCAGGCGCTCTTCCTTCTTCTGCTCGTCCTGTGCGCTGCGGGTGTCTGGTACGCGACCCGGCTGCCTTCCGCGATCTTTCCGACCGTCACGTTTCCGCGCGTCAAGGTCATCGCCGAAAGCGCGGAGGAGCCCGCGGCGCAGATGATCCCGGCAGTGACCCGTCCGCTCGAGGAGGGGATCCTGAGGGTGCCCGGGATCCAGAGAGTCGTGTCCACGACGACGCGCGGGTCAGTCGAGATCGCCGCCGAGTTCTCCTGGGGCACCGACATGCAGCTCGCTCTCCAGCGCGTCCACGCGGAGATCGCGCGCGCGCGGCCGGACCTTCCGCCGGAAACGCGGATCGACGCCGAGTGGATGAACACCGCGGTGTTCCCGATTCTGGGATACGCGCTCACCTCCGATACCGTTTCCCCCGCCGGCCTCCGCGAGCTCGCGGACTTTCAACTGCGGCCGGCGCTCATCCAGATTCCCGGAGTCTCGCAGGTCCAGGTGCAGGGCGGCGCGGTGCGGGAATTCCAGGTGCGTCTCGATCCGGAACGGCTGGCGGCGCGGCATCTCTCCGCGAGCGACGTCGTCGACGCGATCCGCAAGAACAACGTCTTGAGCTCGGCCGGTCTCGTCGAGGCGAACCACGAGCTCTACCTCTCGCTCGTTACGGGCAAGCCGGCGGGTCTCGACGAGCTCGCCCGGATAGCAGTGCAGCCGCCCAGGGGCGGCCTCGCCGCGCCTCTCAGTCAGCTCGGCGAGATCACGGCCGCCGACGCGGTCTCTTACGTCCGCACGACCTCGGAGCGCCGGCCCGCGGTGCTCTTGAACATCGTCCGGCAGCCGGATGCGAGCACGCTGTCGATCGCGACCGGGGTCGAGACGCTTCTGAAGCAGCATCCCGACCTCCTTCCGAAGGGTGTGCGCTGGACGACCTTCTACGACCAGGCGGAGTTCATCCGGCAATCGGTCAACGGAGTCCGTGACGCGATCCTGATCGGCGTAGCGCTCGCGGCGATCGTGCTCTTCCTCTACCTCCGCAACTTCCGGATCACTGCGATCGCCGTCGCGACGATTCCGGTCACGGTGGCGATCGTGCTCCTGGCCCTCGGCGTCTGCGGGCAGACGATCAACCTGATGACGCTCGGGGGGATCGCGGCCGCGATCGGGCTCGTGGTCGACGACGCGATCGTCGTTGTCGAAAACATCGCGCGTCACGCCGAGGAGCGGGTCTCCGACGATCCGGTGCGGTCGGGGCTCGCGGAAGCGCTTCCGCCGCTGACGGGCTCCAGTCTCTCGACCGTGATCATCTTCTTCCCGTTCGCGCTTCTTTCCGGGGTCGCGGGCGCGTTCTTCAAGCCGCTGGCCTTCACGATGGGCGTCGCGCTCACCGTTTCCTACTTCCTGTCCGCATTCGCCGTCCCCGCCGCGGCGAAGAGCCTCCGCGTCGCGGCGAAGGTGAAGCCGAAGAAAGAGAAGGGGCCTCCCCGCCTCGCCCGGTTCTTCATCCGTCACCCCTCGATTGCGCTCGGGATTACCGTGGCGCTCCTCGCCGGAGGGTGGCTCCTGTACGGGGGTATCGGCTCGGACTTCCTGCCCGGAATGGACGAGGGATCGATCATCCTCGATTACTGGACGCCCGCCGGCACCTCCTTGACCGACACGAACCAGATGCTCCAGGAAGTTGAAAAAATCGTGGTCTCGCTTCCGGACGTCGCGGGCTATTCGCGCCGCACGGGCGAGCAGCTCGGCTTTTTCATCACGGAGCCGAACCGCGGCGACTACGTCATCCGGTTGAAGCGAAAGGGGAAACGGCGGCGCGTCGAGCAGGTGATCGAGGACCTGCGCGTGAAGATTGCGGCGGCGCAGCCCGCGGTCCGCGCGGACTTCGGCCAGCTGCTCGAGGACGTCATCGGCGATCTCGCGGGGGGCGTTCCCCAGCCGATCGACATCAAGCTGTACGGCGAAGACCAGGCGCTCCTCCAGGACCGGGCGAAGGCCGCCGCGAAGATCCTGGAGGGCGTTTCGGGGGTGGAGGACGTCTTCAACGGGCTGACCGTCGCCGGCCCCAACGTCACGGTCCGCGTGATCCCGGAAGCCCTCCCCCGGTTCGGAGTGACGGCCGAAGGCCTGCACAACGAGGTCGAGCCGGCGCTTTCCGGGACCGTCGCCGGGACGCTGCGGATCCGCGAACGCCTCTACCCGATCCGCGTCTTCTCCCGTAAGACCACCGGCCTCGCCGGTTTGTCGCTTCTGCGGGTGCAGACGCCCTCGGGCGCGCTGGTGCCTCTTTTGCAGCTCGCGACCATTTCCACGGGCAGCCCGGAAGTCGAGATCCAGCGTGAAAACCTGAGGACGTATCTCGGGGTCACCGCCCGGCTCTCCAACCGCAGCCTCGGAAGCGCGATGAGCGAGATCCAGAGAAAGCTCGCCTCGACGCTGAACCTTCCCGCCGGAATGTCCATCGGATTCGGGGGCCTGTACGAACAGCAGCAGACCTCATTCAAGGGGCTGCTCGGGGTTCTCTTCGGCGGGCTGCTCCTCGTCGCCGTCGTGCTTCTCTTCGAGTTCGGCGACTGGCGGGCCCCGCTGCTCACGGTCATCATGGCGCTGACGGTGCTCACGAGCGTTCTCGGTTCGCTTCTCCTGACCGGGATGACGCTCAACATCTCGAGCTTCGTCGGCGCGATCATGATGGTCGGGATCGTGGGAGAAAAGGCCGTGTTCCTGATTCACGACGCCCGCGAGGAGCTGCGCAACGGCGTCCCGGTGGCGGAGGCCTGGGCCGAAGCGTCGCGCAAGCGCGTGCGCGCGGTGATGATGACGATCTTCTCGACGGCCTTCGCGCTCGCCCCGCTCGCGATCGCGCTCGGCGAGGGCTCGCAGCTGCAGCAGCCGCTCGCGATCGCGGTCATCGGAGGGTTCATCCTCTCGAGCCCGCTCATCCTGCTCATCCTGCCCTCCCTGTATTGCTGGCTCGACCCGCACGGGCGGCTCGCCGGCCGGGTCCCCGCGGCGGCCGCGCGGCCGGCGGAGCCCCGTTGATGAGAGGCCGCCCTCTTCGTCTGAGCCTGTTGCGCGCGTCGGTCGTGGCGGCGTCGCTCCTCTGCGCGCTCGCGCTCGCGGCGCAAGAAACGCCGGTGACGCTCGAAGAGGCGCTCGCCGCGAGCCGGCAGGTCAACGTCCGCCTGCCCATCTCCGCTCTCGATCTTTCGATTGCCCGCGAAAGGGTGAGCGAAGCCCGGGCCGAGAGGTGGCTGAAGGTCGCGGTCGAGGGGGACTTCATCTATGCGCCGCCGAACGGCTACGACCCGGCGATCACGAACGCCGGAGAGTTCCGTCTCCAGGCGGTCGGGCGTCAGACCCTGTACGACGGCGGTGCGCGCCGCGCCGCCATCGTCAGGAGCGAGGCCGAGGTCGGGGCCGCCGCCGCCCGCTACCGGATCGCGGAGAAGGACCTCGAGCTCGAGGTGCGCAGCCGGTTCAACGAATTTCTGCAGGGCGAGCGGGAGGCCGCCGCGCGGCGCGACGGACTCGACCGCCTCGCGCGTTACCGGACTTCTCTCGAGAGCCGGCGCGCGTCGGGACAAGGCGTGGCGGCGGACCTCCTGAAGATCGACGTGAGGCTCGCCACCGAGCGGGCAAGTCTGGTCGACACGTTGGCACGGCGCGACGCGGCGCGAATCATTCTGAACGACCTGATGGGCCGGGATCCCGCGGCAGCTCTCTCTCTGGTTCCGCTCGCCGCCCCTTTGCCGCCGGGGGCCATGGCAATCGTCGCGCCGGCGCTCGAAGGCGCGGCCGAGGTGGTCGCCGCCTCCTCAGACGCGCGCGCCGCTGACGCCGACGTCTCCGCCGCGCGTGCGGAGCGGCGCCCCCATCTCAACCTGACGGGGGACGTCGGATTTCTGGGCTCGGATACCTCCCGCCTCGTCCCGGGCGGCCTTCTGGCGGTAAACCGCAACGCGAACCTCGGAGATCGGGTGCGCCGCGACGCGGGCTACTCCTTCATGCTCTCCCTGGCGTGGCCGGTGTGGGACTTCGGTGCGATCCGCTCCCGCATCCGCCAGGCGGAGCTCCGGCTGGAAAGCGCTCGCCTGAATGTCCGGAGGCAGCAGAGGGAAGTGGCGCGCCAGCGGGCGCAGGCGCGCGCCACCCTCGAGAGCGCTTACGAGCAGATCCGCATCCTTTCCGAAGCGGCTCCGTCCGCCCGCGACTCCTATCTCGAGGCAGAGAGCCGTTACCGCGGCGGCGCCGCGACGGCGTTCGAGGTGCTGGATGCGTATACCGCGTCGGTCGATGCAGCGGTCCGTCTCTCGGACGCGATCTCGCGCTATCGCATCGCGGAAGCCGTTGCCGTCCGATGGAGTGAGCCATGAAGCGTCTCGCCTGGTTACCCCTCGTGCTGCTGCTCCTCTCCGGCTGCAAGGGCGGCGACACCGCCGAGGAGGCGAAGCGGGAAGCTCCGGCTCCCGACGCGCCGACGCCCGTACGCATTGCCCGCGTCTCGCCCGCGAGCCTTTCCGAAATCATCTCCGGGCCCGGCCACACGTCCGCGCTCTCGCAACAGAAGGTGCGGGCGCCGTTCGCCGGCACGCTCCTCGAATTGCGCGTGGCCGACGGAGACGTCGTGCGGCGGGGTCAGTCGGTGGGGACGATCGTCGCGCGCGAGAGCGAGGCGGCGGTCTCGGGCGCCCGCGAAATGCTGCGAGAAGCCCGCTCTCCCGCGGAGCGCGCGGACGCGGAGCGGGCCCTGGCGCTCGCCGAGCGCAATCTCGTGCGGAGATCGATTGTCGCGTCCGCGGACGGGCCCGTCCTCTCCCACGCGGCCGCGAGCGGTGACAAGGTGGCCGAGGACCAGGAGATCCTGACGATCGCCGATGCGCCCTCGATCGTGTTCCTGGCCGATGTCCCGCAGAACGACCTGCCGCGGATTCACGCGGGGCAGTCCGCCGGGGTCGAGATCACCGGCCGCCCGGCCGCAATCCCCGGGCGGGTCCACTCGATCCTCCCCGGGGCAAACGCGGCGGATTTCTCCGGTTCCGTCCGCATCGATCTGCCGGGCTCGGCCGAGCGCCTCACCCTGAACCTGTTCGGGACGGCGCGGATCACGGTGGGGTCGCGCCCGGCGGCTCTGGTCGCTCCCGATGCGGCTGTCCTGCGCGACGACGTCACCGGCACCGCGCGGATCGCGGCGGTGGTGAATGGCCGCGTCCACTGGATCGAAGTCCGCACCGGCCTCCGGTCGAACGGCTCGACGGAGCTGGCCGGGGAAGGCGTGGTTCCCGGCCTCGCCGTCGTCGTCTCCGGAATGGTCGGGCTGCCGGAGGGGAAGACCGTGGCGGCGAGCGGCTAGAGGTGTCTGGATCGGGAATCGGGAATCGGGAATCGGGAATCGAGAATCGAGAACCCCGGCAGCCGGGAATTGAAAAGAGTGCCGCGTCTGTATGGACCTGGCCGCGGAGTCCTGCGGCCGTCTCGCTCCCGTTGGTCGCCGATTTCCGATTTCCGATTTC
>JBDTRB010000081.1:0-17385 GCA_039931865.1 Acidobacteriota bacterium | reverse complement strand
CGGTGCCGTCCGCCCAGAGGCGAACGGCACGTCCCGCAGTGAGCGAAGGCGACGGCCCTACCTCGGTCCGCTGATCTTCCAGCTCATGTCGTCAATCGCCGGAAGCGGCGCCGCCGAGACGACCGAGGTGGCGTTCATCACCCACACCGTATTGGAGCCGGTCGAGAGGTTCCGCCAGAGAATATCGGCGACTCCGTCGTCAGTGAAGTCCGCGACCCCGACCACGTGCCAGCTCAGATCGAACACCGGTGGTAGGGGAATCTGCGTCAGGACCGCAGTACCGTTCATGACCCATATCGTGTTCTGACCGGTCACCGTGTTCCGCCAGAGGAGATCCGACTTTCCGTCGCGATCAAAGTCAGCGGCGCCGCCGATGAACCAGTTTCCATCGGGAACGGGAGGGAGCGGAGCCTGGGACACGAGGGCCGTTCCGTTCATCATCCACACGGTGTTCGCGCCGGTCGAGGTGTTGCGCCAGATGATGTCCGCCTTCGAGTCACCGTTCATGTCGGCGGCCGCGGCGATCTGCCAGTTGAGGTCGAAGACGGACGGAAGCGCGACCTGCGAGCTCACGGAAGTACCCGACAGGACCCAGATCACGTTCTGACCGGTGACGGCATTTCTCCAGAGAACGTCGGGTCTCCCGTCGCCGTTGAAATCCGCGACCGCTCCGATGCGCCAGTTCAAATCGGCCACCGGAGGCAGCGACACGAGCGAATTGATGTTCGGCCCCGTCATGCCCCAGACGAGGTTGCTGCCGGTCGCGGAGTTGCGCCAGAGGATGTCCGACCGTCCGTCGCCGGTGAAGTCGTCCGGGCTCGACGCGCACGAGGTGGGCGTGACGAGCTGCCCGCCGCCGTAAACCCAGCGGATCGCGTCGATGTCGTCGGTCCCGAGGGTCGTCCGGTGCTGCGCGACCGAGCGCATGATTGCCGCGTCCTCGTCGCCACGGCAGGAGTCCTGGCTTGCGACACCCTGATCCGAATGGCCGAAGCCCAGGGTATGGCCGAGCTCGTGCTCAATCACGGCCGTCGTGGTGATCGAGTCGTAGAGGTTCGTCGTGCAGTACGAGCGAAGCTGGACGAAACCGTTGCTGATCGTGAAGTAGCTGTCGCCTCTCCACAGGTGGCTCGAGCCGCCGCCGGGTCCGCCGCATCCGATCACTCCCCCGCCGGCGAGGCATCCGCTCTGCCCGCAGACCGAGGTCGCGTTCAGCTCGATCGTGTTCGGGGCGGAAGGGGATCCCATCGTGTAGTTGATGTTCGAATTCGAGTCGTTGGTCCACGCCGCAAGAGAAGCGAGGGCCTCGGCTGCGCCGCCCCCGGTGATGTTCGCGGTGCCCGTCGTCGTCCACAGCGCGGTTGCACCGTTGCTCCAGCGGTAGAAGGTGCCGCTGCTCCAGTTCGCCCAGAGGGGCGCGCGAACGCCGGCGGACGTGCGCTCGACGGGCTTGAGGCTGCCGGAAGGAGTGACCGTAACCTCCTCCGTGAGGCGGCCGGATTTTACGTTCTCCAGGAATTGCGCCAGAGGCCTCGGCACGCTCTCACTGTTCGGCGCCCTGTCGGATGTCGAGAGCGAGTGGCCGGACGGACGCACGACGGAAACGCCGTCTCGCCTGGCGATCGTGAGATCCGGCACGGCGAATTTCACGCCCGCCGAGTCTTCGCGGACTTCGAACTTCCCGAGAAGCATCTCCGCCGTCTGATATTCGCCTTCCGGTCCGGGGATCGCGAACACCACCACTTCGCGGCCGGGAAGGTACTCGGGCTGTCCCCAGATCTTCAGGAACCGCTGGTCCGGGAGCGTGCCGCCGAGCTGGTGGAGCACGAGGCTCCCCGTCAGCTGACCTTTCAGTACCGAGATCGGAGCGATCACCGTAAGCGTTTCAGGACGGCCCTGCCCGTCGACGGTCACATCACTCGTCTGCACGATGCCGTGCACGACGACGGTCGCCCGCCCGAACAGCTCCTGGTCGGTGATGGGGATCACGCTGGTCGCCTGCGCAACCATCGAGAACCCCACCCCGAGAACAGAGAGAGCGCACAGCGATGCGAACCGGTATCCACGCACCCACCGGGGGCTCAAATCTTTGTGCATATTTTCTCCAGTCTGAGCAGCGTGTAGCAAGCGCTGTACCCCGGAGTCGTGCTTTTCAAGCTTCTGACGACGCTCGAGTTACCGCGCCGGAGGGTAGTTCTTCTCGGCCGGTGTGACATTTCCCGTCGCGGCGGGCGCAGCAGTCGTCCATTTCCTGGCAGAGGGCCTTCACCGGGGTCCGCCGATTTTCCAGCCGAGGTCGTACACCGGCGGGAGCGCGACGCTTCCGACCACCCCCGTCCCGCTCATCTGCCACACGACGTTTTCGCCCGAGGCGGCGTTGCGCCAGAGGATGTCGGGTTGGCCGTCGCCGGTGAAGTCGCCCACGCCGCCCATGCGCCAGTTCAGGTCCGCGACGGGCGGGAGCGGCGAGGTCCCGAGGACCGCGAGCCCGTTCATCCGCCACACGGTGTTCTGGCCGGTTGCCGCGTTTCGCCAGAGGATATCGGCGCTGCCGTTGGCGTCGAAGTCCGCCGCGCCGCCGACCTGCCAGTTGCCGTCCACGACCGCGGGCAGAGGCGACTGCGAGCCGATGACAGTTCCATTCATCTGCCAGACAGTGTTCTGCCCCGTGACCGCGTGGCGCCACAGGATGTCGGGCTTTCCGTCGCCGTCGAAATCCGCCGCCGCGCCGATCTTCCAGTTCAGATCGAACACGGGCGGCAGAGCAATCTGCGACAGGACCGCCGTCCCGTTCATGCGCCAGATCACATTCTCGCCGGTCGTCCCGTTGCGCCAGAGGATGTCGGCCTTGCCGTCGCCGTCGAAATCCGCGACCGCACTCATCTGCCACTGTGTATTCGGCACGGCCGGAAGAGCCGCGAGCGATCCGACGCTGATTCCGTTCATCAGCCAGATCGTGTTCTGCCCCGTCGACGTGTTGCGCCACACGATGTCCGGACGGCTGTCGACGTTGAAGTCGCCGCCGTTGCCGGTTGCCGCGCTGGCGAACACGGCCTGACTGCCGTTGAAATAGGAACCGGAGCCCGTCTCGAGCTTCACGGCCCGAACGGCATAGGTGAAAGTCCCCGCGGGCGCAGAGGCGCCGAACGAGGTCCCCGGGATGAGCGCCGCGTTGACGCGCGAAAAGGGCCCGGCGGGAGAAGGAGCGCGATAGACGTTGTAGCCGAGCACGGAGTCCGCCGAAGGGCCCCACCGGAGCGCGACGCCGCCGGATGCCGGCGTGGCCGCGATCGCGGAGGGAGGCGCGACGATGTGCATCCGGAGAGTCGGGTCTCCCATGAGAGCGATGTGAATGCTGCGGTATCCCGCGTAAAAGTACGCGCCCGAGTTGTTCTGCGAAAGCCGCGCGCCATACCCGACCGTCTCTCCGATCCCCATGTGGTGGAAATACCAGGCGGGCCTTCCCGCCCACGCGTCGGTCAGCCCCCACGTGGTCGTGGCGAGAGGCGCGCGCAGGAAGTTGTCCGTCGTGTCCCAGTCCCCGTGATAGCTGCCGAAGAGCATCGTGAAAACCGCCTGCGTGTCCGTCGCGGCGAAGTTGCTCGTGCTGCCTACGCCGCCCGCGCCCTGATACCAGCCGCCTCCGCACCCGTACGCCCACAGGTAGCTCTGCGTGTTGAGAGTCGAGAACCAGTCGAGCGCTTGCACGTTCGCGGCGCCGAAGAACGCCGAGAAATTTCGCCATCCCGAGGAAGCGAACGCCTCTCCCCCGAAGTAACCGAAGTTGTCGTCGATCAGGCCGCGGCGCTGCGCGGTGATGAGCCGGTGCCGGAAGTTGTGGTCCTTGTTCAGGTACTGACGCAGGAGGTCGAGCTCCGTCTTCGGGGCGAACGCGGGCATGTCGGCGAGATCGACCCGGCCCACCTGGAGCTCGATATCGGTCGGCGCATTGCTCTGGTCGAACTTCCCGTCCCCCGGCGCGTTGTGCTGGCGGCCGGCGACCGTGCTCGTGAAATCCTGGGTGTCTGTCCAGGTTCCGTCCATGTCGCCGTAGTACATGTCCGCGGGCCACGCGCCGTAGTGGTCGCCGTGGCCGTCCGGCGCGATCGCCCCCGCGTACGGAACCGGCACGTGCCCGAACAGGAACACCGCTTTCACGTTCGTCGGGTCCTGTCCGTAGTCAGCTGAAATCAGGGCCTTCACGTTCGGAACGGTTTCGGTGCGGGCGACGTCGTGGCGCAGCACGGTCCATCCATCGCCGGCGAGGTCCTGGCCCAGAAGCGACAGCTCCCCTGAGAGGTTTGCCGCGTACGTGGCGTCCACGATGAGAACGACCTTGCCCCGCGCGTCGACTAAGGGAAGCTCGATTCCGGACGCGAGGTAGCCCGACGCGCCCGTCGAAGCGGAGATCCAGTATTCATACGCGGTGCCGGCGACGACCCCGGTGTCGGACCACGTCGTGGCGGACCCCGCCAGGGTCGCGACCGCGCTCCCCCAGCTCGTCGCAGCCGGACTCTTCCGATAGACGGAGAACCCCGTCGACGCGGCGTTGGCAGGCCAGTTGAGGGTGACCTTCGGCGGCGTCTTCTGGACGGCGGCGCTGACCTGCACGGCGAGGTCGGCCGCAACCTGGCCGACGAGAGCGGAAGAGGAGAGCAGAAGCGCGAGCAGTCCGACGGCCGACCGGACCGATCCGAGGATTCGGAGACTTCTCACGCGCCGGGTCGAACGCAGACGCAGGACCATCTCTCTCCTCCTGACAGAAGGAGAGATAAACGCACCGGCCCCGGTGCCCTTATCCCGCCGCCTGTACGTTGAATTGAGCGTAAATCATACACTTTCTCGACGCACTGTAGCCGGCCCGGACGAAAAAAAAGGCGGAGGCACGTTTTGCGCCCCCGCCGGTGAATTCGAGGCCGAAATCCTTACTTCGGTCCGGCGATCTTCCAGTTGACGTCCACTACGTCGGGCAGGCCGACCTGGGAGGAAATCACCGTACCGTTCATGACCCAGATCGAGTTCTGACCCGTGCTCTGATTGCGCCACACGATGTCGGACTTCCCGTCCGCGTTGTAGTCGGCCACTCCCGAGATCTTCCAGTTCAGATCGAAGATCGAGGGCAGCGAAACCTGAGACGCGACGGAATTGCCGTTCATGATCCAGATGACGTCCTCACCCGTCGCGCCGTTGCGCCACAGGATGTCCGTCTTTCCGTCTCCATTGAAGTCGCCCGTTCCGTAGATCTGCCAGTTGACGTCGGCGACGGCCGGCAGCGGAACCTGCGAAGCGAGCGCCGTTCCATTCATGATCCAGATCGTGTTCTGGCCGGTCGCCCCGTTGCGCCAGACGATGTCGGCCTTGCCGTCTCCATCGAGGTCGCCCGAAGCCCGGATCTGCCAGTTCGTGTCCGCGATCGTCGGCAGGGCGACCTGGGTGACGACGGTGGTGCCGTTCATCAGCCAGAGCGTGTTCTGACCCGTGGCGCCATTGCGCCAGAGAAGATCCTGGTTGCCGTCGAGGCTGTAGTCCGCGACCGCTCCGACCTGCCAGTTCGGATCCGCCACCGACGGCATCGCCGCCGTGGCGCCCGCCGGCACGCTCGTGCCGTTCAACTGCCAGATGGTGTTTTCACCCGTCGATCTGCGCCAGAGAAGATCCGAGAACCCGTCCACATTGAAGTCCCCCGCGATGATGGGAACGACTTTGACGGTGCTCGGAGCGTTGCAACCGCTGGCGATCGTTTCCGAGATGCTGAGGACAACGGAACCGGCACTTCCTGCCGTGAAGGTGATGGTGCGAGTTCCCTGACCGCCCGTGATCGTCCCGCCCTGGATCGTCCATAGGTAGGACGCTCCCGGTCCGGCGTCCGGAACCGAGGCGGTGTTGCCCGTCGAAGCCGGCTTGACCTCGATCGCCGAGGTCGTGATCGCCGGGGCCGCGGGCGCGCCGCCGTCGGACAGGTCGTCGAGGCCGGCCACTTTGATGGTGTAGCTCGAGCAGAACGTGTCCTGGTTGACTTCGTTGACCACGACGACGAAGGTCGCCCCCGCTGCGATGTCGAAGGAGTAAGAGACGATTCCCCCGTTTAGCGGGCTGCTGGCCGGATCGGCGAGGTAGTTCGTGCAGAGATTCGCCGGATCGTAGGTGCCGAGGTACGCGGCGCTGAAGAGCTGCGTCGCCGCCTGGGAACAGGTCGGCGCGAGATCGACCGTGATACAGCGGGTCGTCGCGGCCGTGTTGGTGTACGTGTACGAATCGAAATGGCGGGTTCCGGTACTGAACGGTCCAGGACACGTCTTTGCCGTCCCGCAGACGCTCGGGGGCGCAAAGCGGCCGAGCCGGGCGGTCTGGGTGGAGTCAGCCGCCGTGATCGCCCCGGCCTGAATGATCGGCGCGTCGCAAGTCGGGAAGCTGATCGGAAAGACCTGAGGGCCCGCCGAACTCGTGACGGTGAGCGTCAGATTCAGGGGATCGCCGCAGATCAGAGCGTTGTCCGTCCTGATCTGGAAGTGCGTTGCGTTTGGCGAGCTGCCTCCCGCCGGCAGGTCGGGATAGGCGGAGGCCCCGGTCACGACGGTAACACCCGGCGTGGAGCTCGTCAGCACGGCGGAAACTCCCGTTGCGGACGCGCACCCGATGTCGCTCAAGGTCACGTCGACGACGAGGCATTCGTTCCGGTTGATGCGACCGTTGTTGTTGCCTTCCGCGTCGCTGAACGCCGCCGACGCCACGACGACGTCCGCCGTCCCGGTCAGGACGAAGTTTTTCGTGGCCGAGCCGCCGTTCGGGACGACGACCGGGGCGGAAGCCGAAGGGTTGCAGCCGATACGAAGCGCCGCGGCGGCTGTCGCGTTGTACGAGCCGGGCGGCAGGACGATCGTGTATACGCCGGAGGCGTTGGTGGCTCCGGAGAAACCATTGTCGAGTGACACGACCGCGCCTGCGATGGGACGCCCGGTGCCGTCGGTCACGGTGCCGGTCAACGTGCCCCTCGAGGGCGCGCTGCAGTTGGCCGCAGGGAAACGAAAAGCCGCGATCCGAGAGTGCCAGTTGAACGAGCCGTTTGCGGGGATGTACTGGTTCGTGTACCAGAAAGTGCATCCCTCGCGGGGATCGACCGTCATCGCGGTGTAGTCACCCCAGCGGTTCGCCGTGCCGATCTGGACCCCAACGCCGGGCTGCATCTGGAGCTCGGATCCCAGAGTCCCCAGGGCGTCACCAGCGAGCCGGCCGGCGACGTCGATCTCGGGGATGACGGTGGTGGACGATTTGCTGTATCCCGCCGCCATGTTTCCGCCGTTGTCCATGGCGATGGAACCCATCCAGCGATGGTTCGCGTCGGGAGAGTAGGTGCCCTGCTGGAAAATCGTCGGGGTCGTCCCGGGAGTCCGGATCTCGTACCAGCGGACCCCCGCCTGGTTGGCCGGCGGGACGGCCGCGTTGACCGTGTGGTTCATGACGAGCGCTTCGTGATCTCCGAAATTCCGATAGCCGATTCGGAACAGGAAACGGTCCGAAATGGCGTCTAGGGAGTCGGCGGCCACGGCGGGCGGCGGCTGCGAAAGGCAAGCGCGCGCGAAGTTGCAGAGGTTGCCCGTAAACGAAGCGGTGGTGATGTTGGTGGGCCCCGAGATCGTCACGGTCGGAGTGACGCCCCAGGTCGTGGTCGCCGTCCAGAAGTGGATCATCGGCCCCGTCGAGCCATCGAGCTCGGCCGATCCGGGCGCGAGGATGTATCCGGGAGATCCCGCGGGAGGCGGCAAGAGACTGTCGATGTCGGCGGGCAGAGCGCCGCCGAACTCCTGCGCACCGGCCGTCCCGATGCTCTTGACCTGCACGCGCGCGGGCGCACCGGCGATCATCGGAAGACGCTCGAAGACGACGAGGCCCTGATTTTGATACTGCTGCGCAGCGGGTTTCGTCTGGTCGAACACGTGGTAGGTCGTGTAGTAGCCGTCCGGCCACACGCCGACGTGCGGGTAGTCGAACAGGAGCGTGGCGCTCAAAGGAAAATCGTACAGGTAGTACGCGCCGAGGGCGTCTCCCGTCACCGAGACCGCCACGCACTGGTGCGAAGCGAGACCCGTCGGCGGGGCGTCGACCGCGAACTGGGAGAGCACCCAGCGGTCCGCAAGGATGTCGTAGTTGACGACGGGGTCGCCGTTGTTCTGCGCGGCGCAGACGCCGCCGAGCGAGGTGAACAGCGTGTTGCCCTTCGCGGGACCGTAGAGGATGCTTCCCGACTTGTCATACACGGCGAACTGAGAGTTCACCCACTGGACGTAGTGGTTCGGGCCGACGCGTCCGTTGTCGTCGGACGGCGCGCTGCCGTTGGCGGAAATCCCCTCGAAGTTGACGCCTGTCGGGGCGAGCGTGCCGGACACGATGCTCGTCTGCAGCGCGCCATCCGGCCGGGCCGGCCCGTCGCCCGGGTTGCCGACGATCCGATGCGGAAGCTGCGGATTGTTCACTTCGGAGAACGCGTCCTGCGTGCCCTGAAGCGGCGGGATGTCGCGCAGCGGCGGCGAAAGCACCGGCGAGATCGCCGTGCCTTCGACGAACGTCCACTTCGCCAGCGCTTCGGCCGTGGCAGGCTCCTTCGGGCCCTCGTCTCCTTCTCCTCCGGCCTGGGCCGCGACTCCTCCGCCGTAACCGTGAGGCTTCGCAGCCGTCTTCGCCGCGGCAGAGCTCTTCCTCGCCTTCGGGGTCCGCCGGCCAGCGGTACGCACCGCAGGCTTCGCCGACGAAACCGTGGGCGCGGCGGCGGTCGCAAGAGAAACGGCGCTGGCCGGAGATGCCGGCATGGTCAGCGAGCCGGTTTTCGACGCCGGCTGAGATGAGGCGGGGCGGACGGAAGAGAAGTTCGCGGCAAAAACTGCGGACAGGGCAAAGAGTGACAGCGACCCCAGAACGAGCGGTCTCTTCACGATACCCCCTTTGAATGAGGTGATTGCTGGCAGAGTGGCCCACCGCCCCCGGGGGTCCCCGGAAGGTCGCTCTGTCGTTTTGTGTAGATTGCTGAAGCAAAATTATTTTGAAAGAGGGAACGTGTCAAGAAGAAACGGATTCCGCCCTGCCGGACGACTCATCGGCGGCGCCTTGCTGCTGATCGGCGCCCTCGGAGCCTGCAGTCCCGAACCGCGAGGCGGTGCAGAAGCCGTCGACGGGTCCTGGGGCGCGAAGGGGATCGGGCTGATCGTTGATCCGGACGGGAATGCGCGGGTAGAGCTCGACTGCGCTCACGGGCGTCTCGACGGACCTCTCTCTCTCGGAAACGACGGCGCCTTCGTGTGGAACGGCACGTTCGCCTTCGAACGCCCGGGGCCCGCCCGATCGGGCGATCGGGACCCCGTGGCTCGGTATCGGGGCCGGATCGAGGGAGACGCGATGACCCTCCGGATCGAATCGACCTCCTCCGACCGCAGCCAGGGACCCTTCGTGCTGACGCGGGGACTCGCGCCGCGAATCCGGAAGTGCAGCTAGGAAGACGCCCTCCGTCTACCGCGAGAGTCCGAGTCCGCAAAAATCAGCGACCAAAGAAAAACCGGCGGAGGCGCTTTTCGCGCCCCCGCCGGCAGAGGACGAATCAGAAGCCGGTCGCTTTACCGCGGGCCGGCGATCTTCCAGGTCAGATCCGTGACCGGAGGCAGAGGCACCTGCGAGGAGATGGACGTGCCGTTCATGACCCAGATCGTATTAACTCCCGTGCTCTGGTTCCGCCAGACGATGTCGGGCTGCCCGTCTCCGCTGTAATCCGAAACCGCCCCGATCTTCCAGTTGAGATCGAAGATCGACGGCAGCGCGACTTGCGAGGAAATCGCGGCGCCGTTCATGATCCAGATGACGTTCTCGCCGGTGGCACCATTGCGCCAGAGGATGTCCGGCTTCCCGTCGTTGTCGAAGTCTCCCGTTCCGTAAATCTGCCAGTTGAGATCGAACACCGGAGAAACCACGAGCGTCGAGACGACATCGGTTCCATTCATGATCCAGATCAGGTTTTCGCCCGTCGCGGTATTGCGCCACAGGATGTCCGGCTTGCCATCGGCATTGAAGTCTCCCGACGCCCTGATCTTCCAATTGAGATCCGCGACCATGGGCAACGGAATCTGACTGGTCACCGAGAGCCCGTTCATCGCCCACACGACGTTCTGTCCCGTCGCGCCGTTGCGCCAGAGAAGATCGACCTTTCCGTCCAGGGTGTAGTCGGCCGCGGCGCCGATCTGCCAGTTCGGATCCGCCACCGTCGGCAACGCGACGGCCGAGAGCGGTGTCGTTCCGCTCATCGTCCAGACCGTGTTTTCGCCACTGTCCCGACGCCAGACCAGGTCCGGTTTCCCATCGGCGCCCGCGAAGTCGGCGCAGACGTCGCCCTCCAGCGAAACGGCCGTGACGCAGGTGTTTCCCGCGTTGTCGCGCACTACGACGTTTCCGCTTCCAGGCAGGCACTTGTTGATCGTGGAGACCGTGTACGTCGCGGAGCCCGAGCCCGCATAAACGACGTTCCGGATTACGAGATTCGAGGAGCCCGGCTGAAGCGAGATCGATGCGATTCCGGTGTCGTTGGCTCCGGCGTCGAGCGCCGTGCCATTGAACGTGTTGTTGCCGGAAGTGGAACCGCCGCACACCGGCGACGTCGTATCCGGGAGGCCGTCCGAAGAGAGCGCGAACATTCCGCGGCCGTGCGTCGCCGACACGATCTGGCCGGTGCGGTTGTTGCGGCTCAGGCCGAACACCGCGACGACCGGGTGACCCTCGGAGAGGTAGGCCCAGTGCGCTCCGTCATCAAGGCTCTGAAAGACGCCGATGTCGGTGCCGGCATACAGAATGTTCGGCGTCTTCGTCGGATCGACGGCGAAGGCGTTCACCGGAACGTCGGGAAGGTCTCCGGAAAGGTCCGTCCAGGTGGCGGCGCCGCCCAGGCCGTTCGCCGTCCGGAAGATGTGGCCCGGCTTCGTGGGCGTGTTGGGGTTGAAACCCGAGTAGGTGACGTAGGCCGTGTTTCCGGTGGCATCCCCGGCCGACACTTCGATCCAGGTGATGAACCGGTTGGGAAGGGGGCTCGCGGCGGTGTCCAGAACGGTCCACGTCGCAACACCCGATCCGTCGATGTTGGAAGACGCTTCGATGCGCCCGTCCGAGGCGCCCGTATAAACGACTTCCTTCCCCGCGATCAGGTTCGGGAAGACCCCGATGGCGGACAGGACCGCCGATCCGCCTTTAGTCAGCACCGGGCTGACGGCCGTCCAGGACGGCGGAATGTCGCAGACCACAGCCGGAAAGCCGCACCCGCTCGTGCTCACGGTGGCGCAGCAGGGCAGCTGGGGATCGGGCGAACGGTAGAGCTTGTTCGATCCGAAGTAGACCGGGTTCTTGGGCGCGATCGCCGTATGAAGAGCCAGAGGAGCATAGAAGGACACCGGGTCGGTCGGATTCATTCCGTTGTTGTAAGCGCCGCCGGCCCCGTAGTACGCGCCGACGAAATCCCATCCGAAGGGACCGTTGTTCCCTCCGGTGGTGCTCTTGGCCGGACCCATGAAAGCGAACTGCGCGTTGAAATACGTGTGGAACATGCGCGAGGGCGTCAGCTGGTCGATCGACGCGAGGCCGCCGTCGCCGAAGTCCGTGTGGAACCACGCGGGAGGCGTGGCAAAAGCCGGGTTCAGGATGTTCGTCCCGTTGTCCTGCGTGCCGCCGATGACGACGTTTGGATTCGACGGATGGGTCGCGACGCCCTGGAACTGGGTGATCGCGATGTTCGTGTTCATTGCCGTCCACGAGCCGCCCTTGTTTTCCGAACGCCAGATTCCTCCGTCGTTCCCGTCGTACACCCGGGCGGGCGTCGTGCTGGCGTCGAGGTAAATGTCGTGGTCGTCGCCGTGGAGGCCGCCGGAGACTCCGTCACCCTCGGAAACGCTGCGCCACGTGTTGCCGCCGTTGTCGGAGCGCCACACGGAGTGCGAGCAGTTGCCGGGCCCGAACGGGCACGACGCCAGGTCCTGATTGAACGAGTTCGGGTTGCCGCCGACGTACACCGTACTGGCCGTGGCGTCCGTCGGATCGACGGAAACCGTCATGTCGTAGAAGCACTGGCCATCGCAGTAGTTCGGGTACGCGGACACCGAGAAGCTCACCGCCGCGTTCGTCACGTTGAATGCCGCGTCGGCGTTGCGCACCGTCAGAGTGTTCGCATCCGTGACGCTGCCGACGGTCCTCGAGAACTGATTGTTGATGATAATGCGGTGTCCGATCATCGCGGCGGAAAACGCCGTACCGGAAACACGGGTCACGACCCGGCTGCCGTTGGCGATCGAAGCGACGCCGTTGACGCCGTTGTCGACGTGGGCCCAGGTCGCTCCGGCGTCGGTCGATTTGTAAAAACCCCAGAGCGGAGATCCGGCCTGGCTGGCTTCCATCGCCGAAAAGAGCGTCCCGGCAACCGCGCCTGCCCCGGTGGCCAGCGTGATTCGGCGGTAGCCCGGATTCGCGGTCGCTCCATCCGGGTAGCCGCCAGTCAGCTTGGTGAACACCGGCGTCGCCGCCTTGGCGTTCACGGACTTCCAGACGCCGCCGTTCGCCGCGACCGGGATGGAGCGCACTCCGACGTAGAGGATGTTGGAATTTGTGGGGTCGATGACGAGGTCGTGGATGCGCGCGTTCGGGACGCCCGCGCCCGTCGGGACGTCCTGGAGAGTCCAGTTCTGTCCGCTGTCGGTCGAACGCCAGAGAGCCCCGTTCCAGGGCGCCGGCGCGAGCTGGCACGCGCTCGTTCCGCTGGTGGTCAGGCCGAGGGTCGTCGAGGCCCACACCGTCGTGGCCGACGCCGATCCCGCTGTCGCGGGATCGATGATGACTTTTGTGACGCCCTGGTTGTCGAAGGGACCGCCCGGCTGCGCGCCGAGGACAGTCCACGTGACGCCGCCGTTCAACGAACGCAGAATGCCTTTTCCGTAGTAGTTGTCGCAGGCTGTCGCGTTGTTCTCGCCGGTCCCGACGTAGATGATGTTGGGATTGACCGGGTCGATCGCGATGTCGCCGACCGCCAGCGAGGGCTGGTGGTCCGTCATCGGGGTCCACCTGGGGGCCGCGGCCAGAGCGTCCGTCGTCTTCCACAGACCGCCCTGCGCACCCGCCGCGTAAACGATGTTCGGATTCGTCGGGTGCACGGCAATCGACGAGATACGGCCGCTGACGGGTGAAAGCGCGGCGCCGGCCGAAGTGTCCGTCTGTCCGTTCGGCAGGGTTCCCGGACCGATCGAGACCCAGGTGGGCTGCGGGGGGAGAACTCCGGGAGGAGTCGGATCACCCGGCGCGCCGCGAAGGCCGCCGTTCTGAGCGATCGCCGACTGCAGCGCGTTGGAACGAGCCCCGGAGGGAATCGTCCCCGTCGGATAGGAGCGCTGGCCGTAGAACCACCGCGCGAACTCGTCCGGGTTCGCTTCGTTCTCTCCGCCGCGCGACGCCGATGCCATCTCGTTCCGGAACTTCTCCCGAAGCGATTCGTGGCCCCGGCTCTCCGCCGCGTCGTTCTCTCGCTCGCCGGTCACCTTCGGAGCGACGCGATGCGCGGGCGCCTTCGTCTTTCGCGCCGCGACGCGCGGCGTCGCCAACGCGACGGGAGTCGCGACCGTGCCGGACCGGGAGCGCACGGCAACCTGAGTCGCGCGGGCTCCTTCCGTGCGTGCCGCGTGTGCGTGTGCGTGTGAATGCTTTGTGCTCTTCACCGCGACAGTGCCCGCAGCCACGACGGCGAAGCCCGCCCAGAGCGCTGCCAGCCAGTAGTTCTTTGTTCTCACCGCTCCCCCTTTTTACTGATGTTCTCTCCGCCGACAATCCGAATCCGGAAGACAGGAATCGGCCCACCCCGACGCCCGATGAGGGCGCGGGGAAAAAACTACGCGGTGGAAATTCTCAAAATGGACGTGGCCCGGAGCCTATCTTCGGGGGAAATTTGGTGTCAAGCGCCCAGTCGGTTTTCTGTATCGCCTTAAGAAGTTTTTCACGTCGGGCTGTTCGGGATCGAGCGCGAGCGATTGCTCCCAGAGCGCGACCGCGCGGGCGCCATCGTGGCGCACCTCGAAATAGAGCGCCCCGAGAGTCTTGCAGGCGAGCGCCGTCGGCTTCAAAGAAATGGATTTCTCGTAAGCCGCAATGGCGCCGGGGAGATCCCCCGTTCGTCCGAGGGCCGCGCCGAGCATTCCCCAGAGGACATGAGAGTCGGGAGCCCTCTGGACGCTGTCGCGTAATGTCGCGATCGTCTCGCGTTCCCGGCCGGCTTTCTGGAAGAGAAGTGACAAATCGCCCCACGCGAGCTCCGTCTCTTCGGGGGTGCGCGCCTTCGCGATCGCGCGTCGAAACGCCTGTTCGGCCTCCGACGGCGCATTGGCGCCGCCGGCCGCTTCGCCCGCGAGGCGCTCCAGCTCCGAGCTTTCCGGGTCGGCGGCCGCCCCCTCTCGAAACCACCGTTGCGCGCCCGCGAAGTCGCCGCGCGCGAAGGCGAGCGAGCCGCGCGAAGCGGCGAGTTGAGAGTCCGGAACGAGAGCCGCCGCCCGCTGGAGGCTCTCTTCCGCGTCCGGATAGCGTCGGAGCGCGATCTGAATCTCCGCTCGCAGCGTGAAAATCTCCGCTCGCATTTCATTCGCGTCCGCGAGCGACTCGGCCTCTTCGAGCTCCTGAAGCGCCCGGGCCGATTCTCCGCGCGCGTTTTCCAGCCGCGCTCCGAGCAAGTGGACGCCAGGGAGGCGGTCGTCGAGCTTCTTTGCGGCTTCGAAGTCTTTTATCGCCTCCGCGAGGCGCCCGGTTCGGAAGTTCAGGAACGCGCGCTGAATCAGGACCCAGAGATTTCCCGGCGCGACCTTCGCAGCGCGACCCAGGAGCACCGACGCCTGATCGTATTGGCGATGCTGGATATAGATCGCCGCGGCGGGGGCAAGAGCGTTCACCGCCCGAGGATCGAGCTCGCTCGCGCGGCCGAACGCGCGCAGCGCGCCCTGCCAGTCGCCCGTGTGGGTGCGCGCCTGCCCTTCGTTGACATAGGAGGACGCCGTGCGGCCTTCCGCGTCGTGCGCCATCGCCTTCCCGCCCCCGGCGAGATATCCGAGAGCCATCAGCTTCTCAACCGCTTCAGGGTCGGAGGCGATCGGCTGATTCTTCTCTCGTTTCGGGACCGCGTACGCGGCCACCGAAGGCGGCGCGATGCCCAGGGCGCCCGGCGCGAAGGCGTCGGCGACAGGATGGCCCGGAAGCTCTCGCGACAGGGGGGCGTCGAGAAGCCGGAGCACCGTCGGCGCCACATCGAGGATGCCGGCCCGTTCCACGCGCGCGCCGGAGCGGACCGACTTCCCGTGAACGAAAATCACCCCGTCGATGCGGTGCCAGAGCGGCGCGAGGCCTGTGTCGGCGCGGCCGGAGGTCCTCGGGCGCGCGTCGCCCTCCTTGAAACCGTGATCGGAAACGACGAGCGTGACGGTGGACGGCCCCTCGAGACGGAGCAGGTCCGCGAGCACCTCGTCCTGATACTCGTAGTAACGGTCGACCGCTCCCGAAAAAGCGCGGAAATCGTCCGGGGAGACGTCCGGGCGCCGCGGCGCCGCGTCCTCCATGAAGAGATGTCCGCACGCGTCGATCCCTTCGAAATAGACCGCAAGGAGATCCACGCGGTGCCTGCTCTGAAGAAACGGAAGGAGCTTCCGGTAAAACTCGCTCGTGGCGTAGATCTTCGCCAGCTGCTCGAGCCGCGCGGCGCCGTCCGAGCTCATCCTCGAGGCGGGATCCGAAAGGAAGCGGCGGCGCGTGGCGGCGACATCGGGCACAGGCGCCCCGAACCGGGACTTGATCTCTCCGGCGAGCTCGGCCGGAAACGTCGCGCCCGAAACCGCCGAAGCGCTGCGCACCTGGTGAAACCCAAGGCGGTCGGAGACTTCGAAACCCGCGACCTTTTCCGCGGGATAGGAGCCGTACCACCCGACAAATCCGGACGACCGGCCGAACTGCCCCGCGACATTCCACAGCGCCGCCACCTTTCTTCGCAGGCTGGTGATCGGGATCGGTTTTCCGTCGGCGCCGATTTCGACGAAATCGAGCACGCCGTGATCCTGGGCGAGCCGCCCCGTCGCGATGCTCGTCCAGACGACCGGTGACAAGAGCGGCTCCTGAGAGCGCAGAGGCCCGAACGCACCCTCGCGTTTCAGGCGCTGAAAGGTCGGGAGCTTCTTCGCCGCGATCAGGCGATCGATGATGCGGGGGTCCGCGCCGTCGATGCCGATGAGCAGTACCCGGGGAGCGACCGCGGCCGCCGTGCGGGCGTCGTCCGGACTCTTCTGCTGCGCCGGAGCGAAAACGGCGCCCGAAAGGATCGCCAGGAGAAGAGTCGCGGTTCCGCGGAGCACCGCGCGGATGATATCCGCGGATTGGAGGCCCCGGCGGGCGGGGGATCAGGGCGCGGGCGATGGCCGCGCGACGACCTTTCCGCCCTTCATGACGAACAGCACGCGCTCCGTAAGGCGGATGTCCTTCAGAGGATCGCCGGGGACGGCGACGAGGTCGGCCTCCTTCCCCTTCTCGAGCGTTCCGATGAGAGCGGAGAGACCGAGGAGGTCCGCCGCGGTAGCCGTCGTCCGCAGCGCGGCCGCGGGTGTCATGCCCAGGTCGACCATGAGGCCGAACTCCCTGGCCGAAAGCCCGTGCGGGGAGACCCCGGCGTCGGTGCCGAACGCGATCCGCACGCCGCTCTTCAACGCCCGGCGAAACATGTCCGATCGCCCCGCGAGCGCCGCCTTCCCCTTCGCGGCGATCTCGGGCGGGAAGCGTTCCAGCTTTCCTCCGATCCAATCGCCCGCGAGAAGCGTCGGGACGAGGAACGTCCCGCGCGCCTTCATCAGCTGGAGCGTTTCTTCAGAGGCGAAGGATCCGTGCTCGATGGAATCGAAACCCGCGCGTGCGGCTGCGCGGGCCGCCGCGTCGCCATGCGCGTGGGCCGCTGTCTTCCGGCCGAGCCGATGCGCTTCGTCGGCGATCGCGGAGAGCTCCGCGTCGGTGAGCTGCGACGCGCCGACGTCGTCGCCCAGCGAGAGCACTCCGCCCGACGCGCACACTTTGATCACGTCCGCGCCGTACTTGACGTTCAGCCGCACCGCCTGCCGCGCCTCTTCGGCGCCATGAATAATCCCCTGCGCGACTCCGCTCTCCTCTCCGAACGTTCCCGGAGGAAAACCGGTCTGGTCGCAGTGGCCTCCGGTCGCGCCGAGGGCGTAACGGGAGACGAGCATCCGCGGGCCCTCGACCCATCCGCGATTGATCGCATTCCGCAGGCCTACGTCGATGTCCTTCTCCGACCCGACGTTGCGGACGGTGGTGAATCCCGACTCGAGGGTCCGGCGGGCATACGTC
>JBDTRB010000080.1:0-17589 GCA_039931865.1 Acidobacteriota bacterium | reverse complement strand
TACCCGCACTGCTGGCGCTGCAAGAAGCCCGTCATCTTCCGCGCGACCGTGCAGTGGTTCGTGAGGCTCGATTCCGGGGACATCGACGTCCGGCAGAAGGCGCTCGAAGCGGTCGCGAAGGTCCGGTGGTTCCCGGCCTGGGGGGAGCCCCGGATCGCCGGCATGGTCGAGAACCGGCACGAGTGGGTCATCTCGCGGCAGCGCCGCTGGGGCTCCCCGATCACCCTGCTCTTCGCGATGAAGGATGGCGAGAGGCGCGAGATCTATCCCTGGAAGGACTCCCCCGACGAACAACGGCGATTCTTTGAACGCGTCGTCGAAGTGTTCCGCCGGGAGGGCGGGGACGCCTGGTACGCGCGTCCCGCCTCGGACTTCCTGCCGGAGGGCGCCGACCGGCGCGGCTACACGGACTTTGAAAAGGAGTCCGACATATTAGACGTGTGGTTCGACTCCGGCGTGTCGCATCTCGCGGTGCTGCGCTCGGGGGAATGGCCGGAGCTTTCCTCGGACTCGGCAGGCCCCCCCGCCGACCTGTACCTCGAGGGCCAGGACCAGTACCGGGGGTGGTTCCAGTCCTCGCTCTTGACGTCGGTGGCCCTTTTCGGCGCTGCGCCCTATCGGGGCGTGATTACGCACGGCTTCACGCTCGACGTCGACGCCCGCAAGATGTCCAAGTCGGCCGGCAACACGGTGGTCCCGGCGCAGGTCATCTCGAAATACGGCGCCGACATCCTGCGGCTCTGGGTCGTCTCGGTCGACTACCGCGAGGACCAGCCGATCTCGGAAGAGATCCTGACGCGGTGCGCCGAGGCCTACCGGAAGATCCGGAACACCGAGCGCTTCCTGATCTCGAATCTCTACGACTTCGACCCGGAGCGGGACACCGTGCCCGCAGCGAAGCTCCTTCCGCTGGACGCCGAGATCCTGTCGCGGGCCGCCCGCCTCGCCAGACGCCTGACCGAGGCGTACGAGACGTACGAGTTCCACGTGATCTACCACGCCCTGTTGAATTTCTGCGCGTCGGACCTCTCGGCGTTCTATCTCGACGTCATCAAGGACCGGCTGTACGCGTCGGCCCCCCGTTCGCCCGAACGACGGTCGGCGCAGACTGCTCTGCACCGCATCGGCCGGGCTCTCGCGACCCTCTCCGCGCCGGTTCTCCCGTTCACGGCCGAGGAGGTCTGGCAGGCGCTTCCAGGGGCGAAGGAAGAATCCGTCCACCTCTCGCGTTTCGAGACCCTGAACGATGCGGCCGGAGACCCCGCCGCCGAGGCAGCGTGGGGCCGATTGATGGCGTTGCGGGAGGAGGTTTCGACCGTGCTCGAAGAGGCCCGCCGGGACAAGACGATCGGCTCCTCTCTCGAGGGCGCGATCTCCCTCTCCGGAGACGCCGGGGCGCTCGACGCCGACCGCGCCGCCACGGGCTTTTCGGGCGCCGCGTTCGCAGACCTCTTCATCGTCTCCTCCGCGCGGATGGAAGCCGCCGCGGAGGCCGGCCTGCCCGGGTGGCGAGCTTCCGCCGCGTATCCGGGGCTCTCGCTGCGGTTCGAAAAGGCGCAGGGCCGCCGGTGCGACCGCTGCTGGAAAGTCACGCCCGAGGCCGAGGCGACCGGACTCTGCGACCGGTGCCGGAGAGTCCTCGCCGGACTGGAGCGCGAGACGGCGGGCGCGCCGGCATGACGCGTTTCCCCCGGGTCCGCGAAAGCGCCCTGTACCGAACCGCCTACTTCCTCGTTTCGCTCGGCGTCCTCGTCCTCGACCAGTGGAGCAAGGGACTCATCACGCGTTCCTTCGAGGTCCACCAGTCGGCGTCGGTGATCACGAACCTCTTCGACCTGACCTACGTGCGCAACAGCGGCGCCGCGTTCGGCCTCTTCGCGTCGGTGGACTCATCGGTCAAGGCGATCGTCTTGAACAGCGTCGCGGTCCTCGTCTTTCTCGTGGTCTCCGCTTACGCCCTGCGCTCCTCGCACAGAAGTATCCGCCTCCAACTCGGGTTCGCGCTGATCCTCGGGGGGGCCGTCGGGAACCTGCTCGACCGCGTCCGCTTCGGTTACGTCGTCGACTTCCTCGACATTTCGATTTCGGGCCACCACTGGCCCGCGTTCAACGTCGCGGATTCGGCGATCTGCATGGGAGTCGCGCTGCTCTTCCTCGATATGCTCCGGAGCGAGGACGAAGAGCGGCAGGAACCCCGGGCGGCCGACCCGCCCCGGCTCTAACCGTGTTCCCCCGCCTCATCCACGTCGGGTCGTTCTACCTTCCGACTTACGGCGTCACGCTCGCCATCGCGTACCTGACCGCGACGTGGTTCCTGCGCCGCAAGGCGCTTGCGGCCGGTCTGCCGGAGCAGAAGGTGTTCGACCTGTCGCTCTATCTCCTCGCGGCCGCGATCCTCGGCGCGAAGGTTCTCCTGGTGATCGTCGAGTGGAGGCACTACATGGACCGGCCGCGCGACCTCGTCGACGTGCTGCGGTCCGGCGGGGTCTTCTACGGCGGCCTGATCTGCGCCTCCGTCGTCGGAATCTGGTACCTGCGCAAGCACAGGCTCCCGGCCTGGAAAGTCACGGACATGGGCGCTCCCGCGATCGCGCTCGGCGAGGCGATCGGCCGCTGGGGCTGCTTCGCGGCGGGATGCTGCTACGGGAAGCCTACGAAGAGCATTCTCGGGGTCACGTTCACGGACCCGTTCGCCGCGGAGGCGGTCGGCACTCCGCTCGGAGTCCCGCTGCACCCGACCCAGCTCTACCTGTCGCTGAACGCGTTCGTGATCTTCCTGATCCTGCAGTGGCTCTACAAGCGGCGGACTTTCGACGGCGAGGTGTTCTGGACCTACCTGCTCCTCTACGCCGTGACGCGGGGCATCCTCGAGATCTGGCGGGGCGACATGGTGCGCGGGTTCGTCGTGCCGGGGATTCTCTCGACGTCTCAGTTCATCGGTTTGCTCATTGCTCTGGCCTCCGTCGGCATGCTGATCCTCCTGTCTCGCCGGGGCCGAGCCCAGGAAGTTCGCAGCTGATCCGCCGGTTCCAGGTCGGCCAGCCCTCCGCCGGCACGCGCCTGGATCTCTTTCTCGCGGGCACCTGCTCCGATCTCTCGCGCTCGCGCATCCAGAAGCTCATCGAGGAGGGAGCCGTCCGGGTGTCCGGTGTGACGGCGCGCCGTTCCCGGGCGGTCAAATCCGGGGACTGGATCGAGGTCGAGGTCCCGGAGCCCCGCTCGATCGAGATGGAGCCGGAAGACATCCCGCTGTCGATCCTCTACGAAGACGCGCATCTGATCGCGATCGACAAGCCGCCCGGGCTGGTCGTGCACCCCTCGCCGGGTCACGGTTCCGGGACCCTCGTGAACGCGCTTCTCCACCACGTCCGCGATCTGGCCGGCATCGGAGGCGAAATGCGGCCGGGGATCGTACATCGCCTCGACCGCGACACATCGGGAGTGCTGCTCGTGGCGAAGACGGATCTGGCGCATGCGTCTCTGTCGCGACAGATGAAGAGGCGCCAGATGCGCAAGGAGTACCTCGCGGTCGTCGCGGGCATCCCTCGCGTTCGCAAAGGCGACGTCACCCTCGCGATCGGCCGGGACCCGCGCGACAGGAAGAAGATGAAGGCGTTCAAGAGCTCTCAGCTGTCAGCACTCAGCTATCCATCCGGGAGCCGTGTGCACGAAAAGGCGGCAGAAGACTCCGCGCAGACGCTTCCCGACGGCGTACGGGCTGCGAAGACGCTCTACGAGATCGAGCGCGAATGGTTCGACCGCGGCCTGACTCTCCTGCGCTGCCGGCTCGTCACGGGCCGCACGCACCAGATCCGGGTGCACCTTGCAGCGATCGGGCTGCCGATCGTCGGTGACCCGGTATACGGCGGCCGCCCGCGGTACGAGCGCATCCGCGGTACGAAGCTCGAGAAGACGCTGCGGGAGTTCCAGAGGCAGGCGCTCCACGCGGAGCGGATCGAATTCCGCCATCCGGAGTCGAACGAGCCGCTCGAAATCGTCGCCCCGATCCCGGCGGACATGGCGGGTCTTATCGAGACGCTTTCGTCGTAGGTCTCAACTGACCTGGGCGCGGCGAAACGCTCGAACCACCTCACCCGCGGGCCCCCTCACCCCGACCCTCTCCCCGAGCGCGGGGAGAGGGAAAAGACGCGGGTGATGTCCCTAGGAGCCTTCCGCCTTCCTCGGCACGACCACCACCGGCGGGATCTCTTTCTCGCGCACCGCTTTGTTGAAGTCCGCGAGGTCTTTTTCCTGGAGCGTCTTCCATTCCGCGAGGATCCCGTCGAGCTTGCCCTGCACCTGCTTCAGGTACACCCACGACGCATCCGTCGGCTTCGAATCGGAGCCCGATGCCACGCTCGCGATTCCGGCGAACTGGTGGTCGAGAGCGGGCGCGAAGTTCAGCACGTCCTGGCTGCTCTTCAGGTCCGGATTCACGAGCTTTTTTTCGAGTGTCGTCAGTTTGTCCGAGAGGGCCTTCCCCTTCTCCTTCAGGTCCTTGCCCTTTCCGAGCTTCTCGGCGCGCTCGCTCACTTCCTTGATCTGGGAGCGAACGTCGCGCATCGCGGCGACCGCGTCATGCGCCGCCGTGAGTCCGTTCTTCGCGTCCCGAAGCAGTTCGAACTGCTTCTTGAGATCCTCCGCGGTCGCCGACACGCCAGGATGCGGTCGCACCTCCAACGGAGCCGTCAGTGTCTCGCTCCCATACTTCAGCCGGACCGTGTACTTTCCCGGCGCGACCCGAGGGCCCTGGCTGTTTCCCCAGATGATCGCCTTGGGAACGAGAGTCGGCTTCATGATCCGCATGTCCCAGACGACCCGGTTCATCCCCTCCTTCGGCTCGAGCGGTTTGTCCGCTCGGTCGTCGTCCGGGGCTGCCGGCGCATCCGTGCCGTCTTTGTCCTTTTTCTCGCTCGTGTACTTGCGCAGCACCGTGTCCCCATCCAGGAACTCCACCGTCAGGATTTCCTTCTCCTTCGGCTTCGCCTTCAGCGAGTAGTAGACCTGCACTCCGTTCGGCGGGTTCTTTCCAAGAGCCGAGTTGGTTGCGTCCTCGTCTTCGCCGCCGCCGAATCCCCCTCCACCCATCCGGACCGTCGGCCGGGGAGGAAAGAGGTGCACCGTCTGTTGCGCGATCCCGTCCTTGTAGTCGTGGAGTGGGGTTAAGTCATCGAGGATCCAGAAAGCGCGGCCCTGAGTCGCGACGACGAGGTCCTTGTCCTTGATCGTCAGGTCGGTGATCGGGACCACCGGCAGGTTCAGCTGAAGCGGCTGCCAGTTTCCGCCGTCGTCGAACGAGACGAACAGGCCGAGCTCCGTTCCGGCGTAGAGCAGTCCACGGCGGCTCGGGTCCTCGCGGACCACGCGCGTAAACGCGTTCTCCGGAATCCCGCGGACGATCTTCGTCCACGTCTTCCCGTAGTCCGAGGTCTTGTAGAGGTAAGGCCGGAAGTCGTCGAACTGGTACATCGTCGCCGCTACGTACGCGGTCCCCTTCTCATGTGAAGACAGGTCGATCGCGTTGATGCGGATCCACTCGGGGATCCCCTTCGGCGTGACGTTCTGCCAGTTCTTCCCGCCGTCGCGCGTGAGCTGCACGAGCCCGTCGTCCGTCCCAACCCAGATCGTCCCGGCCTCCTGCTTCGACTCGGCTACGTAGAAGATCGTGTCGTAGACCTCGACGCCGGTGTCGTCCTTGGTGATCGGTCCGCCGGACTTGCCCTGCTTCGCCCTGTCGTTGCGCGTCAGATCCGGCGAAATCTCCTCCCAGCTCTGACCCTCGTCGCGGCTCTTCAGAAGCATCTGCGCGCCGTGGTAGATCGTGTTCGGGTCGTGCGGCGAGACCACGATCGGCGCATTCCATTGAAAACGGTATTTCGTGTCCTTCGGCGCCTGCCCGATCGCGTTCTCCGGCCACGCGACGATCTGCCGCCGCTGGCCGAGCACGTGATCGTACCGGTCGATCGAACCGCCGTACGAGCCCGCGTAGACGACGTTGCCGCCGGTGCCCGGCTTCGGCGCGATCCAGCCGCTCTCACCGCCGCCCACGTCGTGCCAGTCCGTCTGCTCGATCCCGCGTCCGCGGCCGCGGCTCGCGATCGCGATCGTCGAATTGTCCTGCTGCGCCCCGTAGATCCAGTACGGGAAACGGTCGTCGGTGATGACCCGGTAAAACTGAGCCGTCGGCTGATTCATCACGGACGACCAGGTGCGCCCTCCGTTGAAAGACACGTTCGCTCCGCCGTCGTTGCTCTCGATCATCCGGTCCGGATCATCGGGGTCGATCCAGAGGTCATGGTTGTCGCCGTGGGGGACGCGGATCGCGTTGAAGCTCTTGCCGCCGTCGTTCGACCGGTAGAACCCGGTATTTAAGACATAGACCTCGTCCGCGTTCTTCGGGTCGGCGTAGATCTTCGAGTAGTACCAGGCGCGCTGGCGGAGCTTGTTCTCGGAGTTGGTCTTCGTCCACTTCTCGCCGCCGTCGTCGCTCCTGTAGACGCCGCCCTTCTCCGCCTCGATGATCGTCCAGATGCGGTCGGGACGGGCGCCCGAGACCGCGACGCCGACGTTTCCGACGACGCCCTCGGGCAGGCCGCCCGCCAGCTTTTTCCAGGTGTCCCCCCCGTCGATCGAACGGTAGAGCCCGCCCTCGGAGCCGCCCGACTCGAGGGTCCAGGGCCGGCGGGACACCTGCCACATCCCGGCGAAGAGGATCCGCGGATTGTTCGGGTCCATGCAGAGATCGGACGCACCCGTCTTGTCGCTCACGAAGAGGACCTTCTCCCAGGTACGGCCCCCGTTTGTCGTCCGAAAAATGCCGCGGTCCGGATTGCTCCCCCAGACGTGCCCGAGCGCCGCAACGTAGACCACGTCCGGGTTCTTCGGGTGCACCCGCACGCGCGAGATCTGGTACGTGTTCTTCAGTCCGACGTTCTTCCACGTCTTCCCGCCGTCGGTCGACTTGTAGACGCCGTCGCCGTGCGAAACGTTGCCGCGGATCGCGGCCTCCCCCATCCCCGCGTAGATCACGTTCGGGTCCGACTCGGCGATGCCGACCGCGCCGACGGACCCGGTCTTGAAGTCCTTGTCCGACATCGGCTGCCAGTTCGAACCGCCGTCCACGGTCCTCCAGACGCCGCCACCGGTCGCCCCCTGGTAGTACACGAGAGGCTGTCCGCGCACGCCCGCCACCGCGGTGACGCGGCCCGCCCGGAACGGACCGATGTTGCGGAATTCGAGACCCTCGTAGAGCTTCGCGACGGAGGAGCCACCGGAATCTTTTTCGGTCCTGGCGACGACGGCGGCGGCGGCGGCGAGGCCGGCCAGCGACAGGGCGCACAGCGCGGCCGAGAGAACACGCAGAGTCTTCAAGGGTCCTCCTTATGGGACTGAAGCGGGGATTCTATGGGAGGGAGGGTCAGGGGTCAGGGGTCAGGGGTCAGAGGTTGGATGTCAGATGCGAGCGGGGGGAAGTCCTCCGCTTCCGGCCGCCTCACCCCTCACCCCTTACCTCTCACGGCCTCGGCGGCGCCGACCGCTTGAGCGAACGGCGTGTAGGGCCGCCCCTGCGCCTCGGCGACCGCGCGATAGGTCAGCTTTCCGGCGAAGGTGTTTACGCCCTCCGCCAGGTGGGCGTTTTCGGCCACCGCGCGCTCGATTCCCTTGTTCGCGAGCTCGAGCGCGTAGCGCAGAGTCGAGTTGGTCAGCGCGAACGTCGAAGTCCGCGCGACCGCTCCCGGCATGTTCGCGACGCAGTAGTGGATGACGCCGTCGACCTCGTAGATGGGATCGGAATGCGTCGTCGCATGCGTCGTCTCGAAGCATCCGCCCTGGTCGACCGCGACGTCCACCGCGACTGCGCCTTTTTTCATCTGGGAGATCAGCTGACGGCTGACGAGCTTCGGCGCCGCCGCCCCTGGAATCAGCACCGCTCCCACGAGCAGGTCCGCGCGGCGGCAACCCTCCTCCATCGTCTGGGGGTTCGATGCGACCGTCTTGACCCGCCCGAAGAAGATGTCGTCGAGCTCCCGCATCCGGTCCGGCGACGCTTCGAGGATCGTGACGTCCGCGCCCATGCCGGCGGCGATCTTCGCGGCGTTCGTGCCGACCACCCCGCCGCCGATGATGACGACGTCCGCGGGCGGAACGCCCGGGACGCCCGACAGCAGGACGCCCCGCCCGCCGTTGCTCTTCTGAAGGTAGAACGCGCCGACGTGAATGCTCATCCGCCCCGCCACCTCGGACATCGGAGTCAGGAGAGGAAGCGATCCGTTCGCGCCCGTGATCGTCTCGTAGGCGACGCCGATGACGCCGCGGTCGAGAAGCATCGAGGTCAGCTCGCGGGCGGGCGCCAGATGCAGGTACGTATAGAGGATCTGTCCGGAGCGAAGCCGCTGGTACTCGGGCCCGACCGGCTCCTTCACCTTCACGATCATCTCCGCTCGCGCGAAGACGTCGTCGGCGGTGGGCAGAATCTTCGCTCCGGCCGCGGAATACTCGGCGTCGGCGATGCCGGAGCCGACTCCGGCGCTCTGCTCGACGATCACTGCGTGCCCCGCGACAACCAGGGCCCGCACGCCGGCCGGCACGAGCGCCACCCGGTTCTCGTTGTCTTTGATCTCTTTGGGCAGTCCGACGATCATGCTGGTCCTCGGTTGTCAGTGAGCGCTTGCTTCCGGGGACCTGGTCAGTCGGCGCTCTGGTAGGTGTCGATCTGGGCGCGCTGGAGCTTGCCGGAGAAGTCGACGTAGATGCTCTTCCACTCGGTGAACACGTCGAGCCCGGCGATCCCGGCCTCGCGGTGGCCGTTTCCGGTGTCTTTCATCCCTCCGAACGGAAGGTGCACTTCGGCGCCGATCGTCGAGGAGTTGACGTAAAAAAGACCCGTCTCGAACTCGCGCATCGCCGTGAACGCCTTGTTGACGTCCTGCGTGTAGATCGAGCCGGAGAGACCGTACGGGACCGAGTTCGCCACCCGGATGCCTTCCTCGAGCGAGTCGATGGGCACGACCGTGGTGACGGGGCCGAAGATCTCCTCGCAGGCCACGCGCATCTTCGCGTTCGCGTCCGCGAACACGGCGGGGGAAAGAAACCAGCCGCGCGCCAGATCCCCCGACGAGAGCTTCTCGCCGCCGCAAAGGAGCTTCGCGCCCTCCGCTTTTCCGATCTCGATGTACTTCGCGACGCTCTCCCTCTGGCGCTCCGAGACGCAGGGGCCGACGTCCACGCCCTTCTCGAGCCCGTTGCCGACGCGAAGCGCTTTCGCGCCCTCGACGAGCCCGTCGACGAACCTTTCGTAAACCTTCCGGTGCACGAGCAGCCGGGAAGACGCGGTGCACCGCTGTCCGGTCGTTCCGAAAGCGCCCCAGAGCGCGCCTTCGACCGCGAGCTCCACGTCCGCGTCGTCGAGCACCAGGATTGCGTTCTTTCCACCCATCTCGAGATGCAGCCGCTTGAACGTCGGCGCGCAGGCAATCGAGATGCGCCTCCCGACTTCCGTCGAGCCGGTGAACGAGACGACCTTGACGTCGGGATGCGAAACGAGCGGGTCTCCGACCTCGCCTCCGGAACCCATGACGACGTTCCACACGCCGGGCGGCAGGCCGGCCTCCTCGAACACGCGCGCGAGCGCGACCACGGACGCCGGGGTGTCGGTCGCGGGCTTGATGACGACGGTGTTCCCGGCAATGAGCGCTGCCATGCCCTTCCACGCGGGGATCGCGATCGGAAAGTTCCACGGGGTGACGAAAGCGCAGACCCCAACGGGCTGCCGGATGCACATCGCGAACTTGTTCGAGAGCTCGGACGGCGTCGTGAACCCGAAGAGCCGGCGACCCTCGCCCGCGGCGAGAAACGCCATGTCGATGGCTTCCTGCACGTCGCCGCGGGTCTCCGCCAGGACTTTTCCCATCTCGCGCGTCATGAGGTTCGCGAGCTTTTCCTTGTCGCGTTTCAGGATCTCGCCCGCGGCGTAGAGGATCTCCCCCCGCCGGGGCGCCGGCGTGTCCCGCCAGAGGGGAAACGCCTTCTTCGCGGCCGCTACGGCCGCTTCGACGTCCCGCCCGTCGCTCAAGGGGAAGACCCCGACCAGGTCGTCCTTGTCCGCCGGGTTCCGGTTCTCGAACGTCTTGCCCGAGGCTGCGGGCACCCACTCTCCCCCGATCAGATTCCGTTCCGTCTCGACCGCCAGCTCCGTCGCCATACTTCTCCTTGAACTCAGTTGGATTGCGTGCGGTGGGATGGCCCCGCTTCTTTTTCGGCGGACGCGTCGAGACCCGCGCCCCCCGGCGCGGCCGGGGTCTGGTCTTTCGACATCGCGACGCTGCCTTCGAGGCGAGCGCCCTCGGCGATCACCACCTTCGGGGCATGGACGCTGCCTTCGACGGCGCCCGAGCTCGTCAGCTCCGCCCGCTCCGAGGCGTGCACGTCTCCCTTGACCCGCCCCCCGACGACCACCTGTCGGGCGTGGATCTCCCCTTCGACCTCCCCTTCCGGACCGACCGTCACCCGACGGTCGACACGGAGCGTCCCGTGAAACCGGCCATTCACCACGATGTCCTCGTCGCCGGAGAGCTCTCCGACGAAGCGTGTCCCCGATCCGAGCACCGTCGCTCCCGTACCGCCTCCCGGCCGGGCAGGGGCCGGAGACTCCGGAACGTTCTTCCCGTCAGATTTTCCGAGGATCGACAGAATCCACCTCCAAAAAGGGCCGCCAGTCTAGCGCGTCGCGTGCGGGTTGTCAGTTCCGGGCTCCCGGCTCTCCAGTCCTATCCGCTCGCCGGGCTCTGCCTGCTGAAGCGGGAAGCGCCGCAAGGGGCGACCGCGGATCGCGACGCCCGTTTACGACGGCTCGAATGAACGCCTGAAGATACGGCGGCGACGACTTCAGCTTTCGGGTGACCGCGTTCCACTGCCGCTGGATTCCCCGCGCCGTCAGCCGCCGCGTCACGAGCTTGCCGGCTTCTTCGTACGGCCGCGCCGCCCAGTTCGCCATCACCGACACGCCCTGTCCCGCAGCGACGAGCTCGACGATCGCCTCGGTGATCTCGATCGGGATCCACCGCTTCGGCTTGACGCCCGCGGGCCCGAGCACCTCCTGAAAGATCGTCAGCTCCGACTTCGGGGCGCCATACGTGATGAGCGTCTCGAAGGCGAAGTCCGCCGCTTCGATCCGCGACGCGGCCGCGAGGCGGTGGCCCGGGGGCAGCACGACGACGAGCTCGTCTCGAAAGAGCGGTTGGAGCCGAACGCGCGGCGACCGCACCGGGTCGCTCACGATCGCGAGGTCGATCCGTCCGTCGAGCAGGGCCGGCAGCGGTTCCCGCGTGGCGTCCGCGACGATCTGCACCTCCACCTGCGGAAACTCCGCGGAGAACTCCGACAGCGCCGCCGGCAGCCAGTGATAGCAGGTGTAGCACTCCGTCGCCAGCCGCAGGATCCCTTCCGGCGAGCGGGGGCTCTCCCGGATGTCGCGGGACGCGGACTCGAGCTCGTCCACCACCGCGCGCGCGCTCGCCAGGAGTCTCCGGCCGGCCGCAGTCAAGACCATCCGGCGGCTGTCGCGTAGAAAAAGAGCGCGGCCGAGACCGCGCTCGGCATCCCGCAGCTGGTGGCTCAACGCCGACTGGGTCAGGTTGAGCCGCCTCGCCGCGGAGGTCAGCGAGCCCTCCTCAGAGACCATGACGAGCAGCTTCAGATGCCGGATTTCCAGTTCCATCGCCCCTCCCTCAGAAGGCATGAGTATATTTCATGGGCGAAATGAAAACAAAGAATTGGACTAATAGCATGCGGCGGCGCAGCGTGTCGGCAGGAGGAACGGCCATGCGACACGCGGAAGAACAGGCGATCGCCGAATTTCCACGGATTTATGCGCCTCTGTCGACCGCGAGTCTGCTCGAGACCTACGCGGCGGCGCCGGACCGGCTCGTCCGCGCCCTGGACGGGTTTTCGCACGCCGAGCTGCGCGCGCACCCGATTTCCGGGAAGTGGTCGATCCAGGAAATCGCGATCCACGTCTCCGATTCCGAGACGATCGGTGCGATTCGCATCCGGAAGGTGCTGATGGAGCACCAGCCCGTGCTTCCCGGCTACGACGAGTCGGTCTGGGCCGCGGGACTCCGGTACGACCGGCGTGACGCGTCCTTCCGTCGCGCGTCCCTGCACACCTTCCGAAACCTGCGCGAAACGACGGCCGCGATCCTGGGGGAGGTGTCGCCGCCCGATTGGGCACGCGAGGGCCGTCACCCGGAATGGGGAACGGTGACGCTCCGCCAGCTTCTGGAGCTGTACGCCGACCATGGCGAGCGGCACATCGAGCAGATCGTCGAGCGCCGGAAAATTCTGGGGCGCTCCGACGGCCCGGCCTCCCTCCTTCCCGTGCGGCTGTACTGAAAGGAACCTCATGCGCTCGTTTCTCCGGGACGTCCGTTTCGCGACTCGAGGACTTCTTCGCCAGCCCGGGTTCGCGTTCGTCGCGGTCGGCACCCTCGCGCTCGGGATCGGCGCGAACGCGACCGTCTTCTCGCTCGTCAACGCCGTGCTGCTGCGCCCACTGCCGTATCCCTCGTCGGAGGACCTCTATCTCGTCCGCGGCGCACAGCCGGAGTTCCAGACAGAGAACCAGCCGATCTCGTTTCCAAATTTTCAGGACCTCAAGCAGGCGCGGAGCTTCGAGGCCATCGCGATCTCGAAGGCCGCGGTCTTCAACCTGACGGAGGGCGGCAAGGTCGAGCGCGTCGACGGCGCGCGCGTCAGTCCAGAGCTCCTGTCGGTCCTCCGGGCGCGACTCGCCCTGGGGCGCGGCTTCGCCGCGGCGGATGGGGATGCGGGCGGGCCGGACGTGGTCCTGCTCGGTCACGCGTTCTGGCGGCGCCGGTTCGGCGGCGACCTCTCGCTCGTTGGAAAGACCATCGGCCTCGACGGCCGCCGGTATCTGGTCACCGGGATTCTGCCGCCGCGCCTCGCTTACCCCACTCCCGAAACCGACCTCTGGATCCCCTTTCAGCCGATGAAGCCCGACCTTCTGCGGGGGAACAACTCCCTGCGGGCGCTGGGGCGCCTGCGCCGCGGAGCGACCGCCGCGGCCGCGGGAGCGGAGCTCGCGGTGATCGGCCGGCGCCTCGCGGCGCAGTATTCGGACACGGTCGCCGGATTTACTTTCCGGGTGAAGCCGCTCCGCGAAGACATGGTCGGGAGTTCGCGCAAGGCGCTCTGGATCCTGCAGATCGCCGCGGCGGTGCTTCTGGGAATCGCCTGCGTCAACGTGGCGAACCTGCTGCTCGTCAGGGCCGCGGGCCGCCGCCTGGAGCTGGCGATCCGCTCGGCGCTCGGCGCGGGCCGAAGCCGCATCGTGCGGCAGTTCCTGACCGAGAGCCTTCTTCTCGGCGCGGCGGGCGGGGCGGCCGGCGTTGCGCTCGCCGCCGCCGCGGGAGTCCTTTTGCGGCGCCTGCCCGCGAAGGTGCTTCCCCGGGCCGACGAGATCTCGCTCGACGTTCGAGTTCTCCTCTTCGGACTCGCGGTGTCCCTGGGAACCGCCCTCCTCTTCGGACTCGCTCCCGCGCTTCGCGCCGGCGGACGGCGTCTGGGGGAGGATCTGAAGAGCGGGCGGCGCGGATCGACGCGCGGGGCCGGCGACCACCGCGCGCTCCGTATCCTGGTGATCGCGGAGGTCGCCCTCGCCCTCGTTCTGACCGCCGGCGCCGGGCTTCTGCTCGCGAGCTTCCTCCGGCTCAAGGGCGTTCGCCCGGGGTTCGAGCCCGAGGGCCTGTGGACAGCGTCGGTGGGACTCGCGCTGAACCGGTATCCCGATCCACCGAAGCAATCGCGCTACTTCCGCGAGGCGCTCGACCGGCTGTCGAACGTGCACGGAGTCGCAAAAGTGGCAGCGGTCGGCCGGATTCCGCTCGCGAATTTCTCGAATTCCACGTCCTTCGTCATCAAGGGTCGCCCCGTCGCGGACGGCTCGGAGCCGAACGCGGACTACGTCTCCGCGTCGCCGCGCTACTTCTCCACGATGGGGATACCGATCCTCGCGGGGCGCGATTTCACAGATCGCGACGACGCGGACGCACCGAAGGTGGTCCTCGTCAACGAGGCGATGGCGCGGCTGCACTGGGCGGGCGCGAGCCCTGTGGGGCAGCGTCTGCAGATCTATTCGGATGGGACCGTCTGGCGCGAGGTCGTCGGAGTGGTCACCGACGTGAAGCTTCGGGGGCTCGACGAGGCGGCAAATCCGACGATCTACGTCCCTCTCCCCCAGAACTCTTTCGCTCCCCACCTGCGGACCGGCTCGTTCGTAGTGCGGTTCTCGCCGGGCGCCCCGGCCGCGATGCTCGTCGAGGCCCGGGCGGTGCTGGCTCGGCTGGACCCCGAGCAGGCGGTCTCGCCCTTCCGGCCGATGTCGGCCGTCGTCTCGGACTCGCTCTCGTCGCGCCGGCTGAATGTGGACGTCGTACTGCTCTTCGGCTCGCTCGCCGTGGCACTCGCCGCGGTCGGGATCTCCGGAGTCATGGCCCACGCGGTCGCGCAGCGGCGCCAGGAGATCGGGATCCGGATGGCGCTCGGAGCCGATCGGGCCGAAGTCCTGAAGCTCGTGCTCAAGGAAGGCGGCGCGCTCGCGGGGATCGGCGTCGCCGCGGGTCTCCTTCTATCCGTCCCCTGCTCCCGGCTGCTCTCCGGAGCGCTCTTCGGCGTCTCGGCCGGAAACATCGGGGTCCACGCCGCGGTCGCGGTCCTCATTCTGGCGATCTCGACGGCCGCCGTCTGGCTTCCCGCGCGCCGCGCCGCGGCCCTCGACCCGCTCTTCGCCCTTCAGGCCCCGTGAGAAGGCCGATCAGCGCTTCCGAGCGGAATCTTCCGGGCCCGGGGAAGGGTGCGCAGCCGTCAAGAGCCCGATCGCGACCAGCTCTCGGAGCCGGCCGAGATGCCGAACACCTCCGGCCAGGCAGACCGTGAGAGTCCGACCGCGATGCCGACCGCCCCTGATTGGGGCCATGTCTTTATTATACACTAAGGACCGCTTCGGACCGCAATCAAACGCCCCCCGGACGGCGCCGATAGCTCCGGCCGCGCTCGAAATCGGGAGATGAGTACGTCCGACAGGGCCTGACCGGTGTCGACGGACTTCACCTCGAGAAACGTCTCGTAGAGATCCCCTCCCTCGCCGAGAAAGCTGTTGGTCGCGACTCGGTACTTCCGCGCGGGATCGAGGGGCCGCCCGGCGATCGACACGTCGACCAGCCGAGCGCCCGCGGGGCGGCGGAGGTCGTACGTCGCGGTCAGCCCGGACACCTGGATCAAACCGCGTTCGAGCGAAAGCCCCTGCTCCAGGATCGCGCGAATTTGGACGCCGCTCAGATCACACGCGACGAGCGTGTTCACAAACGGCAGCGCATCGAGCACGCTGCCGTTCGTCACCGCGCCCTCCGGCAGATCGGCGCGCAGCCCGCCCGCGTTTTCGAATGCCACGTCGGCGGCCGCGGCCTCCCGCATCGCATCCGCGACGAACGAGCCGAGCGGCGACTCGCGGTTGTAGTCGCGAACGAGGCGCGTCTTCAGGCGTCCCACGACGACGCCGATCGCCGCGGCCGTCTCCCCCTTGTACCGGTCGATCTTGGCCGCAACCGCGCGATCGGGGGCGATTCGGTCGCTCCACACTTTCAGCAGCTCTCCCTCGTGCCCGACGACCCGCCCGCCGGCGAGACGGAGCCTGAGCACGCCGAGCCTGGTCCCGTACCCGTACGTCTGGACAATCAGCGTTCCGGTCTTCGGGTGGACGTAAGGCCGCTCGATCCCGCGATGCGCATGTCCTCCCACGAATACGTCGATCCCGGGGATTTCTCCGCAGAGACGGATGTCCTCGTCGAAGTCGCGCTGGACCTCCGGCCGCGCCTCCGCGTCCGTCTGCTGAGGGCCGGTCTTGCCCTGGTGCGCCAGCACGACGATGAGGTCGACGGCCGGCCGCAGCTCCGACACGGCCGCGCGGACCTCGGGTATCGGATCGGTGAACTCGAGATTCGTGATCCCCGAAGGCAGCGCGACGCTGCGGGCATCCTCGCCGATGATCCCGATGACTCCCACGCGAACACCGTTGCGTTCCAGGATTGCGAACGGGCGGCTGTAGTACCGGCGGGTGCCCTTGTAGAAGACGTTCGCGGCGAGAACGGGAAAAGGGACCCGATTCATCTGCCGAGTGAAGTTTTCGCCGCCGTAGTCGAACTCATGGTTCCCGATCGCCATCGCGTCGTACCCCATGCTGATCATCATTTCCATCAGGGCCTCGCCGCGCGTCAGGTTCGACAGCATTCCCGTGAACATGTCGCCCGAGTCGAACAGAAAAGATGTCTGGCTCCGCCGGCGGACGTCGCGGACGAGTCCCGCCAGGTACGCGGCGCCCCCGAGCCTCGGACTTCCGGGGAGCCAGTAAGCGGGAATCGGATCAAACGCGCTGTGGAAGTCGTTGGTGTAAAGGATCGTCACTTCGCGGACATTCGGAGGTCCGGAGATCGCCCTTGCTGCGATCAGGAGGAGGATCGCGACCCCGGCGGCCACGCTTCGCCTCCACGGCGCCCGAGAGACCGCTGAAACTGCCGGCGCGCGGAACTTCCCACCGGAAGGGATTGAATGGAAAGGCATTGGCATCCTGCCGATTCTATCGATCGGGCGGGAGATCAGGAGCCCGACAAAGAAATTCCGGGCCCGGAGCGACTGCTCGCGCCCTCTGGCCTGCTTTGTGCTTGCCCGACCTCAATCTCCATGCTCACCAAATGAACGAACAGGACGGGCGATGATCGAGGTCAAAGACGGACGCTTCGGGCGGCACGTCCATGCCACGCGCGCGATCGAACCGGGCACGCTCATCATCGAGGGTTGGGGACCGCGGCTGCCTTCCCGCACGCGGCATTCGTTCCAGGTCGACGTCGACACGCACGTCCTGGTTCCCGGACCGATCGAGCTCATCAATCATTCGTGCGATCCCAATTGCGGCGTTCTCCTGCCGCGGGGAGCGCAGAGCCTTCAGATCTACGCTCGCCGTTTGATCGCCGCCGGCGAGGAGCTGAGGACGGATTACGCGAGCTTCGAGTGGGAGATCGAGTTCATGCCGAGTCCCTGCCTCTGTGAGACCGCCCTCTGCCGCGGGAGCGTGACCGGATACAAGGACCTCCCGGAAGCGAGGCGCCGCGAGTACGAGCCCTACGTCGCCGAATACCTCCACATGCTCGAAACACTCCGGTTGACCCATTCACTGTAAATACCACGCTTTCGACTGGCCTGAGATCGAGAGGACCGACCCGGACAAAAAAAGCGCCGCCTGTCTCCTCCGTCGGCGGCGCCGGCCTCTCAGCGAGCGAAAGCCCTCTTCAACCCCGCAGCGGCCTGTCCGACCGCCGCCTTCGCCTCGTCGACTACGGCGCCCATTCCGAAAAATTCATCGGTGACGCCCTCGTAGTCCCGATATCGTCTTTCCGGGCACCCGGTGGGATTGCCGCCCCCGGACGTTCGGGTTATATTCGCCGCCGGCGCGGGCATAGCTCAGTTGGTAGAGCGTCAGCTTCCCAAGCTGGATGTCGCCGGTTCGAACCCGGTTGCCCG
>JBDTRB010000079.1:0-17649 GCA_039931865.1 Acidobacteriota bacterium | reverse complement strand
GGTGGGGCCGTCCGCAAAATACTCCGCCATCACTTTCTGGTCGTCCGTCAGCGCTGCACTGAAAGCCAGCACCTCGTCCGCCTCGACCTTGTACTCGGGATCCGGGTATTGGGGCGGCCCGATGGCGGGACGCACCGCCGACCCGCTCGGCAGCGCGAACGGAGTGACCAGCCCCCAGTGCGGCGTCGTGAAGGTCTGGTTCACGATGGCGCCGTTCACCACCAGCGCGAGAGGCTGCCAGTGGTTCGGGTCGTTCACGCTGACCGTCGTGTTGACCGGCGCGTAGCCGGTGTAGTCGGAGTACGCGCCGGGCGCACGGTCGCCGAGTTGATTCGACCCGTCGCGGTGCCGAAAATCGAGAACCGAGGCCGCCGCGATGTTGCCGACCCCTCGGGCCGTCGAGAGATCCGTCGTCTGGTCGGCGGGCGAGTATCCCTGCTGGAGCATCAGGGCCTGGTAATACGCCGCCTCCGAAGGATAGAGATCGACGACCGCGCGATAACCCGCATAGCTGACGGCTTCGAATTTGTTCGCCTCCGTCCGTTCTGCAGCCGGGCGGCGCCACGCGGGATGCTGGATCGTCGGAACCGCGCGGGCGTCATACGCGGCCCACGCGTCGAACATCGCGGTGTGCGCCACGGCAAGCGACCGGGCGACGATCGTCGGTCCGGGCTTCGTCGCGCGGATCCCGTGGAGGACCGCCTCGTCCCACACGAGCACGGGATTGTCGGTGGCCTGGGCCTCCGCGGCGGCGGGACGTTTCCAGGCCCCGCCGGCGGAAAGAGCGACTGCCGCTGACAGCGCGAGACAGAGAAAGGATGCCGGGGTTCGGAATGACATGGAACGGATCATTTATAGCAAGAGTTAGGTACAGCAGGAGTCGGGCCGCGGGGTGCTAGGCATTTTAAACCCGCAGCATCCTGTAAAATGAGGCCACATCTCGTGAAGAAAAGCTCTTCGATCACGCTGACGCTGATGGCGTCGATGGCGCTGGTGTCGTGCGGCCAGAGCCGCCGCTGCGTCGACCCCACCGGCCGGCCCGTGCCGGATTCCATGTGCCGCGGAACCGCGATCATCCCGGGTTATCACTGGATCGGAGGCGGCATCGGGTCGACCTCGAGGTCGAGCACCGGAGTTCATGGCGGGACCTCCACCTCCGGCGGCGTTTCGCGGGGCGGCTTCGGAGCGCACGGAGAGGCGTCCTCCGGCGGTCACGCCTCGAGCTCTTCGGGCGGATCTCACGGCGGAAGCGTGAGCTCCTAGCAGCCCGTGGAAAAGGGTGTGGGATGGCGTTGCGAGCGCCGCCGCAACCCGCAGGGCGGACGGGCTTTTGCTCGGTGTCTACGCGAGGAAAAGACCTTGGTTGACAGACACGAGAAAAGCCTCCGTTGTGCCTGTAGCCCATTGCAAAAGCCCGGACGCGACACCCGCATCCATTTTTCCACGGGTTGCTAGACTTGCGCCGCGTCGCATCGGCGCCCCGCCCGGGCTGGCAGTCGAAGGTCGAAGAGCTCGGCCTGACGTTTCACACGCCCGAAGAGACCTACTGGTACGAGTCGGCCCACTACGTCTTCTCTCCGGCTGAAGTCGATATCCTGGAGAAAGCGACGAACCGGCTGCACCAGATGTGCATCGCCGCCGCCGGGCACGTCATCGAGAAACGTCGTTACAAGGAGCTCGGAATTCCTGGCGACATCCGCGAGCTCATCGAACGCTCGTGGGCGGAGGAATCTCCCTCGATTTACGGTCGTTTCGATCTCTCGTACGACGGCGTCTCTCCGCCGAAGCTTCTCGAGTACAACGCGGATACCCCGACCGCTCTCTACGAGGCGGCGGTCGTGCAGTGGAAGTGGCTGGAGGACGTATTCCCCCGCGGGGACCAGTTCAACAGCATCCACGAGCGGCTGATCGCGGCGTGGAAGGGATTGAAGCCGTATCTGCGCGGCGAGCCGCTCTACTTCGCTTCCCTGGACGACGTCGAAGACATCGTCACCGTCAGTTACCTGCGGGACACGGCTTCGCAGGCGCAGATCGCGACCGACCAGATCCTCGTTTCCAAGATCGGCTGGGACCACCGGCGCAAGCTGTTTGTCGACGAGAACGAGAAGACGATGCAGTCGGTCTTCAAGCTGTATCCGTGGGAGTGGATGCTCGAGGAAGACTTCGGCGACATGCTGCTCGGCGACCGCGAGACGCAGTGGATCGAGCCCGCGTGGAAGGTCATTCTCTCGAGCAAGGGGATCCTGCCGATTCTGTGGGAGTTGAATCCCGGCGATCCAAACCTTCTCGAGGCCTCGTTTTCAAAGGGTAAGCTGACGCGCTACGTGCAGAAACCGCTCTTCTCACGCGAAGGATCGAACGTGACCCTCTATGACGAGCGCGGAATTTTTGCGGAGACCGGCGGCGACTATGGGCGGGGAGAGTCCGTTTACCAGGCCCTGGCTCCTCTTCCCGAGTTAGACGGCCAGCACCCGGTAATCGGCAGCTGGATCATCGGCCAGGAGGCGGCCGGGATCGGCATTCGCGAGTCGGAAGGTCCGATCACAGACAACAGGAGCCGATTCGTCCCGCACCGGATCGAGTAAGCGACACCAACATCTCCGCCCTCAGAAGGCGGAGGTGTCGGCGTAGCTCGCGAGCGTGCCCTGTGGATTGTGGTGTCTCCAGACCGCCCCGTTGGTCGTGTCGGTGATTTCCAGGTCGTACTCGACATCGGTCAACGCGGCGCCAAAGACCCAGAAGTGGCCGTTGGAGGGCCGCCCATCGAGGACCTTGATAGCGAGGTCCAGATTGTTGGGGGTGAAAAAAGAAAAAGCGCCGGTGTCATTGGTCAGAAGCGTCCCAGCACCATGGCCCCCGCCGCTCGAAGTCCGCCATGTCAGGCGGGCCTCGAATCGGCCGTGCCCCATGCTGAGCAACGCGGGCTCGGCGCGCAAGACGAAGAGTCCTACCGGGTTCAGCACGTAGACCTTGGATGAATCGCTCTGGTCCACGGCAAAGTCATAGGGTTCGAAATAACCGATATCCGTTCCCGGGGTCGTCACATTCAGGTTAGACCACGTCGAACCGCCATCTTCGCTGTGCGCCAGGGTCTGCAGGCTGGCCACATAGAAGGTCCCGGGTGCGCTCACGAGCCAGGGCGTCCCGAGGGAGAAATTCCGCGATGAGACTGTTCGCTGGAGCCAGGTATCACCGCCATCCTGACTCGAATAGAGAGCGCTGCCCGTACAAGGGGGCAGACCTGATGGGCAGTAAAAGGTGGTTGTCGCGACCACTCGATATGGATTCGCAAACTCTGTCGCCAAGGCGGTCATGACGGTGCTTCCGCCACCCTGACGGATCTGGGTCCATGTCGCGCCGCCGTCTCGCGTTCGCAGCACGAACGAATACCCCGAGAGGGAAAAACGAACCCCTGCGTAGACCGTCTGTGGGTCGGATGACACCTCCAGCGCGGTGACCGTTTGATCCAGGACCTTTGCCCACGTCGCTCCGCCGTCGGAAGAATGAAACAGACCGGAGGCCCCGCCGGCCCAGACCCCGAGTGCAGAAGAGCGGTCAACTTTCAAGATTCTTACTGGATTTCCGGTCAGAGTCGTGGGCGACCAGGTGATCCCGGCGTCTGCGCTTTTCCACACGGAGAGTCCCGGTCCCGGGCGCGAGGCATACGCCACCGAGTGATTGGATGGTGCAAACGCAACGGCGTCGGTGCCGAGGCCGGGGAAGACGTCTGTCCAGGAGATCCCTCCATCGACGGATCGAAAGAGGCCCCCCGGTGGGTTCGTGCATCCAGAGCAGCCCCCCCAATATCCGCCTCCCGCCAGGATCACCCCGGAGGCCGCCGCGACCGAGGTGAGCGGCCCATCCAGGGGAAGACGAATCCATTGGTTCGCAACGGCAGGTTCCGCCGCCGAGGCCGATGCGTTTTCCCGAATACCCCTCGCTTTGTCTGCGGCGAAGCTCGTCGGCAGCCCGACGGCGAGGCATCCATGAAGGAGGAGCGCGACCGCTCGAAGCGAAATCAGCGAAAGCATGCGGTATTATTTATACCCTTACTGAAAGTCAAGGCCGCCGAACCGAAAGAGTTGCTCTGCGGCGGCGCCGACGCGAAGTCCTTCCCGTAGTCGGATCGTCGGCATGTGTCGCCGGAGCCTGTCGTCCCACGGGATGCACTGAAGCGACACTAACCTCTCCGCCTCTCCGCCCTCAGAAGGCTGAGGTGTCGGCGTAGCTCGCGAGCGTGCCCTGGGAATTGTGATGTTTCCAGACAGCCCCGCTCGTCGTGTCGGTGATTTCGAGGTCGTACTCGACGTCGGTCAACGCGGCGCCGAAGACCCAGAAATGGCCGTTGGCACCCCGCCCGTCCACAACTTTGATGACGACCTCTAGATTGTTGGGGGTGAAGAACCAGAAGGCTCCCGTGTCCTGAGTGAGAGGAACGAAGGCCGCCGGTGCTTCGCCCGCGGAATTTCGCCATGTGACCCGCACCTGGAATCGCCCGGATCCCAGGCTGAGCGTTTGTGAATCGAGGGCGACCCGATAGACACCGTGCGTCGCCGTCGCGTACAGCGTCGACGGATCGAGCGGATGGAGGACGAGATTGGAAAAGTCCTTGACGCCCGTGTTCGTCGGAGGAGGCGACCCGATCTCGGTCGGCCAGGTGACGCCGCCGTCCCGCGTCAAATACACGAGGCGTTCGAAACCAACCACGAAAACGTCCGAATAGAAGGTCCCGGGCGCATTCGGCGCTGCGACAACGCTTCTCGCGAAGAGACCGGTTGCTGTGGAGGAGTCACCGCCATCCTCGCTCCGATATATGGCGGGGGTCGTAAAGTTCGGCTGGAAGTACGAACTGCCCACCGCGAGCACCCGTTTCGGATTCATGGCGTCTACGGCCAGGCTCAGAACGTCGACATTGAGACCGCCCCGGGCGACATCGACCAGGGAAACGGCAACCCAAGTGTGACCGCCGTCTCGCGTTCGAAACGCCCCTTGAGTGTCGGTGCCTGCGTAAATTGTTGTCGGATCGGACGGGGAAATCGCGAGTGACGTGACGCTCTTTCCCAGAACCGTCGTCCAGGTTGACCCGGAGTCGATGGAATGGAGCAAGGAGTACTGCGTGCTGACCCACACCCCGAATGGCGAGGCTGGATCAACCTGGAGGAGTTTCTCGGAAACGCCGTTGAGCGGCGTGGCGGACCAGGTCCTTCCCGCGTCGGAGCTCGTCCAGAGGCTGCGCGAGGGAGCTTGGGTTCCCTCGCCCGCGAGGCGTATCGCGTAGACGACGGAAGGATTCGAAGGGGAAAACGCGAGCTTGTCGATCCTCGAGGCGGTAAGGACGTTGGTCCAGGAGCGGCCGTCGTCCTCGGTTCGGTAGACGCCGCCGCCCGGCACGTTGTAGGGACCGCAGAAGTCGCAAACTCCAGCCAGCACAACGCCCGGCGCGACCGCCAGGGAGTTGGCCAATCCTGGTAGCCCTGGAGAACCGAGTGCCGTCCATTGCCGACTGACAGAGCGCGTCGGCAAGACCGCCACGGCAGAAGGGTCACGACTCAGAACGGAGAAACTGACGTCCGAGCAGGGAAACCTTGGCGCGGCAATGCCATCCGTTGAGAAAAAGAGACCGATAGCACCGATCCATGAGAATGCTCTGGATCGGCAGATCATCGTTGGCGCATCGTGAGAGGGTCTCTTAACGGCGTTCTGGACGACAGGCCCAACGAATCCTACCGACGGCCGGCGAGCTTCCAGGCGGAGTCCGCGACCTGGGGGAGCGGCGCCGTTCAGCACAGGCCCAGGAAATCGGCCAAGGCTGGGATTGTCATCGGATCGATCGAAATCGTATCCCACGCCCGACGCTCCTGATGGCGGAATGCGCTCGATCAGCTGAAGCTTTGAACCGGACCGATTGGGCCTGTAAGCATCATCCGGGCCCGGCGCCGGCCATACCTCTATGGGGCGGGAGTCCAGCCGAGGGCCACGAGTTTCACCGAGACGTCCGATTTTTTCGGCCTCAGGGCGAGGGGCTCGAGCTTCTCCGTCAGCGGATCCGTAGCCGCGGCGCGCTGATCTAGCTCCGCCTGCAGCTCGCTTTCGATCTCCGCGATCTGCGCATCAATCGCGGCGACGTTTTCTTTCGCGCGTCCGATGTCGCCCGCCTGCTTCATGGTTCGGCCCGCTCCGCGCGCTGCGGTCGTCGCGCGGCCGATGTTGGTGGCGCTGATCGCCTTGCGGCCGAGGAGAGCGCCGAGGACTGTCGCGCCCACGGAGATCGCGGTCTGGATCCCCGAGGTCGTGGCCTCTTCTTTTTCGCGCGTGACCGCCTGCTCCGCACGGCGCTTTCTTTCCTGGAGCGCCGCCACGCGAGAGGCGTAGCGGGCGCGGAGGGATTCCGCGACTGCATCGCGTTCCTCGCGCGCTTTCTGCTGGAGCCGCGCCCGGAAGTCGCGCTCGGTTTCGCCCGGTTTCGAGACATCCGATGTGGAGGGGCTTCGGAAGAGCTCCATGCGGCGAGTCCGGAAGAGGGCAGCCGCGAAATCCCGCGACCATGCCTCCCAGTTTTTGGGAGCCGCCGCCGGCGCCGGGGGCGCTTCGAACGTCGCGCCCGCCATCGCATCGCGTTCGAGGTCTGCGAGCGCGAGGTCCGCGGGCTCCGCGTCGTCCCAGCGGAGCGGCTCCGGTCCGTCCGTGATCGGGGCGATAACGAGAACGTCTTCCCGCGACTCGGCCCCTGATTTCGCGTCGGAGTAGCGGACTTCCGCGGCGCCGAGGGCCATCGGGCGATACACGACTGCCGATCCGGCGCGGCCCCGGACGGGAAGGAAGTACTGGGGGATCGACGGCGGGAGAAGTGGGCGTTCGGAGGAAGCACTGCCGGGTTTCACGTGATCTGCCGCCTTCTTCGAAGGGGAGGCGCGCTCTTCGACAGGGGCGGAGGCTTCGGAGCCTGTCGCCTTCCGCGGATCCATCAGCGTCTTGATCTGCCCGCGCGTCAACGGGCCGCGCAGGTACGACATCGCCCAGCGCGACTCGAAGACGACCGGCGCGTCCTCGTGGACGTCGTTCATCACGAAGACCCGCGACTTCAATCCTGCCAGCGTCTGCTCCATCGCGCCGCGGTCGAACTTCGGCCCGCCGCCGGCGGCCACGCCCTCGAGCCCTTCGAGAACCCGCGCCTTGTCGCGTTCCGTCTGGAGCCGTCCGAGAAACCACGTCCCCGCGTTCGACAGGCCCTTGTAGTCGAGATCCACCGGGTTCTGTGTCGCGAGCACCACACCCAATCCGAACGCCCGGCCCTGTTTCAAGAGCGTCAGGAGCGGCGCCTTCGAGGGCGGGGTCGCGACGGGAGGAAAGTATCCGGCGATTTCGTCCATGTACACGATCGCGCGAAGGCTCGTCGTGCCCGACTGCCTGCGCATCCAGCCGACCGTCTCGTTCAACAGCATCGTGACGAAGAACATACGCTCGGCGTCGGAGAGATGCGCGATTGAAAAGATGGAGACGCGCGGTTTCCCCTCCGGAGTCCGCAGGAGGGCCGCGATGTCGAGCGGCTCGCCTTCGAGCCAGGCGGCGAAGGCGGGAGCCGCGAGCAGGTTGTTCAGTTTCATCGCGAGGGCGAACCGGTCCTTCGCGGGGAAGAACGAGTCGATGTCGAGCACACCGATGCGGGCGACCGGCGGCTTCTGGATCCGGCCGATCAAGGCCGGCAGATCCAGGTTTTCCCCCTTTCTCCACGCGTTCTCCAGGATCGTCGAGAGGAGGATGTGCTCGCGGCTCTGGATGGGGTCCGCCTCGATTCCCAGTAGCGCGAGAAGCCCGGTGGCCGTCGTGCCGACACGCTCGCCGAGCAGCTCCGTATCGGAGCGCGTCGCCTCGTTCGGCGCGTCGAAGGACTTCAGGATCGAGACCGGCAGGCCGGCGGTCGATCCGGGCGTGTAGATCGCGAAGTCGGCGGCGCTCTTCAGTTTCGCAATACGCGCGCCGTCCTCCCCCCACCCGGCAAGACCCGACTTCCAGAGCTCGGCCTGCTGCTTTGCCAGCTCGTCTACCGAAATCCCCTTGCGGCCGGCGTCCTCCTCGTTGACCCACGGACGAAAGTCTCCCGGGGCCAGATCGGGGAAGGTGAGCAGGAGGTTGCCGAGATCCCCCTTCGGGTCGATGACGATGGCGGGGATGCCGTCGAGCGCCGCCTCTTCGATCAAGGAAATGCACAGGCCCGTCTTGCCGCTGCCGGTCATTCCGACGCACACCGCGTGCGTCACCAGATCACGCGAGTCGTAGAGGACGAGGCTCTGCACTTCCCTCTTTGCGGCGCCCGCGGTGCGCCCGAGGTAAAAGACGCCGAGCTTCTCGAAGTCCTGCATCGGGGCAATCATACCGGTCGGCTTCGCACGGAGGCGCGGCCGCCGCGGTCCTTCGCTCGTTCTTTCGTGTCTATCGCTTCGCGGGACCGTCGTACGAAACGCGCCAGACGAGATCGCCGCCGTCATCGGATACGAGCAGCGCGCCGTCTCTCGCGACGGTGACTCCGACCGGCCGACCCCAGACCTGACCGTCCGGGGTGACGAAGCCGGTCAGGAAATCCTCGTACTCGCCGGTCGGCGCGCCCTCGCGGAGCGGCACGCGGATCACCTTGTACCCGGTGCGGCGCGCGCGATTCCACGATCCGTGCTCCGCTGCGAACGCGTCGCCGGCGTAGTCGCGCGGAAACTGGCGGCCCGTGTAGAAAGCCATCTGAAGCGACGCGGAGTGGGACTGCAGGAGCACGTCCGGGACGAGGACCCTGTCCCGCAGCTCCGGATGCGCGTTGGCGTGTCTCGGATCCTGATGACCGCCGATGTAGAACCAGGGCCAGCCATAGAACCCGCCGTCCCGGATCCGGCTGATGTAGTCGGGAACGAGGTCGTCGCCGAGTCCGTCGCGTTCGTTCACGGACGCCCAGAGCTCGCCGCTTCCGGGTTGCACCGCGATTCCGACCGCATTCCGAATCCCGGAGGCGTAGATGCGGCCTGCCGTCCCGTCGGGGTTGTACTCGAGGATGTCGGCGCGGCGTTCCTCGCTCGTGCCTGGATTCTCGAAGACGTTCGAATGCGAGCCGACGGAGACGAACATCTTCCGCCCGTCATGGGCGAACTGGATGTCGCGCGTCCAGTGGCCGCCGCCGCGGAGAAGGCCGCCGCCCGGGAGATCCGGAACGATCACCTCGGGCTTGCCGCGCGCCTTCAAATCCCCGGACCGGTAGGCGAACCGCACGACTCGCCCCGTCTCCGCGACATAGACCCACTGCGGCTCGAGACCAGGCGGATAGAACGCGATGCCGAACGGCTTGGTGAGGCCGCTCGCGAAGATTTCGTTCTGCTCCGCGCGGCCCGCGCCGTCGCGCGCCCGCAGGACCCGGATGCGGCCCGGATAGCTCTCCGCGAGGAAGACGTCTCCGTTGGGTGCGGTGCGCAGAAGCCGCGGATTGTCGAGCTTCGTCTGAAACTCCTCGACTTTGAATCCGGGCGGGACGCGCGGCCACGCATTTGCGGGCCGGTCGATGACGTGCGATCCCGAGTCGACGGATTTTGTCGCGTAGGGCCGGGGCAGATCCGCCACGGTGATCTTCCGACGCACTCCCGGAGCGTCGGAAGTCCAGTCGCCGAGCGCGCCTTCGCCCTTGAGAACCTCCCGGCGCGGCGGGCCCGGGGGCGGCGCGTTTTCAGAGACGCGGGATTGCGCGCCGATCAGCAGGAGACCTGCGGCGGAGGCGCCGAAGGCGATGGCAACGAGGCGGTGACGGCTATGCATGGGCTCTCCTTGAGACCGCGATGCAAGAAATAATCCCTTTAGCGAAGAGCGAAAGTCGAACCAGCCCAGGGGCTCAACGCTGAACCCCGTTCCGCGACTGTGAGGCGCGGCTTTCTGATTGTCCGCTCGTCAGGACCGTCGCTGGCAGGTCCGGCAGAAGAACATGCGGCGCCCCGACAGGGGGATCTCCCGGATCCGGTCTCCGCACCGGCGGCAGACTTCGTGCCGGTACACGTACAACGAATCGCGGCGGCCGCGGCCAGCCGCCACGTGCGGAGTCTCGCCGGGGACGATCGTCGAGATTCGCCGGAGCGTCACCCCGCGCCGCATGAGGACGCGAAGGAGCTCCCACAGGGCCAGCCAACGCGCCTCCGAAATCCTCCCGGAGCGCTGGAGCGGATGAATGCCCGCGAGGAACAGCGCCTCGATGCGATAGATGTTGCCCACGCCGGCTATCACCCGCTGGTCGAGGAGCGCGTCGCCGATCGGGCGATCCGGGCGCTTCCTGAGAGCCGCGAAGACTCTCGAGGGATCGGCTCCGGGGCCCAAGGGGTCGGGCCCGAGCCTCGCCTCGATCTGTGCGCGTTTCTCTTCGTCGATCAGTTCGCAGGTCGGAGGCCCGATGAGGTCGGCCGTCACTTCCGGAGTCGAAAGACGCATTCGAACCGTCGGCCTCGGATCGGGCGGCGTCCCGGCGAACCTCGTGAACTCACCGGCCATGCCGAGGTGAACGTGCACGATCAAGCCTCCGTCCCACTTGTGAAAGAGATGCTTCCCGATCGCGGCGGCTTCGCGGAAACGCCGGCCGTCGAGCCGGCGCGCCTCGCGCGCGAAACGGCCCTGGGGCGACGACACTCGCACCAGGCGGCCCGCAAAATCGCGGGTGTGGTCCCGGGCGAGGCGGTGGATCGTGTTGCCTTCGGGCATTCGGCTGCCGACCATACCCCCTGATCTAAGATCACGCGACCGTCGCGATGAGCTCTCCCCGATCCGATTTGCCGACTCTGCCGATCCGGATCGTCCGGCTGCTCGTCGCGTTCGGCCTGTTCGTCACGTCGCTGGCCTGCCGGACTGCGCGTCCGGCGGCCGCTCCCGATTCCCCGCCCGTTCACGCCTCGCGGGCGGTCCTGATCTCGATCGACGGCATGTCGGGACAACGGCTCGAGCGCCTCATGGCAACGCCCGGCGCGCTTCCGGCCGGAGGGCTTCAGGCCCTGGCGGACCGTGGCTTTTTCGCCGTCCGATCGGTCCCTTCGACCCCCTCGCTCACGCCGGCCGCGCACGCGACGCACGTAACCGGCGCGCTGCCGCGGGACACCGGAATCGTCGGAAACTCTCTGCTCGACCGCGCGAAGCCGTTTGGAACCGTGCGCAGCGGGTTCGACACGCCGCTGCGCGCCGAGACGCTCTGCGAAGCGGCGCACCGCCAGGGCCGGAGAGTCGGAGTGATGGCGTACCCGCACGGGGCGGGGACGCCGCAGACGGATTGCGCCGGGTTCGGCATGAACTGGGTGTCCGACGCCAGATCGCGCGCGCACGTCGAGACGATTTCGGTGTCCGGGTGGGAGCACCCGGCGATTTGGCAGGGAGACGGGGGCCAGGGGTTCTCACCCCTGGCGAGGACCGTGATCGGATTCCCGCCGACCGCGCACCGGATCGTCCTCGAGGCGCTCGACGCGACCGACGACGGGGTCGTGAACTACGACAGTCTCCGGATTGAGCCGGAAGTCGGCGAGCCGAGCTCCGTGGTCGCGGGCGATTGGTTTCCGGCGGAGGTCCGCGGCGCCAAAGGCCGGGCGGGCGCCTGGTGCAAGGTTCTGTCCCTCGCGCCCGACCTCTCGAAGGTCGAAATCTATGTCGGCGGCATTTCCGAAACCGACGCGTATCCCGAACAGTTCCGTCGCGACGTCGATGCGCGCGCGGGCTTCTGGCCCGGACGCGCGGACTACCGCATCTTCGGCGCCGATTCCGACAGGGCCGAGATTTACAAGGAGCAGTCCGACAGGCTGACCGGGTTTCTCGCCTCGGCCGCGATCGTTGCGGTAGAGCGGACGGACTGGGACATGCTCTTTCTCTACTTCTCGGAAGTCGACGCGATCGAGCATCATTTCCTGCTGATCGACCCGCGGCAGGCCGGATTCACCCCCGAACGTTCGCGTCGTTTCGCCGGCTGGATTGATCATGCCTACGCGGAGGCGGACGCGACCGTCGCGCGGCTCACTCGCGCCCTGACCGGAAGAGACGCGATCTTCGTCACGGCCGACCACGGCATGACGCCTCTATGGACCGAGCTCTATCCCGACGAGATCCTGCGCGAAGCTGGCCTCGTGACCGCTGCGCCCGACGGCTCGATCGACCCGACTTCTCAGACGGCCGCGCTGGCGACGTCGGGGGTCGCGCACGTTTACGTCAACCCGGCTGCCCCGCCCGGAACGCTAGAAGAAGCCGAGCGCGTCCTGACAAACTTCCGCGCCGGCGGCGAAAGCCCCTGGGACCGGGTCGTCCGGCGCGAAAGGGCGGGCGCGCTCGCGCTCGACGCGCCCGAGTCCGGCGACCTGATCCTTCTCGCGAAGCCCGGTTTTCATTTCTCGATGCGAATGTCGCCCGGCCGAACGTCCGGCCGCTCGGAGGAGTACGGCGGGCACGGCTACCGGGCGGCCTTCCCGGAGCTCGACGCGACGTTTCTCGCCGCAGGCCCCGGAGTTTCCCGCGGACGGGTCGAGAAAATTCTCTCGACGAGCATTGCGGCGCGGATCGCCGCGGCTCTCGGAATCGCCGCGCCCCGTCAGGCTCAGCCCCTGGTCCCCGCCGTCGAGGCGAAACAGCCCTAGGAGCCTGTCCGAGTCATGTCGGTTGGGAGCGCGGTGAGGCCGAAGCTCGCAGCGAGAGACACGCCTTCGCGCAGCAGGAGATTACGACGACAGGTTCCTAGGCCGCTCCGACCAGCTCGCCCCGGGCGACCGTGACCGCGCGGCCGACGAGCGCCACGCGGGAGCCTGCGACGCGCACGCCGACCACTCCGCCGCGGGACGAAGCCTGGTAGCCGGTCAGATCCAATCTGCCGAGGCGCTCCGCCCAGAACGGACCGAGGCAGCAATGCGCCGACCCCGTGACCGGGTCCTCGTCGATTCCGTACGCGGGCGCGAAGTACCGCGAGACGAAGTCGTACTGCGGGTCGTCGCTCGGCGCCGTGACGATGACGCCGCGCGCAGGGCCGCACGCTTCGCGGAGGCATTTGAAATCGGGGGAGAGCGCGAGTAACTCGGTCTCTCCGCTGAGCTCGATCAGGTAGTCGAACCGGTTTCGTCCCGTGAACTTCGCCGAGAGAATTCCGAGAGAGGAGAGGAGGCCGGGGGGAGCGGGAGCGGGAGCCGCCGGCTCAGAAGGGAAGTCGAGCTCGATCAACCCGGCAACGCGGGAACGGCTTTTAGCGGCGGAGAGACGCCCGCTCCGGGTCATGAACTCGAGAGCGTCCTCCGCGTCCGCCTCTCCCGATTCCCAGAGCACGTGCGCGGATGCGAGCGTCGCGTGTCCGCACAGATCGACCTCCGTCGTCGGGGTGAACCAGCGCAGCCCCCAAACGGGGGCCTCGCGGGTCAGGAACGCGGTCTCCGAAAGGTTCATCTCTCGCGCCACGCCCTGGAGCCAGGCCTCTCCCGGAGAAAGCCCCGATGGCAGGAGGCAAACGGCCGCCGGGTTTCCGGCGAATGGACGATCGGTGAACGCATCGACGTGAAACAGCGGGATTCTCATGCAGCGTTTTTAGAGCAGCGGAGGGGAGTTTTCCAGAGCCAGATTCGCGGTAAGTGGTCCTGGCGGACAGACGCCCTCTCCCGCGCGCGGCGAGGCGATGGCGGGTGGGGTGACGGGTGCAGGAACAGACATCCGAGCCTGTTGAATTTCAGGAAGTCCCGATCTCCGCTCGGGCCGCGTCGGTTCCGCGGTCCATCTCGCGCATCCTGCTGTACTGTTTCGCGCTCCATGTCCGCCGTTGCCGTCGCTCCTGCTCCGCGCTTCGATCCTGCTCGCCGTCGGGCGGTGACGCTCGCGCTTCTGCTCGTCTCGGCGCTTGCCTCGTTCGAGTCGACCGTCGTCTCCACGGCCATGCCGACCATCATTGGAGACCTCGGCGGACTGCCGCTTTATGCCTGGGTGTTCTCCGTGTACCTCCTGACCTCCACGATCGGAATGCCGGTCTATGGGCGCCTCGCGGACGTTTACGGGCGGCGGCGCGTCCTGCTCACGTCGATCGGGATCTTCCTGACGGGCGCGCTGGCGTGCGCGTTTGCGCACACGATGTGGACGCTGATCGCGGCCAGGGCGCTGCAGGGCCTGGGAGCCGGAGGGATGATCCCGATCTCGCTGACCGTCGCCGCCGACATCTATTCGCTCGAGCAGCGCGCCCGCGTGCAGGGGTTTTTCTCGGGGGTCTGGGGTTTTGCGAGCCTCGCGGGCCCGCTCGCCGGAGGGTTCCTGACCGATCACTTCGGGTGGAGGTCGATTTTCTGGATCAACCTGCCGCTCGGCGTCATCGCGTTCGGCATCGTGGCTTCGCGGCTGATCGAGTCCCGCGCGAGCCTTGCCGATCCGATCGACATCGCCGGAGCGGCGGCGCTCGCGATCGGGTTCGCGCTCCTCCTGTTCGGGGTCCTGCGAGCTCCGAGCGAAACGGGCGAGCCGCCAATCCTCCGCGCGGCTCTCATCCTGTCCGGCCTCGCGACGCTCGCGGGTTTCATCTGGCTCCAGACCCGCCGCGCCCATCCTCTCGTTCCGCCGGAGCTCTTTCGCCGCTGGGAAACCGCGTCTCCTTACGTGGCGGCGATATTGATGGGCACCACGGTCTACGGGGTGGACGCGTACGTGCCCCTCTTCGTGCAGGGCGCCCGCGGCGGAACGGCGACCGCCGCCGGAGCGGTCGTCACGCCGTTCATCCTCATGTGGGCGATCTCCGCGGCGGCGGGCGCCCGCATGGTCGTGCGTCTCGGATTTCGATTCACAGCCCGCCTCGGCGCCGTCCTGGCGCTGGCCGGCATCGCGCTCGTACTCGCGGGGGCGGTATTCAACCGCGGCGTGACGTGGATGAGCATCTCCTGCGGCGTGATCGGTTCAGGGCTCGGCCCCTCTTCGATCGCGCAGGTGCTCGCGATCCAGCAGGTCGCGCCGGAGCGTCAGCGCGGGATCGCGACGAGCCTCGTTCCTTTCTTCCGCACGGTAGGCGGTTCTCTGGGCGTCGGCGCCCTCGGAGGGATCTTCGCCGCGGGATTGTCCGCTCGGCTCGGCGACCAGATGGAGGCGGCGAGCCGTTTCCTCGCGGGCTCCCAACGCGGCGTCCTCGGGTCGGCGCCTCTGGCACCGCCTCTCTTCCGCGCGGCAATCGAGCGGTCGCTCGTCCCGGTCTTCGCCGTACTGGTCGTGCTCGCGGCGGTCAACGTGTTTCTCACGTCCGGTTTCCCCGGAAAACCGGTTTCGCCGGCGGAGGCCCCCTCTGCCGCAGAAGGGATGATCTAACTCCGTCCCTCGTGAGGCGGGCGGTCTACTTGAGCCGCTCCTTCAGAAATGCCACGGTCCGCGGCCACGCGTCGGATGCCGCCTTCAGATTTGCTCCGTTGCGGTCCTGCTGCGCGCGGAGGAACCCGTGTCCCGCGCCGTCATACACGTGCGACTCGTACGACTTCCCGCTCTTCTTCATCTCGGCTTCGGTCGCGGGGATCGTCGTGCTGATCCGGGCGTCGTCGCCCCCGTAGAACCCCACGACGGGCGCCCCGATTTTCGCAATCTGAGCCGGGTCGGGCGCCGAGCCGTAGTACACGACAGCGCCGTTCAAAGCCGGTTGCGCCGCGGCGTACGCGAAGCTCTGCCCGCCGCCCCAGCAGAATCCGACGGTCGCGCTCTTTCCGTTCGCGGCGGGCAGCCGGGTCGCCCAGTCGCGCACCGCGTTCAGACGCGCGGTGGTCTCTTCTGGCGTCAAACCGCGAACCAGCTTGACCACGTCGTCGCGGCTCGCTGCCGACTCGGTGCCTCCGCCGCCGGGACCGCGGCCTGACACGAGGTCTGGGACGACCGCGATGAACCCCTCGCGCGCGAGCTGGTCGGCGACGCCGCGCATCCAGTCGCTCAGGCCGAAGATCTCGTGGATGAGAATGACCACGCCGGCCTTGTCCTTGCGCTCGGGATACACGATCCAGGTGCGGATGGGTGCAGGACTCCCGCCTCCCGGCAATCGCACGTCCGCGTAGTCGCCGTGACGCGGAGACTTGTCCAGCGCGGCCTTCGCCTGTTCCTCGGATGGGGGAAGATTCGGGTCGCGCGGAGCGACGGAGGCCGCCGCACCGGGGGTCGCGGCCGCCGGAGTCGAAGCCGCGGCATGCCCCGCATGAGCGTCCTGAGCGGCCGCGCGGTTTGAAAAGCCAACGAGAATCGTCAAAACAATCGCGGGCGTGACGCGCATGGAGCCTCCTCTTTCGTAGCGATTCTAGCGAGGATGCTCGAGCTCCACTCGAGCGCCTGGAGGCGGATCGCTTCGATCGGCCTCATCGCGACATCGGTGGCGACCGGGCCGGTGGAGACGCACCGAGTGCCTGCGATTCCCCTCAACCCATCCTTCTCCCCGTCGCAGCGTCGCAGCGTCGCAGCGCCGCAGCGCCGTGTGAATTCTGAACGTAGATGCTCTACCCGGCATCGGGTCTAGACTCTCCGTGGCGTGAGGCATTTCGCCCACGCTTCGAACACCCGTCAGGAGCGATTGCCCCGGCGAGAGGAGGCCTCATGTACCCGGGATTCCTGCACTGGCGTAGGCAGCGCGAGCATTGTGGCGAGAGGCGCATCGGGATGGGTTTCGATCCGGAGGCGCGGCGGCCGCGGCGGGCGGAATGGGAGTACAGCGCGGGGGGCGAGGACGATGCGGGCCAGTTCGGCGGCGGCGCGTTTGGCGTGCGCCGGCCGCTTCGTTTTCTCGCTCACAAGCTGGAGCTTTCAGAGCCCCAGATCTCGGAGCTGGCTCGAATTCTCGACGAGTTGAAGATCGAGCGGGCTCAGGCGGCGGTCGACCATCGGCGAGCCCTTTCGTCATTTGCCGACGCCGTCGCGGGCGACGCGTTCGATGAGGCCAGGGCGGCGGCCGGAGCGGCCGTGCGCCTCGAGAGCGCGGAACGGCTCAGGGCGGCCGTGGTCACCGGCCTCGGCCGGATCCACAAGCTCTTAGAGCCGCCGCAGCGCTCTCGGCTCGCGTATCTGATTCGAACGGGCGTTCTTTCTCTCTGAGGTTTTCCGGGCGCGGAGGGGTCAGTCCGCACTCCGCACTCCGCACTCCGCGCCCGGTTGTTTCGCCGCGAATCGGGTTCGGGTCACCGATTGGCGGCCGGCATCACCGTCAGCGAGCGCCGCCCGTCGTTGTCCTTCGTCGTGTCGAGACGCACCTTCGTTCCGACCGTGACCCTCGGATCGATCGAAGCCACCGTCTTCTTGTCGAGGTCGTAGCTGTGTTTGACGCCGTCGCCGGTCAACACGACGATCGACTTGCCTGCGCCGAGCTCCGTCACGGTGCCCACGACGGTTTCACTTTCGGTCTTGCCGCCCTTCGCACCGCCGGCCCGGGTCTCCGTCGTCACCGCAACCGTTGATCCGATCTGCGTCGTTTCGGTGGTCGTCGTCGATTTGCTGCCGTCCGCATTCGTGCTCTTGGTTTCGGTCTTGGATTCCACTTTCGGCGTTTCGGCCTTGTTGCACGCAAGCGCCGGAATCAGGAGTGCCGCGAGCAGGACGCCAGGGCGAATGGTGTTCATGAGGTGCCTCCTGAGAGCGGGGGAGCATGGGACGTGCCATACCGTCGCCTCCGCTCACTGCGGGAGCTGCCTTCGCCGTGTG